>NZ_PZKG01000018.1 GCF_003034985.1 Cereibacter changlensis JA139
CATCGCAAAATCAATGGTATGGGGGTTGTTCAGGGCGGACCCCGTAGGGTGCGCATTCATTGCGCACCTATGCGGCGCCCGGATCATGGTGCGCAATGAATACGCACCCTACGAGGTGCTAATATATCAATGGATTACTTGCATATGGGCAAGAGTTTTCAGGGAGCGACCAACCTGTCGATCCCTTTGCATACGCGTCTTCTTGAAGGACCCAAAAGTGCAAATTCTTGTAGAGAAGAAATGGATGCACCTTTAATCCAGTACCACCGATTAGTCCGCGCCAGTCGCGTAAGAATAACCGCGACACCATAGGGAAAATTTTCTCAGCATACTCTGTATTGCCGGACACCATGGCAGTCGTCACCGACACTACCAAATCTGCGGCCTGCAAAACACGAGAATGCGCCGATTGCATCACAACAGGATTTTGAGCAAGTTTAGAAAACTTAACGTAATCGGTGCCGATAGATTTGTGCTCCATACAGGTTGCGAGCATTTTGTTCTCGGACGTTGTGCCGCCTGATGGCTTTGCGACAACAACAAACCCCGGTTCAGAGGAGGACAAAGACGTGTGAAATCGCTCCAACGTTAGAATTAGCGCATCGATCTCGCTATCAGTCGCACTGGAATTTGCCTTCGTTTTTGTCACGTCGCAAACCGCGACTACAGCCCTAGCGGCATGATTTTTACAAGCCAAAAGCACATCAGCGTAAAATGCCTCACGCTCTTCACCAATGATTGCGCTCCGAAACCAATCGCCGCTTCCCGGCGACCACTTGAACATCGCTCGAGCCGGAAACCGATAGCTCTTCGTACAAATCAAATCGATCTCGGATTCCAGACTGCCTAACGCGTCTGCGTCAACGATAATCCCTCCAACTCCGACCAAAGGCCCCATACGAGCCCGCTTTGGATTCTTTTGCCTAGAGTCATCTAAGAAAATAAACTTCATTCATCACCCCACCGCCGCCATAAACTCCCGCCACTCGCCCTTCGACATGCCCGAGCTCTCCTGCGTCACGGTCTCGCCCTTCAGCATCCGCCGCAGGCAGGCCATCGCCTTGCCGGACAGGTTCACCCCGCCCATCCGGTAATCCTCGAAGGCGGCGAAGGCCAAGGGCACCCAGTCGGCCACCACCTTGCAGATCTCGTCGGCATAGACCCGGATCTCGTATTGCGCATGGGCGTCGGCACGCAGGCGGAGGAAGTGGAACAGGTTGTGCAGGTCCACCTTCCAGTACCACTGGGTGTAGATGTTCATCGGCAGGTTCATCCGCGCCAGCTCGCGGGCGAGGCCCTGCTGCGGGGCGCCGTCGGGGCCCTCCGGCGACAGCATCGCCTCGTAATTGTCATAGGCCCGGCCGGCGTCGGACTTCAGGATCTCCAGCACCCGCGCCGCCTCCTCGCCCTCCAGCACCGCGCCGCGGCCCTGGTTGTTCACCGTGCTCTGCGCGGCAAGCTGGGACGGATGCGGGATATAGAACTCCCGGTCGAGAATCGAATAGCGGGCCGAATATTCGTTCACATTCGCCGTGCGGTGGCGGATCCACTGCCGGGCGACGAAGACCGGCAGCTTCACATGCAGCTTGATCTCGCACATCTCGAAGGGGGTGGAGTGCCAGTGCCGCATCAGGTAGCGGATCAGCCCCTCGTCATTCGACACATGCTTGGTGCCGGCGCCGTAGGACACCCGGGCGGCCTGCACGATGGCGGCGTCGTCGCCCATGTAGTCGATGACCCGGATGAAGCCGTGGTCGAGCACCTCATGCGCGCGGTAGAGATGCGCCTCCATGCCGGGGCTGACGGCGCGCAGCGTGGCCTGCGGGGCGCCACGGGCCGCCTCGATCTCGGCCTGTTGTTCGGGGGTGATCGGCATGGGCGGGGCCTCCGGCTGGACGGTTTGGCCCTGTTTAGGGCGTGGACGGGGATTTGAAAACCGGTAACGCGGTCGCCTTTCCTTCGCCGCTCCGCGTGCTACTGTCCTGCCCGACGAAAAGGAGACCAAGATGCAGCTCAAATACCTTCACACCATGGTCCGGGTTAAGGATCTCGACGCGACGGTCGCGTTCTTCAAGCTGCTGGGGCTGGAAGAGACCCGGCGGATCGACAACGAGAAGGGCCGCTTCACGCTGCTGTTCATGGCCGCGCCGGGCCAGCCGGAGACGCCGGTGGAGCTGACCTACAACTGGGATGGCGACGAGGGCCTGCCGTCCGACAGCCGCCACTTCGGCCATCTGGCCTACCGCGTCGGCAATATCTACGAGCTCTGCGCCCATCTGCAGGCCAATGGCGTGGTGATCAACCGCCCGCCGCGCGACGGGCACATGGCCTTCGTGCGCAGCCCCGACAACGTGTCGATCGAGCTGCTGCAGGAAGGCGACCCGCTGGAGCCGGCGGAACCCTGGGTCTCGATGCCCAACACCGGGCATTGGTGATCAGGCGGGGGTGATCACTCGGGCAGCCAACGCTGCATGAGATCCTCGCCCACCGCTTCCGCCGCCACCATGCGGAAGCGCGGCGCGGCGGCGAGGAGCGGGAGGCCGAGGGGGCCGAGGGCGGGATGGCCCTCGGCCCCGATCAGTTTTCCGGCCTGGAACAGCAGCAGCGCGTCGCAGAGCCGCCCGGCCACCAGGCTCGCGGCAAGCTGCGCCCCGCCCTCGCAGAGGATGCGGGTCAGGCCCCTGCCGGCCAGCAGCGCCAGCGCCGCGCGCAGGTCGATGCGACCATCGGTCTCCGGACAGTCCAGCAGCAGCGCGCCCGTCCGCGCCCAGGCCTCGCGCGCCGCCGTCGGCGCGCCGGGGCCGTGGCAGATCCAGACCGGGTGCTGATCCGCCGTGCGGCCGAGGCGGCTCTCCGGGCTGTGGCGCAGCCGGCTGTCGATCAGGATGCGGACCGGCTGATGCCCTGCCCCCATGTCGCGCACCGTGAGGTCGGGGTCGTCGGCGAGCGCCGTGCCCGCGCCCACCATCACCGCATCATGGCTCATCCGCAGCCCATGCACGGCGCGACGCGCCTCGGGCCCGGTGATCCAGCGGCTCTCGCCGGAGGCGGTGGCGATACGGCCATCAATCGTGGTGGCGAGCTTCAGCGTCACCAGCGGCAGCCCTTGGGTCACGCGCTTCAGGAAGCCGGCATTGGCCTCCGCCGCCTCGGCCCCCATCACCCCTTCAGTCACCTCGATCCCCGCCGCGCGCAGCATGGCATGGCCGCGGCCCGCCACCCGGGGATCGGGGTCTTCCAGCGCCGTCACCACCCGCGATACGCCCGCCGCGATCAGCGCCTCGGCGCAGGGCGGGGTCTTGCCGTGATGGGCGCAGGGTTCGAGGCTGACATAGGCGGTGGCGCCGCGCGCCGCCTCCCCCGCCTGCCGCAGCGCCATGACCTCGGCATGCGGGCGGCCGCCGGGCTGGGTCCAGCCGCGACCGACGATGCGGTTGCGCTGCACGATGACGCAGCCGACGGCGGGGTTGGGCCAGGTGCGCCCGAGGCCCCGCGCCCCGAGGGAGAGCGCGAGCGCCATGTAGCGCGCGTCGCTCACTCCTCGACGGCGCCGGCGGGCCGCAGTTCCGAGACGAACTTGTCGAAATCGTCGGCGGCCTGGAAGTTCTTGTACACGCTGGCGAAGCGCACATAGGCCACGGTGTCGATCCGGGCGAGGCTTTCCATCACGATCTCGCCGATCACCTTGGAGGAGATGTCTGTATCGCCCAGCGATTCAAGCCGCCGCACGATGCCCGAGATCATCTGGTCGATGCGCTCCGGGTCGATCGGCCGCTTCTGCATGGCGATGCGGATCGAGCGTTCCAGCTTGGTGCGGTCGAAATCCTCGCGCTTGCCGGAGGATTTGATGACCACGAGGTCGCGCAGCTGCACCCGCTCATAGGTGGTGAAGCGGCCGCCGCAGGCCGGGCAGAAGCGCCGGCGACGGATCGAGACGTGATCCTCCGCGGGACGGCTGTCCTTGACCTGGGTATCGATGTTTCCGCAGAATGGGCAGCGCATGCCTCCCCCTTCGATTGTCCGGTGCCTGCCTCATCGGGGGTTGCACCCCTTCTTATCCACAAGACTATAGGCAAGGGTCGATTTGTTGCACAGGGGAAAGTTCCCACCACTAGATGAGGGGGCGAACCTGTGGCGCGGGAGACTCAATCGCTGACGCGGCTGTGATGGCGACTTCCGGCGCAACCGGGCTACCCTTGATGCGCATCAATGAAACAGGGAGACCCCGATGACCCGGATGACGGCCAAGGACTTCGATCAGGAGCTGCTGGAGCTTTACGACTATTACGCGCATGGCAAGATCAGCAAACGCGAGTTTCTCGACCGCGCCGGCAAGTTCGCGGTGGGCGGTCTGACCGCGGCGGCGATCCTGTCGATGATGAGCCCGAACTATGCGCTGGCCGAGCAGGTCAGCTTCAACGACGAGAGCATCGTCGGCGAATACATCATGTATCCCTCGCCCAACGGTCATGGCGAGGTGCGCGGCTACCGGGTGCGGCCTGCCGAGGGCGAGGGCCCTTGGCCCGCGGTGGTGGTGGTGCATGAGAACCGCGGGCTCAATCCCTATATCGAGGATGTGGCGCGGCGGCTGGCCAAGGACGGCTTCCTCGCGCTGGCGCCGGACGGGCTGACCACGGTCGGCGGCTACCCGGGCAATGACGAGAAGGGCCGCGAGCTGCAATCCTCGGTCGATCCCGAGAAGCTGATGAACGACTTCTTCGCGGCGGTCGAGTTCCTGATGGCCGATCCGCAATCCACCGGCAAGGTGGGGATCACCGGCTTCTGCTATGGCGGCGGCGTCGCCAATGCGGCGGCGGTAGCCTATCCGGAGCTGGGCGGGGCCGTCCCCTTCTATGGTCGCCAGCCGAACCCGGCGGATGTGTCGAAGATCGAGGCGCCGCTGCTGATCCACTACGCCGAGATGGACGAGCGGGTGAACGAGGGCTGGCCGGCCTATGAGGCGGCGCTGAAGGAGGCGGGCGTCGACTACGAGGCCCACATCTACCCCGGCGTGAACCACGGTTTCCACAACGACTCCACCCCGCGCTACGACGAGGCGGCGGCAGAGCTGGCCTGGCAGCGGACGGTGGAGTTCTTCAAGGAAAACCTCGCCTGAACGCAAAAGGCGCAGGGCCATCGCCCTGCGCCTTTCTCGATACCGGCCTAAAGGCTCAGCTGTCGTCGTCGTCCTGCTCCGGATAGCGGAAGCAATGCTGCTGGGCGAAGGCCGCGGTGAGCGAGGCGCCCTCGGCCCCGAGCACCAGAAGCCCGGTCTTGCTGGCCGCGCCCTCCGGGGTCAGCGAGAAGCTGACGCCCTGACCCTGCCGCCGCGGCGGCTCGGAGGTGCGCCAGATCCGGGTGGTCGGCGCCATCCCGAGATCGCGGATCACGTAATCACCCGCCGCGCACCAGGATTGCGACGCCCCCTGCCCCGGCGAGGCCTGCACGTGGAACTCGGTCCCCGACCCGTCGACGATCAGATCGTTCTGCGCCCGGAAGGCATGGGCCGGGACGGTGAGGGCCCCGGTCAGGGCCCCACCCAGGGCCAGCGCGGCAAGCAAGGTTTTCATCGCGTCTTCCTATTGGTCGAGGAAGCTGCGCAGCTTCCGCGACCGGCTGGGGTGTTTGAGCTTGCGCAGCGCCTTCGCCTCGATCTGGCGGATGCGCTCGCGGGTCACGCTGAACTGCTGGCCGACTTCCTCGAGCGTGTGGTCGGTGTTCATGCCGATGCCGAAGCGCATCCGCAGAACCCGCTCCTCGCGCGGGGTGAGGCTGGCCAGAACCCGGGTCGTGGTTTCCTTCAGGTTCTCCTGAATGGCGGAATCCAGCGGCAGGATCGCGTTCTTGTCCTCGATGAAATCGCCGAGCTGGCTGTCCTCCTCGTCGCCGATCGGCGTTTCGAGCGAGATCGGCTCCTTGGCGATCTTCATCACCTTGCGGACCTTCTCCAGCGGCATCTGCAGCTTTTCGGCCAGCTCTTCCGGGGTCGGCTCGCGGCCGATCTCGTGCAGCATCTGCCGGCCGGTGCGGACCAGCTTGTTGATCGTCTCGATCATGTGGACCGGGATGCGGATGGTCCGCGCCTGATCTGCGATGGAGCGGGTGATCGCCTGACGGATCCACCAGGTCGCATAGGTCGAGAACTTGTAGCCGCGGCGGTATTCGAACTTGTCCACCGCCTTCATCAGGCCGATGTTGCCTTCCTGGATCAGGTCGAGGAACTGCAGACCGCGGTTGGTGTATTTCTTGGCGATCGAGATCACGAGACGCAGGTTGGCCTCGACCATCTCCTTCTTGGCCTGCCGCGCTTCCTTCTCGCCCTTCTGCACCTGGTTGACGATGCGGCGGAACTCGCTGATGTCGACGCCGACATACTGGCCGACCTGCGCCATGTCGTTGCGCAGATCCTCGACCTTGTCGCGGCTCTTCTCCATCAGCGCCTGCCAGCCCCGCCCGGCCTTGGCCGCCATGCGGTCGGCCCAGGAGGGATCGAGCTCGTAGCCCTGATACTCCTCGATGAACTCGCGGCGGTTGATGCGGGCCGCGTCGGCCAGCTTCACCATGCCCGAGTTGATCGCCATGATCTTGCGGTTGATGCCGTAGAGCTGGTCGATCAGCGCTTCGATCCGGTTGTTGTGCAGGTGCAGCCCGTTGACCAGCACCACGATCTCGGAACGCAGCTTCTGATAGGCCGCCTCGTCGGTCTGCGAGAACCGCCGCTCGGCGTTCATCGTCGCCGACATCCGCAGGTCCTGCATCTCGGCCAGCGTGGCGTAGTCGCGGGCGATCAGCTCCAGCGTCTCCAGCACGCGCGGCTTCAGCGCGGCCTCCATCGCGGCGAGCGACATGGCCGAGGCCTCGTCGTCGTCATCCTCTTCCTCGGCGCGGCTGATCGGGTTGCCGTCGGCGTCGAGCTCCGGCTCCTCGGCGCCGTTGCGGCGCGGCGCGGCGGGGGCCGCCGTCACGTCGACGCCTTCCAGCCCGGCGCCCTCCAGCTCGTCGTCGCCGTCGAGCGAGCGGCCGAAGGTCGCCTCGAGGTCGATCACGTCGCGCAGCAGGATGTCTTCCGACAGAAGCTCGTCACGCCAGATGGTGATGGCCTGGAAGGTCAGCGGGCTTTCGCAGAGCCCGGCGATCATCGTGTTGCGCCCGGCCTCGATCCGCTTGGCGATGGCGATCTCGCCCTCGCGGCTGAGGAGTTCGACCGAGCCCATCTCGCGCAGATACATCCGCACCGGGTCATCGGTGCGGTCCAGCGCCTCGGCCGAGGTGCCGGAGACGGCAATCTCGCGCGAGGAGGAGGTGGTCTCCACCAGCTCGCCCGCCGTCTCGCCCTCTTCCGCCTCGTCATTCTCGATGACGTTGATGCCCATTTCCGAGAGCATCGACATCACGTCCTCGATCTGCTCGGACGAGGCCTGCTCGGGCGGCAGGACGGCGTTCAGCTGGTCATAGGTGATGTAGCCGCGCTCACGGGCATCGGCGATCATCCGTTTGACGGCGGCTTGACTCATATCGAGAGAGGATTCGGCGTCCTGCTCTTCGGGTTTGCCGTCGTCGGTGTCTTTGACTGCCATGGATGCTCCTAGGGGGCGGGGCCGAGAGGTATAAGCCGGATAGGTTCGAATCGTTCCAGCCGGTCTATCGAATCAATAGCGCGAATCACAGAAGGGGGAAGCGCATTAGCCTTTTTTCTTTACCCAGACCTGCCCGTCGATCAAGTTTTGCAGGTGTTTCGACAGGGCTGACCGGTCTTCGCCCAAGTCGGATGAGTCGTCCAGACGCGATCTGTCGGCGCGATGACGCGCCGCAGCGGCCTGCGAGAGACGCCATGTCAGACCTTCGTCGGCCAATCCCGACAAGTCTTCCACCGCATCCTCGATTTCCTGTCTCGCTCCGCGCCGGGCTTCCAGCTTGGCCAGCTCCTCCGCGAGGCACATCATCGCCTTCTCGGTATCCTGCGGATTGCGCACGGGCGGGCAGATGCGGACATGGGTGAGCTCGAGCAGTCTTTCAAGGGCTTGGCCGGCGTTCGCCGCCAGATTCTGCCGCGCCATCACCACATCCGGCGTGTCCGCCTCGGCCAGCAGCGCCGAGCGCAGCCGCTGGTGGTCGAGGCTCTGCAGCGTCAGCAGCTCCAGCGAGGTCTCGAAGCGGTGCACGAGGTTCGGATGCACCGCCAGCGTGGCGAGGATGACGGCGATCCGCATCTCGTCCTCGACATGCTCCGAGGCCGAGCTCGCCAGCAGCGAGGCGCGGGTGGCGGCCGCCGGCGGCTGCGGCGCATCCTTGCGGAAGCCCTTGCCGAAGGCGGTGAAGGACCGTTTCGGCAGCGACCCGAAGATCTCCCGCCGCAGCCGGTTGATCTCCTCGCCGTAATGGTGGCGGATCGAGGGGTCCTTGATCCGCAGGATCGCCGCGCGCAGCGTCTTGTCCAGCGCCGCCCGGCGCTCGGGGCTGTCGAAGACCTTGCCCTCGGTCTCGCGCCGCCACAGCAGGTTGACCATCGGCTGCGCGGTCTCGATCACCTTTTGCATCGCGGGCGCGCCCTGCGACTTCAGCAGGTCGTCGGGGTCGAGCCCCGGCGGCATCACCGCAAAGCGCAGCCCCTGCCCCGCCTCCAGCAGCGGCAGGGCGAGGTCGATGACCCTCAGCGCGGCGCGGATGCCGGCGGTGTCGCCGTCGAGCGCGATCACCGGCTCGGCATGGATGCGCCACATCAGCTGCAGCTGCGCTTCGGTGACGGCAGTGCCCAACGGCGCGACCGTGGCATGGAACCCCGCCTCGCTCAGCGCGATCACGTCCATGTAGCCTTCGGCCACCACCAGGGGCTGCCCCTTGCCCGCCGCCTCGCGCGCCGGGCCGTGGTTGTAGAGGTTGCGGCCCTTGTCGAAGAGCTCGGTCTCGGGGCCGTTGAGGTATTTCGCCCGGGCGTTCGGGTCCATCGCCCGCCCGCCAAGGCTGATCGCCCGGCCCCGCCCGTCGCGGATCGGAAAGATGATCCGGCCGCGGAACCGGTCATAGGGCTCGCCGCCATCCTCGGGTTTGGCACAGACGCCGGAGGCGACGATGAGCTCTGGCGAAAACCCCTTGGCCTTCAGCGCATTCAGCAGCCCCTGCCGCGCATCGGGGGCAAAGCCCAGCTCGAAACGGTCCTGCCCCTCCTGCCCCAGCCGGCGCTTGGCCAGATAGTCGCGCGCCGCCGCGCCCGCGCCGGAGCGGAGCTGCAGGCGGTAGTATTTCACCGCCTCCTCCACCACCTGCACCAGCTGGGTGCGGTGGTCGGCCTTCTGCGCCGCGCGCGGGTCGCGGGCAGGCATCGGCATCCCGGCCTCGCGGGCGAGGATCTCGACCGCCTCGATGAAGCTGACGTTCTCGGTCTCCTTGATGAAACCGATGGCGTCGCCCTTCGCGTGGCAGCCGAAGCAGTAGTAGAAGCCCTTGCGGTCGTCGACGTGGAAGCTGGCCGATTTTTCCTGATGGAAGGGGCACGGCGCCCACATGTCGCCCTTGCCCTGGTTCGACTTGCGCAGATCCCACGTCACCTTGCGCCCGACCACCTGGCTGAGCGAGATGCGGTTGTTCAGTTCGTCGAGGAATCCGGGGGGCAGGCTCATGCTCCCTATATCGGGGCTGAGGCCGCGCAAGTCCAGCGGCGCGCAACAGCCCGGTTGCGCAGGGCGGCGTCACGCCAAGCCCCCTTCCCCTTTTCATCTTGGCCTAACTATCCTCGGGGGTTCTAAGCGCCCGGAAACCCTGCCGGCAGCAGGGTTCCAACGAAGGACGCGCGGCCCCGAGCACGCCCTCAGCCGATCGCCGCCCGCGCCGCCAAACTCCGCATCGCCGTGCCGATCTCGTGCCAGGCCGACTGCGCCATCGAGCGGAACACCAGCACGGTGAAGGCCTCCGGCCCGGTCCGCATCAGGATCGCCTGCATGTGGTTCAGCGGCGCACGGGCGGTGCGGCCCTGCGGGAAGGCGGTCAGCCGCAGGTCGAGCGGGACGAGCCGCATCAGCGCCTCCTCCGCCCCCGGCCCTTCCAGCAGCAGGCTGGCCCAGCCATCGGACTGGTCGGTCGCGGCGCAGGCCGCGCCCAACCCCTCGAGCGGCGGGCCGAAGAGGAAGGCCTGATCGCGCCCGGTCCAGACCAGACGGTGCGTCTCGGTGCTGACCATGCTGTTCGGCGCCGGGAAACTCAGCCCCGCCGCCTCCAGCAGCGCGTCCAGCGGGCGGTCCTTCAGCCGGGCCAGCGAGGTGATCGGGCCGGGCCGGCCCTCCGCCAGCCGCAGCCGGCCGAGGACCAGCGGCGCCTGGCCGGCGAGCGGTGAGCGGGCGATGAGACTAGCCACGGAGCTTCACTCCTTCCTTGTCATGCACAACCGGATGGGTGACCTCGCAGAGGATGTCGATGCCGCGCAGATGGTCGACCAGCCGCACCGTCTCGTCCTTGCGGGCGCGGCCGTTGCGCAGGAAGCCCAGCGCCAGCCAATGGCCCAGCGTCGGCGACCAGCAGACCGAGGTGACATAGCCCTGATCGGTCTCGCGCTTCACCCTCCTCGCCCAGGGTGAAGAGATGCGCGCCGGCCGTGGGCGCCTGATCGCCAAGCGGCCGCAGGCCCACCAGCTGCTCGCGCGCCGGGCCGACGAGGCCCGGGCGCTGTGCCGCCGCCTTGCCGATGCAGTCCTTCTTGGCCGAGACCATGCCCTCCATGCCGATGTCGAAGGCGGTGGTGCGGCCATGGATCTCGGCATGGGTGATGAAGCCCTTCTCGATCCGCAGCACGTTCAGCGCCTCCATCCCGTAGGGGCCGCCGCCGAGGGTTTCGGCGCGGTTCACCAGATCGCGGAACAGCGCCTCGCCATAGCGGGCGGGGACGGCGAGTTCATAGCCCTCCTCGCCGGAGAAGGAGATGCGGAACAGCCGCGCCGGCGTCCCGTGGACGCTGACGGCGCCGCAGGCCATGAAGGGGAAGTCGCTGAGCGGCGCATCGAGCAGCGAGTTCAGCAGCGCGCGGGCCTTGGGCCCGGCGATGGCGAATTGCGCCCAGGCCTCGGTCACCGAGATGGTGCGGACGTCCCAGCCCTTGCAGAAGGCCTGCTGCACGAAGTCGAGATGCCGCATCACCAGCCCCGCCGCGGCGGTGGTGGTGGTCATCAGGTAGTGCTGCTCGCCCAGCCGCGCCGTGGTGCCGTCGTCGAGCACATGGCCATCCTCGCGCAGCATGAGCCCGTAGCGCACCCGCCCGACCGGGAGGGTGGAGAAGGTGTTGGTATAGACCAGATCGAGGAAGCGCGCGGCATCGGCGCCCTGGATGTCGATCTTGCCCAGGGTCGAGACGTCGGAGACGCCGACGCAGCCGCGCACCATGCGCACCTCGCGGTCGCAGGCCTCGCGCCAGGTGGTCTCGCCGGGTTTGGGGAAATAGCTCGGGCGATACCAGAGCCCGGCCTCGATCATCGGCGCGCCGCGTTCGACGGTGGGCCGGTGCGAGGTGGTGAAGCGTTGCGGGGCAAAGCCCTCGGCCCGCCCGCCCGCGCCCATCGCGGCGATGGAGACCGGGCTGAACGGCGGGCGGAAGGTGGTGGTGCCGGTCTCGGGGATGCCGCGGCCGGTGGTATCGGCCAGCACCGCCAGCGCGCCCACGTTGGAGTTCTTGCCCTGATCCGGCGCCATGCCCTGCGTGGTGTAGCGCTTCATGTGCTCGACCGAGCGGAAGCTTTCCTGCGCGGCGAGTTCGACGTCCTTCACCGTCACGTCATTGGCGAAATCGAGCCAGGCCCGGCCCTTCCCCGGCACGGCCCAGAGCGGGTGCAGGGTGTAGGCCGCATCCTCCGCCTCGGGCAGCGCCATCTCGGGGGCGGTGAGGTCGAGCGCGCCCAGCGCCTCGACCGCCGCGCGCCGCCCGTCGGCAAGGCAAGCGGCGGTGGAGAACAGGCCCTTAGCCCCCCCGGCCGGGATCAGCCCCGGCACCGCGCCGGGTGTCGGCACGAAGGCCGCCAGCCCCGCATCCCATGTCGGGCGGCCGTTCAGGTGGCAGGTCAGGTGCAGCGTCGGGTTCCAGCCGCCGGAGATGCCGAGGCAATCGGTGTCGAGCGTCAGGCTGCCGCCGGGGTGGCTGACGCTGATCTGGCTCAGCGCGTGACGGCCCCTGGTGTCGGTGACCGTGCCGCCGGCGATGACGCGGCAGCCGTCCTCGGGGGCGGCGTCGGGGCGGCTGTCGATGATGGCGGCGACGCTGACGCCGGCGGCGATCAGGTCGCGGGCGGTGCGGCGGGCCTCGTCGTTGTTGGCGAACAGCGTCACCTTGCGGCCCGGCGCCACGCCATAGCGGTTGAGATAGGTGCGGATCGCGCTGGCGGTCATCACGCCGGGGCGGTCGTTGTTGGCGAAGGCGATGGGCCGCTCCAGCGCGCCCGCCGCCAGCACCGCCTGCCGCGCCACGATGCGCCAGAAGCACTCGCGCGGCAGATCGGCCGCGGGCGCAAGATGCAGCCCCACCCGCTCCAGCGCGCCATAGGTGCCGTCGTCATGCACGCTGGTCACGGCAGTGCGGGTCATCAGCCGGACATTGGGCATGCTGCGCAACTCGGCCAGCACCCGCTCCACCCAGTCGACCGCCGGACCGCCATCCAGCGGCGCAGTCTCGGCCAGCAGCCGTCCGCCCATCCTCGCGTCCTCGTCGGCGAGGATCACATCGGCCCCGGCCCGGGCGGCGGTGAGCGCGGCCATCAGCCCCGTCGGCCCCGCTCCGATCACCAGCAGGTCGCAGAAGGCATAGGCCTTCTCGTAAGCCGCATCGTCGTGCTGCCCCGACAGGCTGCCGAGCCCCGCGGCGCGGCGGATCATCGGCTCGTACAGGCTTTCCCAGAAGGCGCGCGGCCACATGAAGGTCTTGTAGTAGAACCCCGCCGAGAGGAAGGGCGCGGCCAGATCGTTGACCGCCAGAAGATCGTATTTCAGCGAGGGCCAGCGGTTCTGGCTGCGGGCGACCAGCCCCTCGTGCAGCTCCTGTACCGTGGCGCGGACGTTCGGGGTCTGCTGATTGCCCTCGAGGATCTCGACCAGCGCCGAGGGTTCCTCCGATCCGGCGGTGAGGATGCCGCGCGGGCGGTGATACTTGAAGCTGCGCCCGACCAGCTTAACGCCATTGGCCAGCAGCGCCGAAGCCAGCGTGTCGCCCTCGAACCCCGTCAGCGCCTGCCCGTCGAAGCGGAAGTCGATGCGGGTGGAGCGGTCGACCAGTCCCTTGCCGTCGATCCTCATGCCGAGACCTCCGCCACCAGTTCGACCGCGGAAATCTCATGCGTGACCGTGTTGCGGGTGACGACCAGCCAGGAGGCGCAGCCCAGCTCGTGATACCACAGATCGCGCGTCTCCCCGGCCGGGTTGTCGCGCAGATGCAGGTAGTCGTCCCAGGTCTCCGGCGCGGCATCGGGCGCGGGACGGTGCAGGTAATCCTCCGCACCGTAGTAATAAAACTCGCGCCGGTCGCGGGTGCCGCAGAGGGGGCAGGTGATGCGCATCAGTCTTCCTCAGTCGAGCTTGATTCGACTTCAACTGGCGCCAATCCAAGTCCGCCATTTCCTTCCATTTTGGTGTTCAGCAACGCACCACCAAAGGCCCTGATGGCGAATGCTTCTAGTCCGCCCAATAGATCTGGCGAGACCTCATAAGCCGAGAAGTACGACGCCACATCTGCAAGCGTGAAACCGGTTCTGCGAACGGGGCGCACTTGCGAGGGATTGTACATTACGTTGCTTGAAGGGTGTTTTACTCCAACCAGTCTAGCTTGGCGATCTCGAAACTTGTTATAGGATTGGTTAGCGCGCACCCAGATTGTTTGTGACGGCGCGATTCCGACGTATAGAGGCTTAGAGACGCTATCATAGAAGATGTACAACCCATTGGAGGTCTTTAGACGCCCTACAATTTCGCCCCAGTATGAGTGAGAGCTACACTCAACATCATCAAAAATCTTATACTCGTAGTTTGATTTATGTGAGCAATCTAAGGCTGCGTACTCGACGATTGGTCTAATCATCACATCATTTCCTCAGTGCAGGTTGTGCTGCGAGCCGGTGCCTTCTTCGTCGAGAAGATGGCCGGTGGCGAAACGGTCGAGGCGGAAGCGGCGGGCGACCTCGTGCGGCTGGTCGGTGGCCATCAGATGCGCCATGCACCAGCCGGAGGCCGGGACCGCCTTGAAGCCGCCGTAGTTCCAGCCGCAATCGACGTAGAGCCCCTCGACCGGCGTGCGGTCGATGATCGGCGAGCCGTCGGGCGTCATGTCCATGATGCCGCCCCAGGAGCGCAGCACCTTGGCGCGGCCGATCATCGGCATCAGCGTCATGCCGGCCTCCATCACATGCTCGACCATCGGCAGGTTGCCGCGGCTGGCGTAGGAGGCGTAGAAATCGAGATCGCCGCCGAAGACCAGCCCGCCCTTGTCGGACTGGCTGATGTAGAAATGCCCCATGCCGAAGCTGATCACATGGTCGATCACCGGCTTCAGCCCCTCGGTGACGAAGGCCTGCAGGATGTGGCTTTCGACCGGCAGCCGCATCCCGGCCATCGCCGCCACCTGACCGGAGCGGCCCGCGGCGACCATGCCGACCTTCTTCGCCCGGATCGCGCCGCGCGTGGTCTGCACGCCGGTGACGCGGCCGTTCTCGATATCGATCCCGGTCACTTCGCAATTCTGGATCAGATCCACCCCGCGCCGGTCGGCCCCCCTCGCATAGCCCCAGGCCACCGCATCGTGCCGCGCGGTGCCGCCGCGCGGGTGCAGCAGGCCACCGTAGATCGGAAAGCGGGTCTGTTCGAAATCGAGATAGGGCAGATGCTCGCGCACTCCCTCGCGGTCCAGAAGGATCGCGTCGTCGCCCTGGTTGATCATCGCGTTGCCGCGCCGCACGAAGGCGTCGCGCTGGCCGTCGGAGTGGAACAGGTTGATCAGCCCGCGCTGCGAATGCATCACGTTGTAGTTCAGATCCGCCTCCAACCCCTCCCAGAGCTTCAGCGAATGGGAATAGAACTCGGAGTTGCCGGGCAGGAAGTAGTTGGCGCGCACGATGGTCGTGTTGCGCCCGATGTTGCCGGAGCCGATGTGGCCCTTCTCGAGCACCGCGATATTGGTCAGGCCGAAGGTCTTGGCGAGGTAATAGGCCGTGGCGAGCCCATGCCCGCCGCCGCCGATGATCACCGCGTCATATTCCGGCTTCGGCGCCGGGTCGCGCCACATGCCGCGCCAGCCCCGGTTGCCGGCCAGCCCCTCGGCAATCACCTTCAGCCCGGAATATCGCATCGCGCCCTGCCCCCTCGTTTCCCGGCAGCTTGAACCGGGTTGATCCCAAGTTTCAAGGACCGGCGTGCGATGCTGTTCCTATCGCGACATCCGACGTCGCATCTCGGCCAGCATGGTGATCCGTGGCGCAGAGTGCATGATCGGCGAGCGTTTCCAGAATGCGGCAGGTCGCGACCCGGTCATGCGCACAGAAACCGATCATCCGCTCCAGCTCGCCGGCGAGGCTCTGCAATTGCGAGATCCGCCGCTGAACCTCGGCCAGCTGGCGCCGGGCGATGGCGTCGGCCGCATCGCAGGGCGCCTCGGGCCGGTGGGCGAGGTCCAGCAGTTCGGCCACCTCGGGCAGCGGAAAGCCCAGATCGCGCGCGTGGCGGATGAAGCGCAGCCGCGCCACATGGTCATCGCCGTAGAGCCGCTGGTTGCCGTCCGAGCGAGGGGGCGCGGGCAAAAGCCCGCGGTCCTCGTAGAAGCGGATCGTGTTCACCTTCACGCCGCTCAGCCGGGCGGCCTCGCCGATGGTGACTTCGCCGATGGTGATAGACATGAAAAAAACTCCTTGCAGCTACAGCGACTGTAGATGTTACGCCCGACTCGACGCAGATACAAACGGAGTTCCCCATGTCAGCCGGATGCCATTGCCACGCCGCCCCGCCGCGGTTCGAGGGGCTGTCGCCCGCCTATCGCCGCGCGCTTTGGCTGGTGATCGCGATCAACGGGGCGATGTTCCTCGTCGAGATGACCGCCGGGGCGCTGGCCGGGTCGCAGGCGCTGCGGGCCGACGCGCTGGATTTCTTGGGCGACACGCTGACCTACGGGCTGAGCCTCGCGGTCATCGGCATGCCGCTGGCCCGGCGGGCGCAGGTCGCGCTGCTGAAAGGGCTTTCGCTGGGCGCGATGGGGCTCTGGGTCTTCGGCTCGACGCTCTGGCAACTGATGGTGCTGGGCGTGCCCGAGGCCTCGGTGATGGGCGTGGTCGGTGCGCTGGCGCTGGCGGCCAATCTCGCCAGCGTGGTGATCCTGATGCGCTACAAGGATGGCGACGCCAATGTGCGCTCGGTCTGGCTCTGCAGCCGCAACGACGCGGTGGGCAATGTGGCGGTGATGGGCGCGGCCGGCGCGGTGGCGCTGACCGGCGCCGCCTGGCCAGACCTGCTGGTCGCCGGGCTGATGTCGGGGCTGTTCCTGTCCTCCTCGTTCCAGATCCTGCGCCAGGCCCTGGCCGAGCGGCGCGAGGCGGCGATGGCCTGAGCCCGCCGGAGGAAGACGCGGCGGCGCAAGCCGCCGCGCCGAATGAAAGGCGGCTTACAGCCCCTTCGAGCGGTAGGTCTTGGCCACCCGGTCGATCGACACGATATAGGCCGCCACCCGCAGATCCTCGACATCATTGCGGCTGTGCCAGACCTCGCGCATCGCCTGATAGGCGGCGCGCATCGTGTCGTCGAGACCCGAGCGCACCAGCATCAGCTCGTCCGAGCCCTGCATGAACTTCTGCTTGAAGTCCGGCATCAGCTGCCAGCCCAGCCCCTGATCGGCCGAGAGCCGCTCCAGCTCCTCCACCAGCGCCCGGCTGCGCGCCTCCTCCGCCCGGCGCTGCATGCGGCCGAAGCGGATGTGGCTGAGGTTCTTCACCCATTCGAAATAGGAGACCGTCACCCCGCCGGCATTGGCATACATGTCGGGGATGATCACCACGCCGCGCTTGCGCAGGATCTCGTCGGCGCCATAGGTGATTGGCCCGTTCGCCGCCTCGATGATCAGCGGGGCCTTGATCCGGTCGGCATTGGCCAGCGTGATCACCCCCTCCATCGCCGCCGGGATCAGGATGTCACAGGCCTCCTCCAGCACCGAGGCGCCGTCCTCGACCACGGTGGCCAGCGGATAGCCCTTCACCGAGCCGGTCTTGGTGATCCACTGCCGCACCGCCTCGACATCGATCCCGGTCTCCGACACCAGCGCGCCGTCATGCTCGATGATGCCGGTGATGATCGCGCCATCCTCCTCCGACAGGAACTTGGCGGCGTGATAGCCGACATTGCCCAGCCCCTGCACGATGACCCGCTTGCCGTCGAGATCGCCGGAAAGCCCGGCCTTGGCCTTGTCCTCGGCATGGCGGAAGAACTCGCGCAGCGCGTATTGTACGCCCCGCCCCGTCGCCTCGACCCGGCCACGGATGCCGCCGGCATGCGGCGGCTTGCCGGTGACGCAGGCCTTGGCGTTGATGTCGGTGGTGTTCATCCGGGCGTATTGGTCGGCGATCCAGGCCATCTCGCGCTCGCCGGTGCCCATGTCGGGCGCGGGCACGTTCTGCGCCGGGTTGATCAGGTCGCGCTTGATCAGCTCATAGGCGAAGCGGCGGGTGATCTGCTCCAGCTCGTGCTCGTCCCAGGCGCGCGGGTCGATGCAGAGCCCCCCCTTGGAGCCGCCGAACGGCGTCTCGACCAGCGCGCATTTGTAGGTCATCAGCGCCGCCAGCGCCTCGACCTCGTCCTGGCTGACCGACAGCGCATAGCGGATGCCGCCCTTGACCGGCTCCATATGTTCGGAATGCACCGAGCGGTAGCCGGTGAAGGTGAAGATCTTGCCGCGCAGCCGCACCCCGAAGCGCACGGTATAGGTGGAGTTGCAGACCCGGATCTTCTGCTCCAGCCCCGGCGAGAGATCCATCAGGCCGACGGCCCGGTTGAACATCAGATCGACGGACTCGCGAAAGCTCGGTTCACCAGCGACGTGCATGACTATCCTCCTGTCTGCTCCGGCCCCCGCAGCGGGATGCCGCGAACACCCTAGAGGCGGAAACCCGGGATTGCACCCCGCATCCGCGCCTGACCCGTCGTCAAAAGCGGGCCGCTGCCGGGGCCGGCAGGGGCAGCGGCCTCGGCCAGCCCCGCGGCCGGCGCCGTTTCCGTCATATTTCCCTGATCTTGCGCCATATTTCCGCCCCAGAGAACGGGGTAAATGCCGCTGCTCCCGGTCCGGCCCGCCTGCGGCGCAGACCGAGTCGGGGGCGCATGAGCGAGGACCCTGCCACGATGCGCGACAGCCTTTCCCCTCCGGCCCGCGATGTCGGGCGCATCGCCGCGCTCCGCCGGGCCGCCGCATTCGCCAGGGCCCCCGCCTTCGCCAGGGCCCCCGCCTTCGCCAAGGCCGAAGATGGCTCGATCATCGTGCTGTCGATCTTCTTCCTGACGCTGATGCTGATGATCGGCGGCATCGCGGTGGACGTGATGCGCCACGAGAGCACCCGCTCGCGCATGCAGGGCACGCTCGACCGGGCGGTCTTGGCGGCGGCGAACCTCAGCCAGACCAAAGAGCCCGATGCGGTGGTGACGGATTACGTGACCAAGGCGGGGATGGCGGAATACCTGACCGGCACCACGGTGACCGACAACACGCTGAACGCGCGCGGCGTCACCGCCACCGCCGAGGCGCTGATCCCCTCCTTCTTCATGCAGATGTCGGGCGTCGACAGCCTGAACGCCACGGCGCTGAGCGCCGCCGAGGAGAAGGTGACCAATGTCGAGGTCTCGCTGGTGCTCGACATCTCGAACTCGATGAACGACAACGGCCGCATCGGCAACCTGCGCACCGCGGCGAGGGATTTCGTCGACATCGTGCTCAAGGGCGCGAATACCGGGGCCGAAGGCGCCCCTGTCATCTCGATCTCCATCGTGCCCTATACCGGGCAGGTCAATATCGGTCAGGACCTGTGGAACACCTATCCGAACGCGCAATACGGCCAGAGCTACTCCTACTGCGTCGACTTCCCCGCCAGCGATTACAGCGTCACCACCTTGGCCAACAGCACGGCCCTCGTCGGCTCCGGCAACAGCGAGCCTTTCGCGAGCACCCGTGACCCGATGACGCCGACCTTCTACTGGTGCCCGGAACCGGACGGGAGTGCAGATCCGCGCGTCACCGCCTTCTCGGACGATCCGGAAGCGTTGAAAGCCGCCATCGACGCCCTGCGCCCCGACGGATCGACCGCCATCGACATCGGCATGAAATGGGGCGTCACCCTGCTCGACCCTTCGACCCAGCCCTCGGTCTCGGCCCTCGTGGCCAACGGCAAGGTGAGCGGGGCCTTCAGCGGGCGGCCCTTCGCCTATGACGAGGCGAACACGATGAAGGTCATCGTGCTGATGACCGACGGCGAGCACGTGAACGACGAGCCGCGTCTGGCGAATGCGGTGAAGACCGGTCCATCCGACCTCTGGCTCAGCGGGTCGGATACGGACACGACAAGGAACTGGTCGCTCCTGCTGTCCGACGGGAAATACTACTGGAGCCGCACCGGCACCAAGACCAACACGGAACCCGACAAGACGGCAGGCAACACAAGCTGCACGACCCAGTCGGTGTGCACCAGCTGGAGTTACTGGGGGAGCTGTCGGTCCTGGGAAGAAAAGCAGCAGTGCAGCAGCAGCAACTATTCCAGCACCGCGACAAGGCTGACCTACCCCGAGCTCTGGCACAGGGCGCGCGTCGGCTGGGTGGCGAGCAGCCTCTACTCCGCCGCCGGCATCTCCGGCAAATACAACAGCTGGGTCAGCAAGCTGGGACCGTCGGAAAAGAACACCCGGACCAAGTCGGTCTGCGACGCCGCCCGCGGCCGCGGCATCACGGTCTTCTCGGTCGCCTTCGAGGCCCCGAGCACCGGACAGTCGCTGCTGAAATACTGCGCCACCACCAGCGGCCACTACTTCGACGTCCGCGGGCTGGAGATCCGCACCGCCTTCCGCTCCATCGCCAGTCACATCAGCCAGCTGAGGCTGACGCAATGACCGGGCCACTCCGCCGCCTCGCCGGCCTGCTGCGGCGCGAGGAGGGCGCCGTCACCGTCGAATTCGTGCTGATCTTCCCGGTGATGATGGTCTTCCTGCTGTCCTCCTTCGAATCCGGCCTGCTGCTGACCCGCAAGGTCATGCTGGAACGCGCGCTCGACATCACCGTGCGCGGCTTGCGGCTGGGGCAGTTCGAGGATCCCGACCATGACGTGCTGAAACAGGCGATCTGCGGTCAGGCGACCTATGTGCCCGACTGCATGACCAGCATTGCGCTGGAGCTGGCCCCGATCAGCACGGTGGGCGACTGGGCCCTGCCGGAAGCGGCGGCGCAATGCGTCGACCGCGACGCCGAGGTGCAGGAGCTGAAGGCGCTGAACGCGGGCGGGCCGAACGACATCATGCTGATGCGGGTCTGCGCCCTGCTCGACCCGTGGTTCCCCACCGTGGGCCTCGGCAAGGCGATGGAAGAGGCCTCGCCCAACGGCTTCCGGCTGATGACCCAGAGCGCCTTCGTCAACGAGCCGAGGGCGAACTGATGCGCCTACCCCAACTGATGCGCCTACCCCAACTGTTGCGCCGCTTCCTGCGCGAGACCGAGGCCAGCCTGACGGTCGAGCTGGTCATCATGCTGCCGGTCCTGCTCTGGGGCTATGTCGCGACCTCGGTGTTCTTCGACGCCTACAACGTGCAGTCGAACGCCGCCAAGGCGACCTATACCATCGCCGACCTGCTGTCGCGCCAGCGCGAGGAGGTCGACGCCCAGTTCCTCGGCGAGGCGCATGACCTGTTCGACTGGCTGCTGGCCGGCAACGGGGTCAGCGCCCTGCGGGTCAGCAGCGTCTCCTACGACGTGGAGGACGAGGCCTATGATGTGCATTGGTCCTATACCTCCGGCGGCAGGCCGCTTCAGACCGATGTCAGCATCGCCGACCACGCCGGCCAACTGCCCGATCTGCCGGAAGGCGATTACGTGATCGTGGTCGAAACCTGGCTCAATTATGTCCCGAGCTTCTCGGTCGGCCTCCCCAGCCAGACCTTCGAGAATTTCACCGTCACCGCCCCGCGCTTCATGCCCAAGCTGGAATACGACGGCTGACCCTCAGGCGCTCACCGCCTTCAGCGCCATGTCGGCATAGATCGCCTCCACCTCGGCGCCGCTGAGCCGGCCGTCGGGGCGGAACCAGCCGGTGACGCCGGTCAGCATGGCGATCAGCGCCAGCGTCGCCAGCTTGGCGTCCGGCAGCACGAAGCAGCCCTCCGCCGCGCCCAGGCGCAGGATCGTCTCCAGCCGGTCCTCGTAGCGGCGGCGCAGCGCCTCGATGGCGGCGAAATTTTCGGGCTCGAGGTTGCGCAGCTCCATATAGGCGATGAACACCGCCTCCGGCCGGTCGAGATGGAAGCGGATGTGGAAGCGGGCGAACTGCTGCAACGCCTCGCGCGGGTCGGCGGGTTCGGGCAAGAGCGCAAGCGCCGACAGCAGCTCGTCCATGTGCAGCCGCATCAGGTCGTAGAGCAGCGTCTGCTTGTCGGGCGTGTAGAGATAGAGCGCCCCGGCCTGAACCCCCACCTCCGCCGCGATCTGCCGCATCGAGACCGCGGCATAGCCGTGCCGCGCGATCAGCCGCTGCGCCGCGGCGCGGACCCGCGGGCCGGTGATGTCGGAATGAGAGCCGGTCTTGCGCGCCATGGGCCGCAGATTATCTGAACGTGCGTTCAGATCAAGCGCCGCTGCGTCTTCCCCTTGCCGCCGCGCCCCCCGCGCGGATAGTGTCGCGCCATGCAACTGATCCTCCGCCTCTCCCTGCTCGCCGGCCTCGCCGCCTGCGCCCCGCTTCCCGGCTCCGACCCGGCGCAGACCCTGCGCGGGCCGGATGCCGCGCCGCCCCTGCTGCCGCTGGATCAGCTGGTGGCCGAGGCCGGGACGCCGCGCATCGGCCCCGAGGTCACCGGCAGCGTCGAGGCGCGGGCGGCGGCGCTGCGCGCGCGCGCCAAGGCGCTGCAGGCCACCCCGCTGCCAAGCGGCGGCTGACCCGCTCACCCCAGCGCGGCGAGCGCCGGGAAGGTCTCCAGCAGCCAGTAGGAGAAGCTGGAGAAGCCCCCCGTCAGCATCAGAAGCCCGATGGTCCAGAGCAGCAGGCCCATGATCCGCTCGATCCGCTCCATGTGCCGCTTCATCCAGCCCATCACCCCGGTCAGCCGCGGGAAGAAGGCGGCGACCAGCAGGAAGGGAATGCCGAGCCCCAGCGCATAGACCGCGAGCAGCGTGGTGCCACGGGCGATGCTCGCCTCCGAGGCGGCAAGCGACAGGATCGCCCCCAGTTGCGGGCCGATGCAGGGCGTCCAGCCGAAGGCGAAGGCGAGGCCGAGGATATAGGCGCCGAAGGCCGAGCCGCCGCGGTCGCCGGCGTCGATCCGCACCTCGCGGTCGAGGAAGGGGATGCGGTAGACTCCGACGAAATGCGCGCCGAACACCATGACGATCACCCCGGCCAGCATGCTGAACAGGTCGGCGTTCGACAGGAAGAAGGCCCCGAAGGCCGAGGCGGTGAAGCCGAGGAACAGGAAGACCGTCGACAGCCCCAGCACGAAGAACAGCGCCGCCAGCAGCGGGCTGCGCCGCTCGGCCGTGCTGCCCGACAGCTCGCCCATGCTGATCCCGCCCATATAGGCCAGATAGGGCGGCACGATCGGCAGCACGCAGGGGCTGAGGAACGACAGCACCCCCGCCACCAGCGCGATCAGCATCGCCGGCAGCAGCCCGGCGTCGATAAGATCCAGTCCGAACATCTCAGCATCCCCTTCCCGACCGTCCTAGCCAAATCTCCCAGCCGCGTCACGGGGTTTGGCTGTCACATTGACGTGCCGCGACACCGGGACATCCCGGCCTGCTGGACAAGGAGGCGGCGCTTCGCTAGGCCGCGCGTCATGGCACAGGCATATGACGAGGATCTGGACTGCGAGGGGCTGCTCTGCCCCCTGCCGGTCCTGCGCGCCCGCAAGCGGCTGGCGGGCCTCGCGCCCGGCGCGGTGCTGCGGGTGACGGCGACCGACCCGATGGCCGCGATCGACCTGCCGCATTTCTGCGCCGAAGCCGGCCACGCCTTCCTCGGCGCCGAGCGCGACGGCGCGGTCACGCGTTACCTGATCCGGCGGGGCTGATCCGGCAGCACGGAAACGACGGGGCGGAGCCGGGACGGCTGACCCAAGTGGGTTGATCGGCTGCTTCGACACGGTTGCTCCGGCGGGACTGACCCGACGCGGCTGTTCCGACGGGACCAACCCAACGCAGTCACCCCGCGCCCCCCTGCCCCTCCACATGAAAAAGCCCGGCCAGTTGGCCGGGCTTTTCCGCATCGGTCTCGGTCGGACGGCTCAGCGGCCGATCGACCACCAGCCCTTGCGCTTGGGCTTCGGCGCGTCCTCGGCAGCGGCTTCCGCCGGGGCGGCTTCGGCCACGGGCTCCGCCGCCGGTTCTGCCGGAGCAGCGACCGGTTCCGGCGCGGGTGCGGCGACCGGTTCCGGCGCAGGCGCCGCTGCGGGCGCGGCGACCGCCTCCGCTTCCGGCTCGGCGGCCGGTGTTTCCACCGCCGTCGGCTCCGAGACCGGCAGGTCGGCCATCTGCGGCTCCACCGCGGCCGCCTTCGGCTTGCGGGTGCGCTT
Organism: Cereibacter changlensis JA139; assembly: GCF_003034985.1. Taxonomy (GTDB): domain Bacteria; phylum Pseudomonadota; class Alphaproteobacteria; order Rhodobacterales; family Rhodobacteraceae; genus Cereibacter; species Cereibacter changlensis. The sequence continues at coordinate 23,749 of NZ_PZKG01000018.1, forward strand.
CGGCTTCGGCTTCACCGGGGCCTCTTCCGCCACAGGCGCGGCCTCGGGGGCAGCTTCGGCCACCGGCTCCGCGACCTTGCGGGTCCGGCTGCGGGTGCGCTTCTTCGGCGCCTCCGGTTCGGCGGCGGGCTCGGCCTCCGACGCAACCGGCGCCGGCTCCACCGCGACCTCGGCCAGAGCCACGGCCTCGATCATCGGCAGCTCGGCAGCCTCGGCGGCAACCGCATCGGTCTCCGCCTCGTCGCTGTCGTCGCCATCGGCCTCGTCATCGCCCTCGGCGCCCGTCGCTTCGCCATTCGGCCCGGCGCCGTTGCGGCGACGGCGGCGACGCCGGCGCTTCTTCTTCGGCGAACCCTCGCCCGCAGCCTCGGCCACGGCGGCGACGGCGGCCGGCGCGGCTTCCGCCACGTCCTCGGCCTCTTCGACCTCGTCGATCTCCTCGACGTAGTCATCCTCTTCTTCGTCCACCGGCGCGCCCATCAGATCGGCATTGCCCGAGATGACCGAGCCCGCCTTCGGCACGACCCGCGTCGCGGTCTTGAACTTCTCGATCACGTAATCCGGGCTGACCAGCGTCGGATCGGCCTCGATCCGCACCGCCATGCCGTAACGCGCCTCGATCAGCGCGATATGCTCGCGCTTCTGGTTGACGAGGAAGTTCACCACCGCCACCGGGGCGCGCAGCAGCACCTCCAGCGAGCGTTTCCGCGTGCCCTCTTCCTCCAGCGCCCGCAGTACTTGCAGGGCCAGCGAGTCGTCCGAGCGGATCAGCCCGGTGCCATGGCAATGCGAACAGGGCTGGGTCGTCGATTCCAGCATCCCCGGCCGCAGCCGCTGGCGGCTCATCTCCATCAGACCGAAGCCCGAGATGCGGCCGACCTGGATGCGCGCGCGGTCGGTCTTCAGCTTGTCCTTCAGGCGCTTCTCGACGGCGGCGTTGTTCTTGCGCTCTTCCATGTCGATGAAGTCGATGACGATCAGCCCGGCGAGGTCGCGCAGACGCAGCTGGCGCGCCACCTCTTCGGCGGCCTCCAGGTTGGTCTTCAGCGCGGTCTCCTCGATGGAGCCTTCCTTGGTCGCCCGGCCGGAGTTCACGTCGATCGCCACCAGCGCCTCGGTGACGCCGATCACGATGTAACCGCCGGATTTCAGCTGCACCGTCGGGTTGAACATGCCGCCGAGATAGCTTTCCACCTGGTAGCGCGCGAAGAGCGGCATCGGCTCGTCATAGCGCATCACCTGCCGCGCATGCGCCGGCATGATCATCCGCATGAAGTCCTTGGCGGTGCGATAGCCCGCCTCGCCCTCGACCAGAACCTCCTCGATCTCGCGGTTGTAGAGATCGCGGATCGACCGCTTGATGAGGTCGCCTTCCTCGTAGATCGGTGCCGGGGCGATGGATTTGAGCGTGAGCTCGCGCACCTGCTCCCAGAGCCGCATCAGGTATTCGTAGTCGCGCCGGATCTCCGGCTTCGTGCGCTTGGCGCCCGCCGTGCGGATGATCAGCCCCGCGCCTTCCGGCACTTCGATCTCCGAGGCGATTTCCTTCAGCTTCTTGCGGTCGGCGGCCTGGGTGATCTTGCGGGAAATCCCGCCGCCCCGCGCCGTGTTCGGCATCAGCACGCAATAGCGGCCAGCAAGGCTCAGATAGGTGGTCAGGGCGGCGCCCTTGTTGCCACGCTCTTCCTTCACCACCTGCACCAGCATGATCTGCCGGACCTTGACGACTTCCTGGATCTTGTAGCGCCGGGCGCGCGGCTTGCGCGGGGCGCGGATCTCTTCGGCCACATCCTCTTCGGCGACGGATTCGATCTCGTCATCGGTGTCCGAGGCGTGATCCATCGCGCGATAGGGCTTCTCGGCCTCTTCCGCCTCGGGCTGCGGCGCCTCGTTGCGCTGAGACTGGAACAGCGCATCGGCGCCGGTCTCTTCGCCCAGGTCGACGACATCCATCGCCCCGGTCTGCACCGCGTCACCGCTCTGCACCGCCTCGGCGCGGGCCTGACGCGGCTTGCGGCGCGGACGGCTCTCTTCCTCTTCCTCGTCGCGGTTGTAGGCGCGCTCTTCCTCGAGCAGCGCCTTACGGTCGGCAACCGGGATCTGGTAATAGTCGGGGTGGATCTCGGCGAAGGCGAGGAAGCCGTGCCGGTTGCCGCCGTAATCGACGAAGGCCGCCTGCAGCGAGGGCTCGACCCTCGTTACCTTGGCGAGATAGATGTTGCCGGCGATCTGCCGCTTGTTGACGGTCTCGAAGTCGAATTCCTCGACCTTGTTTCCGTCGACCACCACGACCCGAGTTTCCTCGGAGTGGGTGGCATCGATAAGCATTTTCTTGACCATTTGAATCCATGGCGCCCGGACAATCGCACCGGGCCGGAGCAAGCTCCGGCGGGTCGGTCCAAGTGAACGTGGCGGCTTGTTCGGGCGGGGCTGCGCGGCGGGCAAAGCGGCGCGGCGCCTGTGAGGCACCTCGCGCGTCTTCCCGTCAGTGTTGCGCGGCTCATCGCGGTTCTATCCCGGACGCCTTGTGGCATCCATCTGAAAAGCCCGTCGCGTCAATGACTTGGCGGGCAAACTGGAGGCCTTTCGGCCTGACGATCTGCACGAGGCGACGCTTTCGGGCTGATCGCCCGGTCTGCGCGCACGGCAGCGAAACTGAGGCGCGGGACCATGTCCGAAGGACGAAATATCCGCGTACTGCGACATTAGCGGCACGGGTGGGCAAAAGACAATGGTCTATTTTCTGCCCGCCATGCAACCCGGGCGGGAAGCGGGAGAGTGGCCATCCGTCGCACCGGGTATCGCCTCCGCGCCGTTCGATGCTAGGGACTCGCGGCCGACCCGTTGCTTGTAGCTGTTCCGATAACGAGTAAAGGACGCGCATTTCGCGCGGCACTGTCATGTCGAATTATGTCTATCTCATCGCGGCGCCTCATCTTCAGACCGCGCTCTCGCCTTTCCTTTCCACCTTCTCCGCCGACGAAACCTGCACTTTCCCCCTTGGAAGAGGCTACACACTCACCTTCCTCAGCCGCGGTCCGCGCCCGTCGATCCGGCCGGACGGCTCGGTGTTTCTAGGCTACGCGATCAACCACGAGCGGCGGGAGATATGGTTCGACCCGCAACCCGACCAGCTCGGCGCCGACGATCTCGAAGGCTGCTTCTTCAGCGCCTCGCTCACACAGCGCGCGCCCTGCGGGATCAGCCTCCGCGGCGATGTCTTCGGTCAGTTGCCGATCCTCTACACCGCCGGAAACGATTTCTTCGCCTGTTCCGACAGCCTGCTCGGGCTGACGGAAGTCCGACGCGCGCTCGGCCTCCCAAATAGTCTGAATGAACCGCTCTTCATGGCGCGAACCAGCGTCTGGGTGGTCGGCGATCAGTTGTTGAACACGCAAACCTTCATAAACGACATCACCTACAACCTGCCCGGCGGCCGGCTGGATGTCTCATGGCGGGACGAGCGGATTGTCTGCTCGGCGAGCCATGGCGGGGCGCCAGCTATGAAGAGGCGCTGCGAGACGCGGCCGCATCGATGACCGGGCTTCTGGCGGGCCTGCTGAGCGTCGAAGTGCCGGCGATACGTTTCGATCTGTCCGGCGGGCAGGACAGTCGTCTGGTGCTCGCCGCAGCCTTGGCAGGCAGCGAAAATCTGGACCGCATCCATATCCAATCCTCTCAAACAGCCGTCGAGGATATGAAGATCGCGAAGCAGATTGCGGACGCCACCGGTCTCGTGCTCAACGCCCCTCCCTGGGATGGCGAGAAACCCTCGGTGCGCATCCCTCTGGCGCCGCTCTGGTACGCGGCGAGCGGGGGTATCTACGACGCGCTCTACGCCGCCAACAGCCGGATCGGCGACGAGGCCTTTTTCCTGGCGGGCGGGCACGGGGCGGAAACGCTGAAGGGCAACTACAACTGGCGGAGGGTGAGCGCCATCGCCCGCGATACAACGCCGGTCGTGCAGCCCTTCCTCCGCGCCGCCCTCAGATCGGGGCTCGAGGCCCTCTCCATTGACCCGGACGCTCCTGATGGCAGTGAATGGCATTATCTCGGGTATCGCAACGCGTTGCACGGCAGCCGCATGACCAACGCGACGATCTACGCTCTTCGACCGCTCCTCGACCGCCGGCTGGTCGGCGCCGCTCACCAGCGGTTCGACGCGCAGGGCAAACCCGCGAAACCGGCGGAGTCGATGATCGCCGACCTCCTCATCCACATCAGCCCGGATCTCGCGGCCCTGCCCTTCGACGAGGAGAAGAAAGCGCTGGACGCAACGCGGATCTCCAACCGTCTCGCCGTTCTGGGCAGGCTCGGGCCTGTCGAGCCCTACAAGGTGATCGGCAAGCCGTCTCCCACGATGGGCGGCCCGCTGAGCGGCCTGCTCCATCGCGCAAGGGCGACCGGCTTTCGGGAAAGCGCCTTCACGCAGGACACCGTGACAGCCCTGATCAACCAGGCGCGCGAGCATGCCCCGGCAGAGCTGCGCGCCTATATCGGCGAGATGGCGGATGCCTGCATCGCACAGATGCAGACCCCGCTCGTCAGCAACACGCGCCCCGCCAGAGCCGCCGGAAAGCTGATGTCGCTGATGATGGTGAGTTGAGAGGGGGCAGCGGCCCCCTCCAGCCGCCTCAGACGTAATCGCCCCGGCTCAACCCGTATTTCGCCATCTTCTCGTTCAGCGTCCGGCGCGGCAGGCACAGCTCTTCCATGACGCCGACGATGCTGCCCTTGTGGCGGCGCATCGTGTTGTCGATCAGCATCCGCTCGAAGGCTTCCACATAATCCTTCAACGGCTTGCCCTCGGTGGTCAGCGCCGGACCCGAGGCCTCGTTGTCGGCCATCAGCAAGGAGGCGATCGAGCCCGACCCCCGCCGGTTCTGCAGCACGGCGCGTTCGGCGATGTTAACCAGCTGGCGCACATTGCCCGGCCAGGGCGCCTGCAACAGCTGCGCCGCCTCCTGCGCCGTCACCTGCGGCGCCTCGCAGCCGTATTCCTCGGCGAACTGCTCCGACATCCGGGTGAAGAGCGTCAGGATATCCTCGCCCCGCGTCCTGAGCGGCGGCAGCACGATGGTCATGGCCCCGAGCCGGTAATAGAGATCCGAGCGCAGCACGTTCTCCAGCGTCGTATCCGGCGCGTGCTCGTTGCAGATCGCGATGATCCGCGTCTCGGGCGGCGTGCCCTGCTCGTTGATCAGCGTCAAGAGCCGCGACTGCAGCGGATGGCTCAGCGCCTCGATGTCCTCGAGGCAGAGCGTCCCGCCCCGCGCCTCCTCGACCAGAGGCAGCGTGCCCTCCTCCGACGGGCCGAACAGCTTGGCCGACAGCTGGTCCTCGCCCCAGGCCGCACACGAAATCGTGACGAACTTGCGCCCCGCCCGCGCCCCCACGGCATGCAGCGCATGGGCCACCAGCGTCTTGCCGGTCCCGGTCTCGCCGTCGATCAGCACATGGCTGTCGGCCTGGCCGAGGTCGAGGATATCCTCGCGCAGCCGCTCCATCACCGGGGACGACCCGATCAGCTTCTTCATCAGCACCGTGCCATCCGACAGCTCGCGCCTGAGCGCCCGGTTGTCCAGCGTCAGCCGGCGCAGCTGCGTCGCGCGCTTGGCGAGCTCGGTCATCCGGTCGGGGTTGAACGGCTTCTCCAGAAAGTCATAGGCCCCGACGCGCATCGCCTCGACCGCCATCGGCACATCGCCATGGCCGGTGATCAGGATCACCGGCAGCCCGGAATCCATGCTCATCAGCCGCTTCAGGAAGGACATCCCGTCCATCCCCGGCATCTTGATATCGCTCACCACGACGCCGGGAAATTCCGCGCCGATCCCCTTCAGGGCCTCTTCCGCACTCGCATAGGTCTCGGTGTCGAAACCGGACAAAGCCAGCCACTGGCTGATCGACTGCCGCATGTCGGCTTCGTCATCAACGATCGCCACCTTCATCGCACGGGCCATAGAATCCTCACTCGGCTGCTGCCACTTCCTTGCCCAATATGGGCAGCTGAACCTCGAATACAGCCCCGCCGCCTTCCGCATTGCGCGCGGTCAGCCGGCCTCCGAGATCAGTCACGATGCCTGACGAGATCGCGAGGCCAAGCCCCACCCCCTCGCCGGGCTTCTTCGTGGTGTAGAAAGGCTCGAACAGGTTGTCGAGATCGGTGATCCCCTGGCCATTGTCGCGCACGGTCAGCGTCGCGGTCTCGCCCGCAGACAGAAGCAGATCGATCTGCGGGGCGGCTACCGTCTTGGTTGCATCGAGCGCATTGCGCAGCAGGTTGATGATCACCTGCTCCAGCCGCAGCCGGTCGGCCATCACCATCACCGGCTGGCGCGGCAGGGTGCGGGTGATGCGCACCACCCGGACCTTCAGTTGCGGCTCCATCATCGACAGCGCCGAGGAGACGCAGAGCCGAACATCCACCGGCTCGAAGGCGTCACCGCCTTTGCGGGCATAGCTTTTCAACTGTCGGGTGATGGCCCCCATCCGCTCGATCAGGTCGTCGATCCGCTGGAACGAGCTCAGCGCCTCGTCCGGCCGCCGCCGCTGCAACAAGAGCCGCGCACCGGCGAGATAGGTCTTCATCGCCGCCAGCGGCTGGTTCAGCTCGTGGCTCACCGCCGCCGACATCTCGCCCAGCGCCGCCAGCTTCGACGATTGCGCCAGCGTCAGCTCGGCCACCGCCAGGTCCTTCTGCACCTTCTCGCGCTCGGCGACTTCCCGCTGCAACCGGGCGTTCAGGAGGCGGAGTTCCGCCGATTCCCGCTGGAACGACATGCTCTGCGACCAGGCCCGCCGCGACAGCAGGTAGAAGGCCAGCGCCAGCAGGATGGCGAAGCCCATGATCTCCAGCGCGAGGATGCCGTTCACCCGTTCGCGCACGGAATCATAGGCGGTGAAGGTGACGATGCGCCAGCCGCGGAACGGCACCCGCGCCTCGGTCTTCATCACCGCCTCGCCCTTGAGATAGGCGTCGGGCGGGTTCTGCGCCCAGTCCGCGGTCACCTGCAGCGCCCGGCGGATCGCCGAGGGCGCATCGCGCACCGCCAGCGCCTCGTCGATGGTCAGCCCGCGCCAGCGCGGCTCGGTGGCGAGGATCACCACGCCCTGACTGTCTGTCACCAGCACGGCGTCCTGCAGCCCGGCCCAGGCGCGCTCGTATTTCATCAGATCAACCGCGACGACGATCACCCCGATCACCCGGTTGTCGGACAGCACCGCGCGGGAATAGGTGAAATCGAACATCCCCTCCTCGCGCTGCGCCGAGGTGAAGACCGTCTCCTTGGTGCGCTGCGCATCGACGAAATAGGGCGCGGCGCGGTGCGAGGTGCCAAGGAGGTTGCGGTTGGTCGCCCCCACCGTCCGCCCGTCCTTGTCGAGCAGCAGGATCGAGGCCGCGCCGATCTCGGTCTGGAACGAGATCAGCCGCTGCGAGGTGGCCGAGAAATCGCCCGACCCCAGCGCGCCGATCAGCGCCGGGTCGCGCGCCAGCAGCAGGGGCACCACCGAGGTGCGCTGCAATTCGCTGAGCATGTTGCCCGAATAGAGCGCGAGCCTGACTTCGGAACGGTTGCGCGTGGTCTCGGTGAAACGCTCGCTCATCCAGCGGTTCGTCACCAGCACGACGGCAATGGCCACCAGCACCAGCGCGGTGATGGTCAGCCGCACCCGCCAGGAGATCCCCGGCGCGGCCTCATCCGTCTCGTCGCTGTGGAACGCCCCATCCATGCGGCGCAAGTTACGCGCAGGGCCCTGTCACAACAAGCCGCAGACGCTCAGGCAAGCGCCATCCTGCCCAGCAGCGAGCGGAACAGCCCCATGCCGTCGCTGCCGCCCTGCACCGGGTCGACCACCCGCTCGGGATGCGGCATCAGCCCCAGCACCCGGCGGTTCTCCGACAGGACACCGGCGATGTCATCCATCGCGCCGTTCGGATTGGCCCGGTAGCGGAAGGCCACCCGGTCCTCGGCCCGGAGCCGCGCCAGCGTTTCGGCATCCACCGTGTAATTGCCGTCGTGATGCGCGACCGGAAAGCGGACCACCGCCCCCTTGGCCCAGCCATCGGTGAAGGCGCTGTCGGCCGTGGCGACCTCCAGCTCCACCGTCTTGCAGATGAACTTCAGCCCGGCATTGCGCATCAGCGCCCCCGGCAGCAGACCGGTCTCAGTCAGCACCTGGAAGCCGTTGCAGATCCCCAGCACGAAGCCGCCGCGCGCCGCATGGGCCGCCACCGCCGATGCAATGGGCGAGCGCGCCGCGATGGCGCCGCAGCGCAGGTAATCGCCGAAGGAAAAGCCGCCCGGGATGCCGACGACATCGACGCCCTCCGGCAGGCTGGTGTCCTTGTGCCAGACCCGCACCACCTCGGCGCCCGCCGCCTCGAAGGCCACGGCCAGATCGCGGTCGCAATTGGACCCGGGAAAGGTGATGACGGCGGCTTTCATGGCGCTCTCCGCAAGGGACAAGGGGAATGCCGCCTCATACCGCGATCCCGCAGCCAACTCCAGCCCAAGAAACAACGCAAATCGTCCCCCGCGCCGCTTCCCCTCACCTTGTCCAAATATCCTCGGGGGGAGCCGCCGCAGGCGGCGTCGGGGGGCAGACAGCCCCCCGCTTTCGGAAGCCCGCAGCCGCATCCCGTGGGGTGGGGCGGAACCCCACCCCACGCAAAACCCGTAGGGTGCGCATTCATTGCGCACCCCCGCGCAACGCCTAACAAACCCTTAACGCGCCCAAAAACTCACAACAAACCCAATCACTTACCCCGATTTTCACGCGTGAAAATCAGACGATCTCCACCGAATACTTCTCGATCACCGTATTTGCGAGCAGCTTCTCGCACATCGCCCGCACCTCGGCCTCCGCCGCCGCCCGGTCGCCGGCGGCCAGATCGAGCTCGATCACCTTGCCCTGCCGCACGCCCTCGACCCCGGCGAAGCCGAGCGTTCCCAGCGCATGTTTCACCGCCTCGCCCTGCGGATCGAGAACGCCATCCTTCAGCATGACATGGACGCGGGCTTTCATCGGACGACCTCTCAGTTGATCAGCGTGGGCTTGGTTGTATGGGTGACGTTCGAGGGCAGCACCCCCAGACGCCGGGCAAGTTCGGTATAGACGTCGGCCAGGGGCCCCGGCTCGCGCGCCAGCCCTTCCCGGTCCGGCGCCTCCAGCCCGCGGGTGTCCCAGAGCCGGCAGCTGTCCGGCGAGATCTCGTCGGCCACGATCAGCCGCATGAAGTCGCCTTCCCAGATCCGCCCGACCTCCAGCCGGAAGTCGGCGAGCCGGATGCCCACGCCCATCATCACGCCCGACAGGAAATCGTTCACCCTGAGCGCCAGAGCCACGATGTCGTCCAGATCCTGCTGGCTGGCCCAGCCGAAGGCGATGACATGCTCCTCGGCCACCATCGGATTGCCGAGTTTGTCGTCCTTGAAGTAATATTCCACGATCGGCCGCGGCAGCGCCGTCCCCTCCGGGATCCCCAGCCGGGTCGCGATCTCGCCGGCGGAATAGTTGCGCACCACCACTTCCAGCGGCAGGATCTCCGCCATCCGCACCAGCTGCTCGCGCATGTTGATCCGGCGGATGAAATGCGTCGGCACGCCGATGCCGTTCAGCCCGGCCATGAAGAACTCGGACAGCCGGTTGTTCAGCACGCCCTTGCCCTCGACCATCGCCTGCGGCGGCGTCGCCCCGGCCAGCCCGTCGTCCTTGAAGTACTGGATCAGCGTTCCCGGCTCCGGCCCTTCGTAGAGGATCTTGGCCTTGCCTTCGTAGACCTTCTTGCGCCGTGCCATGAACTCTCCGATCGAACGACGAAACAGGCGCGCCAGAAGCGCCCCGCTCAGTTGTGATGGGCTATAAGCCAAGCCGCCCCCTGTCGCAAGCGGTCCCCGTCCCCGACCCCCGGCCTGCAGCCTTTCCGCGCAGCCCGGCGCGCGCCCCATCTTGCGAGCCGCCGGGTCAGGGGGCATATGGGAGAAAAGCAAATCCAGGGGAGGTTCCGCCATGACCACATTCGAAGACCGCGAGCGCGCGTTCGAAAGCAAATACGCGCATGACGCGGACATGCAGTTCCGCGCCGAGGCCCGGCGCAACAAGCTGGTCGGCCTCTGGGCCGCCGAGCTGCTGGGCAAGTCCGGCGCCGAGGCCGAGGCCTATGCGCTGAGCGTGGTGCAGGCCGATTTCGACGAGCCGGGGACGGAGGATGTGGTGCGCAAGCTCTCCGCCGATCTGGGCGACAAGGCCGACGCCGAGGCGATCCGCGCCAAGCTGGCCGAGATGCTGCCGGTCGCCAAGGCCCAGCTGATGAGCGAAAACTGAGCCGACGGCTCCCAGCCTGATCCTGTCCGGCCGTTAACGGTCTGTCCATCCCGAGCGCCTAAGCTGCCGTCAAGGCGGGGCGGGAGATCGGGATGGGGAAGAAGGTGGGCGCAAGCGCCCGGGTGGCCGGCAGGCCGCTCTGGTCGATCGGCGCACAGGGGTTGTTGTCGCTGGCGCTGGTGCTGCTGTTTCTGCGGCTGTTGCAGCTGCGGCTGGACAGTGTCGACATCGAGGCGGTGGAGGCGGCCTTCGCCCGCGTCGCCGGCTGGCAATGGCTGGCCGCTCTGGCGCTGACCGGGCTCAGTTTCCATGCCGTCGGCCGCTACGACGTGCTGATCCACCGCCACCTCTGCTCGGGGGCCGATCCAACCGTCGCCGGCCGCGCCGGGATGGCGGCCATCGCGCTCAGCCAGACGCTCGGCCTCGGAGTGGTGACGGGCGGGCTGGTGCGTTGGCGTCTGCTGCCCCGCGCCGGCCTCTGGCAGGCCTCGCGGCTGTCGGCGCTGGTTGCGCTGTCCTTCCTCGCCGCCTGGGCGTTGGTGACCGCCGCCACCCTGCTGCTGATCCCCGAGGCGCCGTTCCGGAAGCTGGCGGCTCTGGTGCTGGCGGCGGGCTTCGGGCTGATGCTGCTCAGCCTTGCCGCGCCGCCGCTCCGGCTGCGCGACCGGGTGCTGCGCTGGCCGAATGGCTTCACGCTGGGCGGGCTGCTGGCGCTGACCGCGCTGGACACGCTGGCGGCGGGCGGCGCGCTCTGGCTGCTCTGCCCGCCCGGCGAGGCGCTGCCGCTCGCCCGTTTCCTGCCCGCCTTCCTGTTGGCGCTCGGCGCCGGGCTGGTCTCCGGCACGCCCGGCGGCGTCGGAGCCTTCGAGGTGACGCTGCTCGCGCTGCTGCCCGAAGCGCCGGAGGCGCCGCTGCTGGCGGCGGTGCTGGCCTGGCGCGGGGTCTATTACGCCTTGCCCGCATTGCTGGGTGCCGCCCTGCTGGCAAGGGGGCCGGCGCGCCCTGCCCCGGCCTGCCTGCCGCCGGTCGCGGGCCCGCCCCCGGCCGAAGCCGGGCTCGCGCGGCAGGGCCGGCTGGCGCTGCTGGACTCCGGCTGGCTCGCCGGGCGCACCCCGCATCTCCTGGTCGGGCTGCTCGACCCCTTCGCCCCGGCCAGCGAGGCCCTGCCCCGGCTGATTGCCGAGGCCCGGGCCGAGGCGCGGCTGCCCTGTCTCTACAAATGCGGCGCGCGCACCGCCGTCGCCGCCCGCCGCCAGGGCTTCGCCCTGCTGCCGGTGGCGCGCGAGGCTTGGCTCGACCCGCAGGGCTTCCGGCTCGATCGGCCGGCGCTGGCCGGGCTGCGGCGCAAGCTGCGCAAGGCGACGGGGCTGCGGATCACCCGCCCCGCGACCCTGCCGCTGGCCGAGATGCAGCAGGTGGCGCAGGGCTGGGCCCGCGCCCGGGGCGGCGAGCGCGGCTTTTCCATGGGGCGCTTCTGCCCGGAGTATGTGGTCGGCCAGCGGGTCTATCTCGGCTGGGACGGGGCGCGGCTGGTGGGATTCGTCACCTTCCACGAGGGGCCGGGGCGCGACGGGCGCGGCGAATGGGTGCTGGACCTGATGCGACAGGCGGCCACGGCGCCGGACGGCACGATGCAGGCGCTGGTTCTGCGGGCCATCACCGATGCCGCCGCGGCGGGCGTCGGCCGGCTGTCGCTCGCAGCCGCCCCACTGCATGGCGGGCCGGAGTGCTGGCCCGCCCGGCTGGCGCATCGGCTGGCCGGCGTCGACCTGAGCGGGCTGGAGAGGTTCAAGGCCGGTTTCGCCCCGCGCTGGGACCCTCTCTACCTCGCCGCCCCCTCGCGCGCCGCGCTGTTGCTGGCCGGGGTGGAGATCGCGCGGGCTATCCATCGCCCGGGCCGGCTGCCGCGCCAAGGGGCGCGATCTCCCCCCGAGGCTTCAAGATCATCATGAAGAATATGGGTTTGCACCAGACGGCACGGCATGGCAGAGCTTGGGAAACGGGCCGCTGCCAGCGGTCCTTCGTGCATGAATGAGGATCCGATGACCGACGCGCTGTCCCGCCTGCTGTCCACCCGCGACTGGCTGATGGCCGATGGCGCGACCGGAACCAACCTGTTCAACATGGGCCTCTCCTCCGGCGAGCCCCCGGAGCTGTGGAACATCGACCAGCCGGACAATATCCGCGCGCTCTACCGCAACGCGGTCGAGGCCGGGTCGGACATCTTCCTGACCAACAGCTTCGGCGGCAACGCCAGCCGGCTGAAGCTGCACGGCGCGGAAGGCCGGGTGCATGAGCTGAACAGGGTCGCGGCGGCGCTGGGGCGCGAGATCGCCGACTCCTCGGGCCGGACGGTGGTGGTGGCGGGCTCGGTCGGGCCGACCGGCGAGATCTTCGAGCCGATGGGCAGCCTGACCCATGCCCGGGCGGTGGAGATGTTCCACGAGCAGGCCGAGGGGCTGAAGGCCGGCGGGGCAGATGTGCTCTGGGTCGAGACGATCTCGGCGGCGGAGGAGTTCCGCGCGGCGGCGGAGGCGGCGCGGCTGGCGGGCATGCCCTGGTGCGGCACGATGAGCTTCGACACCGCGGGGCGGACGATGATGGGGATCACCTCGGCTTCATTGGTCGACCTGGTGGAGAAGCTGCCGAACCCGCCGCTGGCCTTCGGGGCGAATTGTGGCGTCGGGGCCTCGGACCTGCTGCGCACCGTGCTCGGCTTCTCGGCGCAGGGCACCGAGCGGCCGATCATCGCCAAGGGGAATGCTGGCATCCCGAAGTACCACGACGGGCACATCCATTACGACGGCACCCCGGCGCTGATGGCGGAGTACGCGGTGATGGCGCGGGATGCCGGCGCGAGGATCATCGGCGGCTGCTGCGGCACCATGCCGGAGCATCTGAAGGCGATGCGCGAGGCGCTGGAGACCCGGCCGCGCGGGCCGCGGCCCTCGCTTGAGGCGGTGTCGCAGGCGATGGGGGGATTTTCCTCGGCCACGGACGGGACCGGGGATGATGCGGGCGCGCCGGTGCGGAAGCGGCGGCGCGGGTAGGAAGCGCCGGGGAGGGGGCTGTCTGCCCCCTCCCCGGACCCCACCCCCGAGGATATTTTTCGACAGAAAATGAGGGTTTTCACGCGTGAAAATCCGGGCAAGCTGCTGATAGACAACGGAAATCGAGTTGGCGTCAATCTTTTGGCGATTTTTTCGCATGCGCTCTGGCCAAGGGTCAGAACAGGGCGAGCTGCTCCCCGGCGCGGGGCGGCGGGCGGAAGAGGTCGCGGCGCAGCGGCGGTTGCGGCTGGCTGAGGCCGGTGCGGGCCAGCGCCAGTTTGAAGCGCTGGTCGATGAGCGTGGACCACTGCCCCTCGCCGCGCATCCGCTTGCCCCAGGCGGGGTCGTAGTCGCGGCCGCCATGCACCTCGCGCACCCGGGCCATAACCTTGGCGGCGCGGTCGGGCGCGTGTTCGGAGAGCCAATCCTGGAACAGCGGCGAGACCTCGAGCGGCAGGCGCAGCATGATCCAGCTGGCGGCAGAGGCCCCCGCCTCGGCCGCCGCGGCGAGGATGGCGTCGAGCTCGGGATCGGTGAGGCCGGGGATCACCGGGGCGACCATGACGCGTACCGGGATGCCGGCCGCGGTCAGGCGGCGGATCGCGGCGAGGCGGCGGGCGGGCAGCGGCGCGCGCGGCTCCAGCCGGCGCGACAGACCCGGGTCGAGCGTGGTGATCGACAGGCCGACGCGGACGAGGCCCTGCGCCGCCATCGGGGCGAGGATGTCGAGATCGCGCTCGATCAGCGTGCCCTTGGTGGTGATCGCCGTCGGGTGGTTGAAAGCGGAGAGCACCTCGAGCACCTCGCGCATCACCCGGTGCTCGGCCTCGATCGGCTGATAGGGGTCGGTGTTGGTGCCGAGCGCGATGGGCGCGACCTCGTAGCCCTTGGCGCGCAGCTCGCGGTCGAGCACGGCGCCGATGCCGGGGCGGGCGATCAGCCGGGTCTCGAAATCGAGACCCGGCGAAAGGTTGAGATAGGCGTGGCTGGGACGGGCGAAGCAATAGATGCAGCCATGTTCGCAGCCGCGATAGGGGTTCACCGAGCGGTCGAAGGGCAGATCCGGCGAGCGGTTGTAGCTGAGCGCCGAGCGCGGCCGCTCCAGCCGGACCTCGGTGCGCAGCAGCCGCTCCTCCTCCGGCAGGTCCCAGCCGTCGTGATGCGCGACACGGGCCCGAGGCTCGAACCGGCCCGAGGCATTGCCCGAAGCGCCGCGCGCCCGGAGGCGCTGGCCGGGCAGCAGGGTATCGTCTTTTTCCATCGCGCGACTATAGAACGGAACGCGAACATCAGGCAAGGAAATCCGGGGCCGACAGGGCCGCGTCGGCTTTCACCTGCGCCGTGTCGCAATCCGAATAGTGCCCGCCCCGCTTTCGCCCCATGCAAGTCCAGACCCATACCCGCAGGAGCCCGCCATGGCTGACGACAACGACGAGATCATCCTTTCCGAGCTTTCCGACGACGAGCTTGTCCTGCAGATGCATGACGACCTCTACGACGGGATGAAGGAGGAGATCGAGGAAGGCGTCAACATCCTGATCGCCCGCGGCTGGACGCCCTATGACGTGCTGACCAAGGCGCTGGTCGCCGGCATGACCATCGTCGGCGCCGACTTCCGCGACGGCATCCTCTTCGTGCCGGAAGTGCTGCTGGCGGCCAATGCGATGAAGGCCGGGATGTTCATCCTGAAGCCGCTGCTGGTCGAGACCGGCGCGCCGCGCATGGGCAAGATGGTGATCGGCACCGTGAAGGGCGACATCCACGACATCGGCAAGAACCTCGTCGCGATGATGATGGAAGGCGCCGGCTTCGAGGTGCTGGATCTCGGGATCAACAACTCGGTGGAGAAATACATCGAGGCGCTGGAAGCCGAGAAGCCGGATATCCTCGGCATGTCGGCGCTGCTGACCACGACCATGCCCTATATGAAGGTCGTGATCGACACGCTGAAGGAAAAGGGCATGCGCGAGGATTACATCGTGCTGGTCGGCGGCGCGCCCCTGAACGAGGAATTCGGCAAGGCGATCGGCGCCGACGCCTATTGCCGCGACGCCGCCGTGGCGGTGGAGACGGCCAAAGTCTATGTGGCGCGCAAGCACAACCAGCTGAGCGCCTGAGCCGGGTTTCTTCGGCACGAAAGGGCCCCGGCGCGAGCCGGGGCTTTTTCATGCCCGGGGTTGGAAAGCCGGCGCCGGATAGGCATCTTTCGGGAAGGGGAGATCTGCCATGCCGCCCAAGACCTATGCGATGCTGCTCTGCGGGGTGATCGGCGCCGCCGCGTTGACGGTGGCGGCGGTCAGCGCCGCGGGCCTGCCGCTGGCCGGTTTCGGGCTGGTGGCGCTGCTGGCCGCCGTGGTCGTGAGGCTGTGGCGATGAGGCTGGACGACCGGACCCTGACCGAGGAGGGGCTGGCCCCTGCCCGCGCCGGGCGGGTGCTGCTGATCGCCTGCGGCGCGCTGGCGCATGAGATCCTTGCGCTGAAGCGGGCGAATGGCTGGGAGCATCTGGATCTGCAATGCCTGCCGGCCAAGCTGCATCTCTGGCCCGACCGGATCGTGACGGCGGTGGAGGAGGCGGTGCGGACGCATCGCGCCGGTTATGACGAGGTTTTCGTCGTCTATGCCGATTGTGGCACCGGCGGGGCGTTGCAGGAGAAGTGCCTCGAGCTGGGGGTGGGCATGGTGGAGGGGCCGCATTGCTACTCCTTCTTCGAGGGCAATGCGGCTTTCGCGGCGACCGCCGAGACCGAGTTCACCGCCTTCTACCTGACCGATTTTCTGGTGCGGCAGTTCGACGCCTTCGTCTGGCGGCCGATGGGGCTGGACCGGCATCCCGAGCTGCGCGACATGTATTTCGGCAATTACACCAAGCTCGTCTATCAGGCCCAGACCGAGGATCCGGCGCTGGATCTGAAGGCGGCGGAGTGCGCCGCAAGGCTGGGGCTGGCCTATGAGCGGCGCTTCACCGGCTATGGCGACCTCGCCCCGGTGCTGGCCGGCGTTGCCGAGGGGTTTTCCGGGGCAGAGTAATCGCTTAGGGTGCGATCTTCGAGTCGGCGGAGAGCGGTATGGGCGGAGCGTGCAACGGGGTTTTGGCCAGTCTGGCCGGGTGGCGCGCATGACGCCCGAAGAGTTTCCGAGCCGCTTCGCCGCCTATTTCGCGGCGCGCGAGGCCGACGGGCTGGCGATGATGCTGGCGGCCGACGGCACAATGCTGACGATCACCGGGCTCTGGTGCGAGGGGCGGCGCGAGATCGCCTCGGGGCTGCGGGCCGAGATGGCCGGGGCCTGCGCCCGGGCGCGGCTGGTGACCGGCCGTACCCAGCTGCGGCCCTTGGGGACCGAGGCGAAGATCCTGCACCAGCGCTTCGTGCTGTCGGGGATCGTCGACGAGGAGGGCAACGAATCCGGGCGCATCGCCACGGTGCTGACCGCGGTGCTGGTGGCGCGCGGCCGGAACTGGGAGGCGCTGAACCTGCAGTTCACCGCCGTGGAAGGCTAGCCCGCCAAGAGGACCCGCGCCGCCTTGCGCGCGGCGTCGGTCACGGTGTCGCCCGCCAGCATCCGGGCGATCTCCTCGACCCGCGAGGGCTTGTCGAGCGGGGTAACGGTGGAGGTGGTCATCTCGTCCTGCACCCGCTTCTCGACGCGCCAGTGATGCGCGCCGAGCGCGGCCACCTGCGGCGAGTGGGTAACGACCAGCACCTGCGCCGTGCCCGCCAGCGCCTTCAGACGGCGGCCCACGGCGTCGGCGGTGGCGCCCCCTACCCCGCGGTCGATCTCGTCGAAGATCAGCGTCAGGCCGGGCGTGTCGCCGGTGAGGCAGACCTTCAGCGCCAAGAGGAAACGCGACAGCTCGCCGCCGGAGGCGATGCGGTTCAACGGGCCGGCGGGCGCGCCGGGGTTGGTGGCGACGGTGAAGGCCACGGCGTCGCGGCCCTCGGGGCCGGGATCGCCGGCGGTGATCTGGGTGGCGAAGACGGCGCGTTCCATCTTCAGAGGCGCGAGTTCCGCGGCCATCGCCGCGTCGAGCCGGGTGGCAGCTTCGGAGCGGATCGCGGTGAGGCGCAGCGCCTCGGAGTCGTAGCCGGCCTGCGCCTCGGTGACGGCGCGGGCGAGATCGGCGAGGTGACGCTCGCCGCCGTCCAGCGCGCCGAGCCGGGCGCGCAGGTCATCGGCGAAATTGCCGAGATCATCGGGCAGCACGCCATGCTTGCGGGCCAGCGCGCGGATGGCGAAGAGCCGTTCCTCCAGCTGCTCCAGCTCGGTCGGGTCGAAGTCGAGCGCCGAGAGGCAGCTCTCCACCCCGTCCTGCGCCTCGCCCAGCTCGATCAGCGCGCGGCTGAGCGCGGCGAGCGGCGCTTCCAGCTTGCCCTCGGCCCGGTCGGAGGCGGCTTCGAGCCAGCGGATCGAGTCGATCAGCAGGGTCTCGGCGCCTTCGGAGGAGAGGGCGCGATGGGCGCGGGCGATGTCGTCGCGGATGCGCTCGGCCCCCTGCATGGCGCGGCGGCGGGCGTCGAGCAGCGCCTCTTCGCCCGGCTGCGGGTCGAGCTTGTCGAGCTCGGCCACGGCATGGCGCAGGAAGTCCTCTTCGGCCTTCACCACGGCCAGCGCCGCTTCGGCCTCGGCCAGCGCCTTGCGGGCGGCGGCGAGCGCCGTCCAGGCGTGGCGCGAGGTCGAGAGATCGACCCCGGCGAAGGCGTCGAGCATCTGGCGGTGACCGCGCGGGTTCAGGAGGCCGCGGTCGTCATGCTGGCCGTGCAGTTCCACGAGCGCGTCGGAGAGGAGGCGCAGCACCTCGCCCGAGACGCGGCGGTCGTTGACCCAGGCGGTCTTGCGGCCATCGGTGTAGTTTACCCGGCGCAGGATCAGCTCGTCCTCGGCCTCGATCCCGGCGTCTTCCAGCACGGCGCGGGCGGCATGGCCCGGCGGCAGGTCGAAGACGGCGATGACCTCGCCCTGATCGGCGCCGGAGCGGACCAGCTCCGCCCTGCCCCGCCAACCCAGCACGAAGCCGAGAGAGTCGAGCAGGATCGACTTGCCGGCCCCGGTCTCGCCGGTGAGCACGTTGAGACCGGGCTGGAAGGCAAGCGAGAGCCGATCGATGATCAGCATGTCGCGGATATCAAGCGAACGCAGCACGGATTGCCCCCGTCGGATGCGCATCGGCGCTCCGTCCCGTCGTTACAGCCATTCGCCGCGGATCACCTGCCGGTAGACCTGGTTCAGCCAGCTGTTGCCCTTGGCTTCCATGCTCAACCCGCGTCCGGTGAGCAGCTTGTAGCTGTCGTCGTAGAACGGGCTGGACTGGTAGTTGTAGCCGAGGATCGCGCCGGCGGTCTGCGCCTCGTCGGTGAGGCCGAGCGCCAGATAGGATTCGACCAGCCGGTGCAGCGCCTCGGCGGTGTGGGTGGTGGTCTGGAAATCTTGCACCACGGTGCGGAAGCGGTTGATCGCGGCGGTGTAGTTGCCGCGTTTCAGGTAGTAGCGGCCGATCTCCATCTCTTTCGCGGCGAGATGGTCGAAGGCGAGGTCGAACTTGAGGATCGCCGAGCGGGCGTATTCGCTCTCCGGGTAATCCTCGATCACGGTGCGCAGGCCCTGCAGCGCCTGGAAGGTCAGGCCCTGGTCGCGGCCGACCTCGTCGATCTGGTCGTAATAGGACAGGGCGAGCAGGTATTGCGCATAGGCCGCATCCTCGTCACCCGGATAGAAATCGAGGAATCGCTGGGCGGCGCCGCGGGCGTCTTCGTATTTCTTGGCCTTGTGATAGCTGAAGGCCTGCATGATGAGCGCGCGTTTCGCCCATTCGGAATAGGGATACAGCCGCTCGACCTCGGAGAAGTAGCGGATCGCGGAATCGGGCTTGGTCTGGGCCTCGAGCTCGAACTCGCCCTTCTTGTAGATCTCTTCGGCGGTGAAGCTTTCGAGTGGCGGGCCTTCTTCCTTGCCGCCGCCGCAGCCTGCAAGCGCAGCGACCAGCAGCGCCGTGCCGAGCCAATGCGCGCCTGACTTTCCGCCTGCCATGTTCCGCTTACCTCTGACTTGTCTCTGCCACCCGGGAGCCGTGCCCTGTGGCGCTTTCCCTGTGTCCTAGCACAGAAAAATCCGGGGCGCAAAACGCCTTTATCGGCGCGGTGGACTTCAGGAAAGCGCGGGAATATCCGAGCGGTGAACGCCCACGCCCGGCAGCTTGCAGCCCATCATCAGGCCGCAATCCACCATGCGGAACGCATCGCGGCGGGCGAAGAGCGCGCGCAGCAGGCGGTTGGTCAGCGCGTGGCCGGCGCGGATGCCGGTGTAGCGGCCGAGGATCGGCGCACCGGCCAGCGAAAGGTCGCCGAGCGCGTCGAGCATCTTGTGCCGCACCGGCTCGTCGGCATGGCGCAGGCCGCCGGGCGAGAGAATCCGGTCGCCGTCGAAGACAACGGCATTTTCCAGCGTGCCGCCGAGCGCGAGGCCATTGGCCTGCATCGCATCGACATCGGACTGGCGGCAGAAGGTGCGGCTGTCGCTGAGCTCGCGCACGAAGGCCCCGTTGGCCATGCTGAGATGCTTGGCCTGACGGCCGATGGCGGCTTCGGCGAAATCGATGGCGAAGTCGATCTCGAGCATCTCGGAGGGCTCCAGCCGGGCCACGGCCTCGCCGTCGCGGACCTCGACGGTGTCGAGGATGCGGATGGCGCGCACCGGCTCAGCCTGCTGGCGGATGCCGCGGGCGAGGAAGGTCTGGACGAAGGGCACGGCGGAGCCGTCGAGGATCGGCACTTCGGGGCCGTCGATCTCGATCAGGGCGTTGTGGATGCCGCAACCGGCCAGCGCCGCCGTGACATGCTCGATGGTCGAGACGGTGGCGCCCGAGGCGTTGGCGATCAGCGTGCAGAGCTTGGAGGGCACCACGGCGTCCCAGCGCGCGGGGATCAGCGCGTCGCCTTCAGTGATGTCGGTGCGGCGGAACCAGATGCCATAATCGGCGGAGGCGGGCTTGACGACCATGTGGACCGGCGCGCCGGAATGCAGACCGACACCCGTGAAGGACGCTGCTGATTTCAAGGTGCTTTGCACGTTCAGACCCTTTCCCGGTTTGTTGACCCGGTTGCCGCCGACGGGTGGTCCCGTCTTGCCGATGAGAGGTAAGGGTCTGGAACATTTATCTCAACTCACTCTTTGTGACCGCTTGTAACAGAGGAACGACAGATGGGCGGCATCATGCAGAACGCCCTTCAAGCGCCTGTATTACAAAAGAAAAAGGCCCGGTTGCCCGGGCCTTTTCCACAGAGGTTGTGATCTGGATCAGTTGGCCTGACGACGCAGGAAGGCCGGGATTTCGATACGTTCCTGATCGGCGCTCAGCTCCGGCTCGTCGTCGTAGGCCGTCACCGGCGGCTGCTGGCGGGCCATCGGCTGCGCCCGTTCCGGCTGCGGCTCGGCATGGCCGGCCATGCGGTTGATCAGCGAGCCGATGCCGAAGCGCGGCTTCTCGGCAGCGGCGGCCGGGCGCTGCTGTTGCGGGGCCTGACCGCGGGGCTGCTGTTGCGGCGCGATCGGCTGGCGGGCCGGCGACTTGCTGACCGCGGCCTGCAGCCGGGCCAGGGCCTCGGGCGAGGGCTGGCCGGGGCTGCGCGGACGCGGGGCGACGAAAGCGGCGGCGTCGTTGTCATGCGCGGAGGTCGGGCGCGGCTGCGGCGCGGGGGCCGGCTGCGGCCGGTAGGCCGGCGGCGGCAGACCGTCGGAAGCCTGCTCGTAGCCCTGCTCTTCCGCGTAATCCTCGCTGCCGGTTTCCTCGGCGGCGCCATAGAGGCTCGGCGCCGGCTGGGCCGGGGCCTGCATCGGCGCGGGAGCCGGCGCGGCGGCGGCCACGGGCTTCGGGGCGTCGCGGCGCGGCAGCGGGCGCTCGGTCACCGGCTCGGGCGCGGTGAAGGTGGCCGGCAGCGGCGCGGCCATCGAGCGGCGGGTCACCGGGGTCTCGACCGCGGCCTTGGCGGCGTCGATGCCGGTGGCGACGACGGAAACGCGGATCATGCCTTCCATCGAGGTGTCGAGCGTCGAGCCGACGATGATGTTGGCGTCCGGATCGACCTTCTCGCGGATGATGTTCGCGGCCTCGTCGAGTTCGAACAGCGTGAGGTCGTAGCCGCCGGTGATGTTGATCAGCACGCCCTTGGCGCCGTGCAGCGAGATCTCGTCGAGCAGCGGGTTGGCGATAGCCTTCTCGGCGGCCTGCACGGCGCGGTCTTCGCCCGCAGCCTCGCCGGTGCCCATCATGGCCTTGCCCATCTCGTCCATCACGGCGCGGACGTCGGCGAAGTCGAGGTTGATGAGGCCCGGACGCACCATGAGGTCGGTCACGCCTTTCACGCCCTGATAGAGCACGTCGTCGGCCATGGCGAAGGCCTCGGTGAAGGTGGTGCGCTCGTTGGCCAGACGGAACAGGTTCTGGTTCGGGATGATGATCAGCGTGTCGACGACCTTCTGCAGCGCCTCGATGCCGTCCTCGGCCTGCTTCATCCGCTTGTTGCCCTCGAACTGGAAGGGCTTGGTGACGACGCCGACGGTCAGCACGCCGAGCTCACGCGCGGCCTGCGCGATGATCGGGGCGGCGCCGGTGCCGGTGCCGCCGCCCATGCCGGCGGTGATGAAGCACATGTGGGCGCCCGCGAGATGGTCGACGATCTCCTCGATGGTCTCTTCGGCGGCGGCGGCGCCGACCGAGGGGCGCGCGCCGGCGCCCAGACCTTCGGTGACCTTGAGGCCCATCTGGATCTTGTTGGTGGCATGGCTCTGCTGCAGCGCCTGCGCATCGGTGTTCGCAACCACGAACTCCACGCCCTCAAGGTTCTGCTCGATCATGTTGTTGACGGCATTGCCGCCCGCACCGCCGACGCCGAAAACCGTGATGCGCGGCTTCAATTCGTCGCGCTGCGTGTTCATCATAAGGTTGAGTGCCATTGCCAATCCGCCTGCTTTTTTCGTTGTCCCGCGGCGCATTCAGGAAGCGCCTTTCCCGCATTACCCCGAAGTTTATCTGGAGACGCCGGAAACGTCACTAAAAAACATCAGTCGCCCACAAAATATGGGACGATACCGCCTGTTTTCGGCGGTATTTCGCTGGGAACGCTGGATGTGGGGGTTACCAGTTGTCCTTGAACCATTTGAGCGCCCGCTTCAGCGACCGCGCCGGGTAACGCTCGGCGGGGATGTCGAAATCCCACCATTCGTCCTGCGGATGGGCGGCGAAGAGGCAGAGCCCGACGGCCGAGGCGAAGGCCGGTCCGGTGACCGCCTGCGGCAGGCCCTGCACCCGCAGCGGCCGGCCGAGGCGGACGCGCTGGCCGAGGATGCGGGCGGCCAGACCGTCGAGCCCGGGGATCTGGCTGGCGCCGCCGGTCAGGACGATCTGCTGGCTGGGGAGATGCTCGAAACCGGCGGCGTCGAGCCGGGCGCGGGCCTCCTCGAGGATCTCCTCGACGCGGGGGCGCATGATGCCGATCAGCTCGGTGCGGCTGACGGTGCGGCGGTCCTTTTCCCAGTCGCCGGAATCGGCGCCGATCTCGATCATGTCGCGGTCGTCCATGCCGGTGGCATGCACCCCGCCATGCTTGGTCTTGATCCGCTCGGCCACGGCCAGCGGCACCTGCAGGCCCTTGGAGATGTCGGAGGTGACATGGTCGCCGCCCATCCGCACCGCGTCGGCATAGATCATGTGCTTCTTGATGAAGACCGAGATCCCGGTGGAGCCGCCGCCCATGTCGATGCAGGCGGCGCCCAATTCCTGCTCGTCCTCGACCAGACTGGAGACGCCGGAGACATAGGCGGAGGAGGCGATGCCCGCGAGTTCCAGATCGCAGCGCTTGATGCAGTAGAGCAGGTTCTGGATCACGTCGGCCTCGACCGACAGCAGGTGCATGTCGCAGGCCAGACGGTTGCCGATCTGGCCGCGCGGATCGCCGAGGCCGGTGCGGTGGTCGAGGGCGAAGTTGACCGGCTGGGCGTGCAGCACCTCGCGGCCCGGGCCGATGTCGGGCACGTCGCAGGCGGCGAGCACCCGGGCCACGTCCTGTTCGGTAACGACCGAATCCTGCAGCTCCCATTCGCCGGCAAGGCCGTAGCTGCGCGGCTCGGCGCCGGAGAAGCAGGCGATGACGTGATCGACGCGGACATTGGCCATCTTCTGCGCGGCCTGCACGGCGGTGCGGATGGCGCGCTCGGTCTCGTTCATCACCGAGATCTCGCCGAAGCGGACCCCGCGCGAGCGGGTGGTGGCGGCGCCGATCACCCGGAAGGAGGATTGCCCGGCCATGGAGCCGACCCCGTCCTGCTCGCGCAGCCGCTCCGGCCCGTCGAAGCGCAGGATCAGGCAGGCGATCTTCGAGGAGCCCACGTCGAGAATGGCGATCACGCCGCGCTGCATGGCGGCCTGACGCATGTTCCGCATGGCCCGTTGGGACTGGTACAGGTCGGTCATAGGTCGCTCTCACTTGTATCTATGCCCCGCGAGCGCCGCAGCTCGCCCAGAGCGAAGGGGGCAAGCCGCAGGACGGGGCGGTCCTGAATGCGCAGATCGATGGAAAGAACGTCACGGTCGAGCAGCTTCTGCGCCTGATCGAGCGCAATCGCCCGCTCGAGCGCCTTCACCGGGGCCTCGGTCGGAAGAAGGATGCGCTGGCCGCGGTCCAGCACCAGATCCCAGCGCCGTTCGCCCATGCGGACGAGGCCGCGCAGCCGGGGCAGGATGGGTTTCGCGGCGGCGAGCAGTTCCAGCGCCTCGGCGGCGGCGAGGTCGGCGCCGTCGCCCGCCACCAAGGGCAGGTCGGCGCGGTCCTGACGGGTCTGGATCATCGAGACCCGGCGGCCGTCATGATCGAGCAGGGCGAGTCCGGCGGCGGAACGCCAGACGATGACCGGCACCCGCTCGGTCACCTTCACCTCCAGCACGCCGCCGGAGCGCACGCGCAGGTCGGCCTTGGCCACGGCGTCCAGCGTCTCGATCCGCTGGCGCGCGGCGCCCAGGTCGATGTCGAAGGAGGAGAGCGGCAGCTTCAGCGCCATCGCCTCGCGGATGCTGTCGGACAGGCCGGGGGAGGCCCCCTCGACCGACAGCAGCGAGACCATGAACTCGGGGCGCTGCTGGAAGGCGTCGATCATCGATTCGAAGCCGCCGGCAAGCTCGGCGCGGCGGGCGTCGCTGGCGAGGTAGATGCCGATCAGGAAGACGATGCCGAAGGCCGGCAGGCCAACGCGCATCAGGGTGCGGAACAGCGGCGTCAGCCAGAGCCGCTGCATGCGGTAGGCGGCGCGGCTGGGCGCCGGGTCGCGGCGCGGCGGGGTGGCGCTCAGCGATTGCATGAGGCGTCCTCCACGATCCAGGCGCAGAAGTCGGCGAAGGACATCCCCGCACGGGCCGCCTGCTCGGGGGCGAGCGAGGTCGGAGTCATGCCGGGCTGGGTGTTGGTTTCGAGAAGGATTAGCCCGTCGAGGCCGCGGCTTTCGTCCCAGCGCAGGTCGGTGCGGCTGATGCCGCGGCAACCGAGCGCCTTGTGGGCGCGTTCGGCGTAATCGAGGCAAGCGGCGGTGATCTCGGCGGGCAGGTCGGCGGGGACGACGTGATGCGAGCCGCCGGCCTTGTATTTGGCGTCGTAGTCGTACCAGCCGGTGGTCACGATGTCGGTGACGTTCAGCGCGCGGTCCTGCATCACCGTGACGGTGAGTTCGCGGCCCGGGACGTAGGTCTCGACCATGACGGTCGCCGGCATCTCCGGCCCCAGCTGAGGCGGGGAGTTGGCGGCCTCGTTCACCAGATAGACGCCGACCGAGGAGCCCTCGTTGTTGGGCTTCACCACATAGGGCGGCGGCAGGACGTGGCGCTGACGGACCTCATCGGCGGAGGCGAGCACGCTCGTCACCACCGGCAGGCCGGCGGCGGCGAAGACTTCCTTGCTGCGGGCCTTGTCCATGGCGAGGGCCGAAGCCAGCACGCCGGAATGGGTATAGGGGATGCGGAGCCATTCGAGCAGGCCCTGAACGCAGCCATCCTCGCCCCAGCGGCCATGCAGGGCGTTGAAGACGGCATCGGGTTTCAGCTGGACAAGCGTCTGCGCGAGGTCGGGGCCGGCATCGACCTCCGTCACCTCAAAGCCTGCGTCCCTCAGGGCTTTGGCGCATTCACGCCCGGAGACAAGCGACACCTCGCGTTCCGCGGAGGGGCCACCCATCAACACTGCCACCCGGAGGGATGCCTTGCCAGACATTCCCGCCATCTACTGCCTCATCGCGCCTATTGTCGGCTGCGTTATTCTTGATTTTGTCTTCGTTTATTCTTCTGATCTTACAGGTGCTTCGCCCACCCGCATGATTTCCCATTCTAGCCTTATTCCGGCTGTCTCGAAAACCCTTTTTCTGACCTGCTCGCCCAATTCTTCCAGATCGGCGGCGGTGGCGCCGCCGGTGTTGATCATGAAGTTGCTGTGCATCTCGCTCATCTGCGCGCCACCCAGGCGGGCGCCGCGCAATCCTGCGTTGTCGATCACCTTCCAGGCCTTGAGATCCTGCACGTCGTCGGCACGTCCGGTGGAGGAGAATCCCGCGGGGTTGCGGAAGGTGGAGCCGGCGCTGCGCTCTTTCGTCGGCTGGCTCGCGTCGCGCTTGGCGAGCTGGTCGGCCATCCGGGCCTCGAGCGTTGCGGGGTCGCCGGGGGCGGCGCGGAAGCTGGCCTCGGTGATGATCCAGCCTTCAGGCAGCCGGCTCTGGCGGTAGGCCAGATGCAGGTCGGCGGCGGGGAGCGTCACCGCCCTGCCCTCGCGCGTCACGGCGCGGATCTCGATCAGGTGGTCGGCGGTGTAGCTGCCGTAGCAGCCCGCGTTCATCTTCACCGCGCCGCCGATGGCGCCGGGGATGGTGCGCAGGAAGGTGAGGTCGCGCCCGGCCTCGGCGGCCTTGCGCGCGACATGGGCATCGAGCGCGGCGGCCCCGGCGATGACGCGGTCGCCCTCGACGCGGATGGCGTTGAAGCCGCGGCCGAGGCGGATGACCACCGCGCGCAACCCGCCGTCGCGGACGATGAGGTTGGAGCCGACGCCGATCGGGAAGACCGGGATGCCGGGGTCGAGGGCTGCGAGGAAGTCGCGGAGATCGGCCTCGTCGGCGGGCTGGAACAGCCAGTCGGCAGGACCGCCGACGCGCAGCCAGGTGAGATCGGCCAAGGGGCGGTTGGCGGTGAGGGCACCGCGGACGGGGGGGAGGGACAGGTCGGTCATTCGGGACGCTCCGGCTGGCGGCGCAGCCAGCGGATCAGGTAGATCACCGGCCAGCGCAGGATCGACACCCCGGCGGCGAGCACGATCATCCCCCAGTAGGGGCCGTTCTGATAGGTGACCCAGCCGATCAGCGGGATGCCGCAGGCGATCAGCAGGAAGGCCGCGGGCCAGTGGGTGCGCTGCGGCAGCATCGCCGCCACCGAGGCGACGACGGCCCAGATGCAGGCGGCGATCAGTGAGGGGCTCATCGGTCATCCTCCCGCGCGGCGGCGGCGCGCATGAGACGGCTTGTGGCAAAGAAAAGCGGGCGACGGAACATCGACAGGACGGCGAACAGGGCGGCCAGCGTGGGAAGCAGGCCGTGGGAGGCGGCGATCGCCCAGAGCAGCGGCGGGGCTGCGACAAGGAGGGCGAGGCCGGGGATTATCTGTGCCCGCATCGGCAGGAGCGCCGTGCCGGTGGCCGCAAGCACCCAGACGCAGCTGAGGACGAGCGGCGGGCTCATCAGAGGGCCCGCATCACGCGGCGGCCCCCATGAGCCGGGTGGGCAGGCCGTTGGCCCAGGTCGAGATGGTGCCCGCGCCGAGGCACACGACCATGTCGCCGGGCCGCGCCTGCTCGCGCACCAGCCGTTCGAGGTCTTCCTCGGACAGGATCGCACGGGCGTGGCGGTGGCCGTGGGCGATCAGACCCGCCACCAGATCATCGCGGCTCGCGCCCGGGATCGGCTCTTCGCCCGCGGCATAGACCTCGGCGATGGCCACGACATCGGCTTCGTTGAAGCAGGTGCAGAAATCGTCGAACAGCGTGTGCAGCCGGGTGTAGCGGTGCGGCTGGTGCACGGCGATCACCCGACCCTTGGTGGCCTGACGCGCGGCCTTCAGCACGGCGGCGATCTCGACCGGGTGGTGGCCGTAATCGTCGATGATGGTCACGCCGTTCACCTCGCCCACCTTGGTGAAGCGGCGGTTGACGCCGCCGAAAGCCGCCAGTGCCTCGCGGATCTCGGTCTTCTTCATGCCGAGATGGCGGGCGACGGCGATGGCCGAGAGCGCGTTCGAGACGTTGTGGTCGCCCGGCATCGGCAGGACCATGCCCTCGATCACCGCGCCCTCGCCCTCGCCCTGCAGCGCCACGTCGAAATGGGCCGAGCCGTTCTCGTAGCGCAGGTTGATGGCGCGCACGTCGGCCTGCGCGTTGAAGCCGAAGGTGACGATGCGGCGATCGGTGACCCGGCCGACCAGCGCCTGCACCTCGGGGTGGTCGGTGCAGCAGACGGCGAGACCGTAGAACGGGATGTTGGTGACGAAGTCGTAGAAGCCCTTCCTGAGCGCGTCGAAGGTGCCCCAGTGCTCCATATGCTCGGGGTCGATGTTGGTGACGATGGCGATGGTCGCGGGCAGGCGGTTGAAGGAGCCGTCCGATTCGTCGGCCTCGACCACCATCCACTCCCCTGCCCCGGCGCGGGCGTTGGAGCCGTAGGCATGGATGACGCCGCCGTTGATGACGGTGGGATCGAAGCCGCCCTTGTCCAGGAGCGTGGCGACCATGGTGGTCGTCGTCGTCTTGCCGTGGGTGCCGGCGATGGCGATGTTGGAGCGCAGCCGCATCAGCTCGGCCAGCATCTCGGCCCGGCGCACCACCGGCAGGCCGCGCAGCCGGGCCTCTTCCAGTTCGGGATTGCCCTTCTTGATGGCGGAGGAGATCACCACCACCGCCGCCTCGCCGAGGTTCGCGGCCTTCTGCCCCTCGAAGAAGGTCGCGCCCAATTGCACCAGCCGGTCGGTGATCTTCGAGGCCTTGGCGTCGGAGCCCTGCACCCGGTAGCCCAGCGTCATCAGCACCTCGGCGATTCCCGACATGCCGATGCCGCCGATCCCGACGAAATGGATGGGGCCGAGCTCGCCCGGCAGTTTGGTCGCGGCGTTCATGTGGTCTCTTTCCTTGCAAGGTGCTCGACCACCTCGACCAGCCTTTCGGTGGCGTCGGGGCGGCCATGCGCCAGCGCGTTGCGCGCCATCTGCTGCGCCGCCTTGGGCTGGGTCAGCACGGCGGTCATGTGCAACCTCAGCGTCTCGGGGTCAAGCGCGGATTCGGGGATCAGGATCGCGGCCTCGGCCTCCACCAGCCCGCGCGCATTGGCGCTCTGGTGGTCGCCGGTGGCGGCGGCGAAGGGGATCAGGATCGAGGGGCGGCCGATGATCGAGATGTCGGCGACCGAGGAGGCGCCCGAGCGCGAGATCACCAGCTGCGCCTCGGAGAGGCGGCGCGGGATGTCGGCGAAGAAGGGCTGCACATCGGCGAGGATGCCCGCCTCGGCATAGGCGCGGGTCACGCGGTCGAGGTCTTCGGCCCGGGCCTGATGCGCGACGCGGACGTTGCCGCGCAGCTCCTCCGGCAGGCCGGCGATGGCCTCGGGCACCACGTCGGAGAGGATGCGCGCGCCCTGGCTGCCGCCGATGACCAGCAGGCTCATCGG
>NZ_PZKG01000019.1 GCF_003034985.1 Cereibacter changlensis JA139
GGCTACCGCCGCCCGCCGCGCCCTGAGCTCCGGCGGCGCGGTGGTGCGCGCGAAGCTCAAGCCCTGCTTCGGCGCCGGAGCGCCGTCCTTCTCCGGATAGATCAGCTTCGCCCCGTCCCAGACCGCCACGGGCAGGCCCGAGACCCCGCGCGGGATCCGCCGCAGCCGGCCCGCCGCCAGCGCCGCGTCGATCAGCGCCCGGTCGCTGTCGGAGATCCGCGTCATGACCCGGCCCCCGTGGCGAGCTCGCCGCCGCAGGCCGCATAGCCGGCGAGGTCGATCCAGTTGTCGGCATGGCGCGGGTTCTCGACGAGCCGCGCGACCTTCATCAGCGCCAGCATCGCCGCCGCGTCGACCGCCGTCACCGGCTGGCCGAGATAGATACTCCAGAGATCGCCGATCCGCCCGAGCCCCTCGTCGAGCGCGCCATGCGTCGCCGCCCGCTCGACCGTCACCAGCCGGCTGGCGGTGGCGAGGATGTCCTCCCGCGTCATGCCCGCACCGCCTTCGGCCCCACCGCCGCCCGGATCGCCTCCAGCCGCTTCAGCATCGTGCCGAGGATGCCCCGCGCCTCGGCCAGCTCGGCGCGCGCCGCCTCGATCGCCGCATCCCGCGCGGCCATGGCGGCGAACTCCCGGCGCAGATCGGCCAAGAGCCCTCGATCTCCTCGTTGCCGCCCGCCGGCCCGTAGAGATCCTCGCGCACCGAGGCGACCCAGCCCGGCAGGACCCCGGCAGCGAGGCGGCGACCGTCTGATCGGTCTCGCCGCCCACGTAGCGCCCGGCCTTCACATCGTAGGACGCATCCAGCAGCTGCACGATCTCGCGCTTCTGCGCCGTGATGTTGCCCGCCGGCTCGGCACCACCCCCGAGGCGGTCGCCTCCGTCGTGCCGGCGGAGCGCTCCGTTGGCTGAGGCGCGGAGCGTCGGCCGGCTCGCGCTGCGGGTCGAGGGCGACTGGTGGGTCGCCTATCACGCCGCCGGCGGGACGATGGAGGGAGCCGCGCCGCTCGGCTCCATCGCCATGGCGGCGGTCACCGGCAACACCGCCCGCAAGGCGGGTTTCCTCGCTCTGATGCAGGAGGTGCTGGCCGATCGGGTCGAGCAGGATACCGGCCTACGCCCGCAGTTCACCGCCCCCGCCCGCGCCCCGGAGCACGAACGCTCCGGCCGCGCCTGAGGGAGGGGAAGATGGCCCAAGCCCTCCGCGTCCTCGTCGGCTGCGAGACTTCCGGCCGGGTGCGCCGCGCCTTCGCCGCCCGCGGCCACGACGCCTGGTCCTGCGACCTGCTGCCGGCCGAGGACGGCAGCAACCGCCATCTCGTCGGCGATATCCGCGACATGCTGCACATGGGATGGGACCTGCTCGCCGTCATGCACCCGCCCTGCACCCGGCTCTGCAACAGCGGTGTGCGCTGGCTGCACGAGCCGCCCAAGCACGCGCCGAAGGAGGCGAGCGCCGAGGAGCGCGCCGCCTGGCCGGATCTCGGCCGCGAGGCGCGGCTCGCCGTCATGTGGCGGCTGCTCGAGGAGGGCGCGTCGCTCTTCTCCGCCTGCTGGAGCGCGCCGATCGACAGGGTGGCGATCGAGAACCCGGTGATGCACCGACACGCCGCCGAGCGCCTGCCGCCCGACCTGCCCCGGCCGCAGATCGTCCAGCCCTGGTGGTTCGGCGAGCCCTTCTTCAAGGCCACCGGCTTCTACCGCCGCGGCCTGCCGCCGCTCACCCCGACTAACCGCCTGACCCCGCCGAAGCCCGGGACCGACGAACACAAGGCTTGGTCCGCCATCCACCGCGCCAGCCCCGGCCCCGACCGCTGGAAGATCCGCAGCCGCACCTTCACCGGCCTCGCCGAAGCGATCGCCGAGCAATGGGGCGGACATGCTGAGCGGGAGGCTGCGGCATGAGGGCGCAGCCGATGGCCGGTGATGAGGGCGGGAGCGAGAGCACCGTACGCTGTTTTCTGGCGCTGCGCGGAGTCGAGCAGTCACTGCAGCACCCGATATCTGCGTCATATCACTGGCAGACGCAGGCTGATCGCGCGTCAGCGCAAAGGATCAGGCCATGACTGCCACTCCGCGACCCGGCGGCAAACGGGATATCATGGCCAGGGAGCACGATACGGATGAGCTCATGGCGTTTGTTCGGGCACTGGCTCGAAGCCTCGCGGCGCGGCATCATGCCCAAGACCAGACCGGAGAATTGGAATGCCGCAAGGATGCCGCGCCGCAGTCTACGCCCGCTACTCCACAGAGCTCCAGGACGAACGATCGATTGATGATCAGCTGGCGCTCTGCCGGGACTACGCCGACCGGAATCAGCTGATCGTCGTCGCCACCTTCGAGGACAGAGCCAAGACCAGCGCCAGCATCTTTGGCCGCGACGGGCTGGCGCGCATGATGGAACAGGCGAAGACTCGGCGCTTCGATGTCCTGATCGTCGAGGCGCTGGACCGGCTGTCGCGCGACCAGGAGGACCTCGCGCATATCCACAAACGTCTGAGCTTTGCGCGCATCGAGATCCGCACCGTCCACGAGGGCATAGCGGACTCAGTCTCGGTTGGCCTGCGCGGCTTGATGGGCACCATGTTTCTCGATGCGCTCAAGGCGAAGACCAAACGCGGCTTGGCGGGCGTGATCCGCGACGGCCGGCACGCCGGCGGACAGACCTACGGCTATCGCCCCGTGCCGGGAGAGCCGGGAAAGCGCGAGATCATCCCGCATGAAGCCGAGACGATCTGCGAGATCTTCTCGGCCTACGTCAGTGGCAAGAGCCCGCGGACGATCGCAGGGGAGTTAAACGACCGCGGCATCTCTCCGCCGCGCGGACGGCGTTGGAACGCGTCCACGCTGAACGGAAACCCCACTCGCGGCTACGGCATCCTGCGAAATCCGATGTACGACGGCCGCCTCGTCTGGAATCGGGTCACCATGGTCAGGGATCCGGACACAGGGCGACGGGTCAATCGCGAGAACCCGATTGAAAACCGGCAGGAGGTGGAGGCAGAGCACCTGCGCATCGTGCCGCGGGAGCTGTTCGAGGAGGCCTTTGCCCGCTACCTGAAGCAATCAGCGGCGGCCAGCAGCGGCGGGCTGACCAAGGCCCCCCCACGCCCATTTTCCGGCCTGATCCGCTGCGCCTGCTGCGGAAGCGGCATGAGCATCCATGACCGGTACGGCGCGGCCATCCGGATCCGCTGCAGCGCCGCGACGGAGAGCGGCAGTTGCGGCAACAAGGCACGCTATCGCCTCGACAAGATCGAGGAGGCGATTTTCGAACGCCTGCGCGCTCAGCTCGACCGGCCGGAGTATCTCAATGAGTTTGTGCGCTCTTATGCCGAAGAGCGGCGGCGCTTGGCAAATGCCGCCCGTCAGGACCGCGCCAAGATCGAGCGGGCCGCAGCCGATACCCAAGCGCGATACATGCGGCTGGTTGAGATGATGGCCAGAGGGCTGATCGAGGGACAGGAGGCGGACGCCCAGGTTCTGAACGCGAAGCGGGCCGCCGCCCTCGCCCGGGCCGAGCTGGACCTTGTCCATGCAGACACGAATGTTGTTGAGCTGCATCCGCAGGCGGCTGCGGCCTACACCCGGGCAATCGCCGACCTCTCGTCGGCGCTCAAGCGTGGCGATGGGCGCTTCGATGCTGCCGCAGTCGAAGCTCTGCGCCGGGTCGTGACGGAGATCACGGTCCACCCGAAGGATGAGTCTCGCGACGTGCTGGTCGAGGTCCGCGGCAACATGGAAAGCCTGCTCGGGCTTGATCAACAGGTTGTGGGGGGTCCGATGGTGGCGAGGGGGGGACTCGAACCCCCGACCCCACGATTATGAGTCGTGTGCTCTAACCAGCTGAGCTACCTCGCCATCGGTGGACGCTGCCTAGTGAAACGGCCCGGAAGCGTCAAGCGGAAAACTCGATGGGGCCGCTCTTCATCGCGCATCTTGCGCCGCGCGCCCCTCTCTCAGCGCGCGATGCGCGGGCGGCCCGAGGCGACGACGCTCAGCGTCGCCTCGATGAACATCGATCGGCCCTCCACCAGCGCCTCGCGGATGTCACTGCTGGCGGTCACCCGCAGGTCCTCCGCCCCCGCCGCCCGGGCCCTTGCGCTCGCCTCGGCCACCAGCGCCGCCTGCATCGCCTCCAGCGCCGCGTCGCGGTCGGGGAAGGTCTGCAGCCGGCCGGGTAGATGCGCGGTGAAGCGGCCCTCGCCGGGGCTGCTCACCAGCCCGGTCGCGCGCTGCGAGACCATGCCCACCACCGCGCCGATGGCGTTGGCCACCCCGGCATGCTCCGGCAGGATCATCTCGCAGCCCAGGCGCTCGCCCACCGCGCCGTAATAGGACGGCGCCGAGGCGCCAAGCCCCACCACCGGGATGCCCAGCCGGGCGCTGATCTCGATCACGCCGCGATGCTGGCCCAGCCCCGCCCGCATCAGGCTGTGCCGCGCCAGCGCCTGCGGCTCCTCGTCCTGAAACGCCGGCTCCTCGGCGAAGGCCGCTTCCAAGAGGCAATCCACCGTCTGCGCGGTCAGCTGATCGACGATCTGCTGCGCCAGAAGCGCCGGATCGGGGGCGATGCGCTCGCCGCGCGCATTGCGCCGCCGGCCCATCAGCCGCAGCGCCTTCTCCGAGGCCGCCGCGTCCCAGCTGTCCAGCCGCCCCAGCACATGGCTCGCGTCCGAGGGCGTCACCCCCGACAGCATCACCAGCCCGCGCGCCACCAGCCGCTCCAGCGCCGCCGCCTCGAGCCGGCTGGCCAGCGCCTCGGTCAGCGGCATCGGCCCGGCGATCCGCGCCAACAACCCCGCCTCGCGCGGGGTGAGCCCGCCCGCCTCGAGGCCCGTCGGCAGCACGAAGCGCCCGTCGTGATCGCCCGAGGTCTCCGACGACAGCGCCCGGTCCAGCGCCGCATGCACCATCGCGCCATGGTCCGCCGCCATCAGCGCCACCGGGATCAGCCGACGCGGCCCGAGCCGCAGCCCGCCTGCCAGCCCCTCCAGCAGATGCACCTCGCTGTCGCCGCCGAGCCCGGTGGTGCGCATTGCCACCGCCTCGACCATGGTGCGATAGGCCCCGACCCGCGCGCCCTGCGGATCGATCTCGGGCAGGCCGCCGCGCAGCAGCGCCACATCGGTCGTGGTGCCGCCGATGTCCGAAACCAGCGCATCCTCCACCCCGGTCAGCCAGCGCGCGCCGACGATGCTGGCGGCAGGGCCGCTCAGGATCGTCTCGATCGGCCGCTCGCGCGCCATCGCCGCCGAGATCAGCGCCCCGTCGCCGCGCACCACCATCAGCGGCGCGTCGATGGCCAGCGCCCGCAGATGGCCCTCGCAGGCGCTCACCAGCCGGTCGATCATGCCGATCAGCCGGGCGTTCAGCACCGCCGTCAGCGCCCGCTTCGGGCCGTTGAGCTGCGCCGACAGCTCGTGCGAGCAGGTGACGGGCCGCCCGGTCGCGGCGCGGATCACCTCGCGCGCCGCCACCTCATGCGCGGGGTTGCGGGTTGCAAAGCGCGCGGCCACGGCGAAGCCCATCACCTCCGGCCCCAGCGCCGCCACCTGCGCCCCGAGCGCCGCCAGATCGAGCGGGGCGGTCTCGGTCCCGGCATGGGAATGGCCGCCCGCCATCCGGATCACCGGATCGCCGCCCAGGGCCTCGGTCAGCCCGCCGCGCTCCAGATCGCTGTCGTCGAAGCCGATGAACACCAGCGCCACGCGCCCGCCCTGCCCCTCGACCAGCGCATTGGTGGCCAGCGTGGTGGAGAGCGAGACCATGGCGACCTCGGCGGCGGCGATCCCCGCCCCCGCCAGCGCCGCATCCACCGCGCGGCCGATCCCCAGCGCCAGATTGGCCCTTGTGGTCAGCGACTTGGCCGAGCCGATCACCCGGTCGGTGGCAGGATCGACGATCACCGCGTCGGTATACGTGCCACCCGTATCGACGCCCAGAAGAACCGTCATACCTGCCTCATCGTCTCTTGTCCGGCCGCACAATGCGGGGTCTGCGACACATCTTCAGCGCCCCGAGCGACCTTGCCTGTCGCTCCGCCGCCATATGCCCCAGGGTCAACCCGCCCGTCCGGGCTTCTTGCGCCGCCGCCGCGACGCCGGGGGAATGTTCAGCATCTCGCGATACTTGGCCACGGTGCGCCGCGCCAGCGTCACCCCTTCCGCCGCCAGAGCCTCGGTCAAGGCGACATCCGACAGCGGGGCCGATGGATCTTCCGCCGCGACCAGCCGCGTCAGGGCCGCGCGCAGCGCCGCCGCCGACGGCCCCGCCTCGCCGATCCGGCCGCTGAACAGCCGGCGCAGCCACCATGTGCCCTTCGGCGTGTCGACGCTGGTCCCGGCCACCACGCGGCTGATCGTGCTCTCGTGCAGCTCCACCGCCTCGGCCACCTCGGCCATGGTCATGGGCACCAGCGCCGTCATGCCGGCCTCCAGCGCCGCCTCCTGCCGGCCGAGGATCTCGCGCCCGACCCGCAGCAGGGTGGCGTTGCGGCTTTCCACCATCCGCCCCAGCGACTGCGCCTGCGACCAGGCGGCGCGGGCCTGCGGCGTCTTCGGCCGCTGTTCGGGCCGGCTCACCCGCACGCTGGGCAGGGCCGAGCGGTTCAGCGCCACCTGCCAGCCCTCCTCGCCGCGCGTCACGATCAGGTCGGGCTCGCGCACCGCCGCCGAGCCCGCGTCGAATTGCGCGCCCGGCTTCGGATCGAAGCCGCGGATCAGCCGCAGCCGGGCGACGATCTCCGCCTCGGTCACGGCGCAGATCCGCGCCAGCCGGGTGAACTCGCCCGCGGCGACGACGTCGAGATGCTCCAGCATGCAGGACAGCGTCTGGTCCAGACAGCCCTCCTCCACCGCCTGCAGCCGCAGGCATTCGGCCAGCGAGCGGGCGAAGAGCCCGGTCGGCTCGATGCCCTGCAGCCGGGCCAGCACCGCCTCGGCCTCCGGCAGGGTGGCGCCGCCCTGCGCGGCGATCTCGGCCAGCGGCCGGCCGAGCCAGCCGGAAGGCTCCAGCGCCTCGGCCAGCAGCACCGCGAGCCGGCGTGGCCGGCCCGAGGGGAACAGCCCGTCCACCGCCTGCATCACATGCGCCATCAGGCTCGGCGCGGCCGAGGCGGCCAGCTCCACCGAGGCGCCGCCGCGCCCGCCGAGCCCGGCCAGCGCCTCGGTCCAGCGCGGCAGCCATTCGCCCGGCACCGCCTGCGCCGGCTCCAGCGCCAGATGCGGGTTCTCGCCGGCCTGCTCCTCCAGATAGCGGGTGAGGCCCGAGGCATCATAGGTCAGGATGCGGATCGAGGCGGCCAGCCCGAGGTTCAGCTGCAGACGCTGGGTCTGGGCGATGCTGATCCGCTGCCGTGATTTCATGGAGCCCCTCCCGCGCCCGAAACCCTAGCCAGCGCCCCGCCGCTCCGCAACCTCAGCCGGTCACCGTCAGGATCGGCGCGCCCTCGCTGACCCGCCCGATCACCGCCGCGGGCTCGCCCAGCGCGCGCAGTTCCGCCACCAGCCGCTCGGCAGCCTGCGCCGGCACCGCCGCCAGCAGCCCCCCCGCGGTCTGCGGATCGAACAGAAGCGCCGCGCGCGGGCTGTCGGTCAGCCGCACCCGCCCCAGCGCCGAAGCGCGGTTGGCGGGCAGGAGGCTCGATCCATGCCCCGCCGCCGACAGCCGCTCCGCCCCCGGCAGCAGCGGCACCGAAGCCAGATCGAGCTCGGCGGCGCAGCCCGAAGCCTCCAGCATCTCCAGAAGATGACCGGCGAGGCCGAAGCCCGTCACATCGGTCATCGCATGCGCCTCGGGCGCGAGGATCGAGGCGGCTGGCCCCAGTGGCCGCACCATCCGGCGGTAGGTCTGCTCCACCACCTCGCCCAGCAGGAGCCCCGGCGCCGGCTGCCCCGCCATCTCGGCGGCCAGCACCACGCCCGTGCCAAGCGCCTTGGTCAGCACCAGCGCATCGCCCGGGCGCGCCCCGCCCTTGGCGATGATCCGCTCGGCCAGCCCCGTCACGGTGAAGCCCAACGTCAGCTCCGCCCCGACCGAAGTATGCCCGCCCAGCACATCGGCCCCGGCGGCGGAAAAGACCTCGCTCGCCGCCTCCATGATCTCGCGCAACAGATCCGCCTGCATCCGCGGCGCCATGCGCGGCAGGGTGATCTGCGCCAGCGCCGCCTGCGGTGCCGCGCCCATCGCCCAGATGTCGCCCGTGGCATGCACTGCCGTGATCCGCGCCATCAGCGCCGCGTCATGGGTGAAGGCGCGCAGATGGTCGGTGGTCAGCACCTGAAACCCGTCGCCCTGCCGCAGCACGGCGGCATCGTCGCCGCGCCCCCAGACCACATCGCCACGCACCGGCGCGGGCAGATGCGACAGCGCCGCCGACAGATCCCCCGCCCCCACCTTGGCGCCGCAGCCGCCGCAGAGCGGCTTCGCCCCCAGCGCTTCGCGCAGCCCCGTCGCGGCGACCTCGGGCAGATCGGGAGTCATCGCCGGGTAGGAAGCGAATTTCTCCATGAACTTGCGGTCGATCCGGTCCTTCAACTGCCAGAGCCAGCGCCCCTCCAGCCGCTTGCCGAACTTGTCGGCCACCGCCACCTTGCCGCCGCAGGAGATCAGCTTGAGATAATCCCTCTGCGGCCTGTAGCGCCGCATCCGCCCGCCCGACAGCGCGGCGCGCAGGTTGTGCAGCAGGATCGGCGCCTCGCGCACGGCAAAGACCCCGGCCTTGGGACGCGGCGCGTGGCTCAGATGGGCGCAATCCCCGGCGGCGAAGATCGCGGGGTCCGAGGTCTGCAGCTCCGGCCCGACGCTGACGAAGCCCTCGTGCAGGGCAAGCCCCGTCGCCCTGAGCCAACCCTGCGGCTGCGCCCCCGCCACCGACAGGGTGAAATCCGATGCGAGCTCGCGCCCGTCGGCCAGCACCACCCGCTCGGCCTCGACCCGCGCGGGCTCGGCCCCGGTCATCAGCCGCACGCCGAGGCTCTCGAGCCGCGCCAGCAGCGCCGCCCGCGCCCCCTCGCCCAGCCCCGGCAGCGCCGCCTCGCCGCGCTCCAGCAGCACCACCTCCGGCGCCGCCCCCTCCGCCTTCAGCCGGAAGGCCGAGGCCATCGCCAGCTCCACCCCGCCGGTGCCCGCGCCGATCACCACCAGCTTCGGCTGCGGCAGGCGGCGGGCGACGAAGCTCTGCCACATCTCAGCATAGGCGCCGAGCGGCTTGGCCGCCACCGCATGCTCGCCCCCCGCCAGCTGCGGCAGGTCCGAGGCGATGCCCACGTCGATCGAGGCCACGTCATAGCCGATCGGATCGCGCCGCCCGAGGATCACCCTCTTGGCCTCGCGGTCGATGCCCACGGCCCGGTCGAGGATCACCCGCGCCCCGGCAAAGCGCGCCAGCCGCACGAGGTCGATCATCAGATCCTCGCGGGCGTAATGCCCGGCGATATGGCCGGGCAGCATGCCGGTATAGGGCGCCACCGGGCCGGGGTTGATGACGGTCAGCCGCACCCCCGGCAGCGGGTCCATGCCCCACATGCGCAGGACCAGCGCATGGGCATGGCCCCCGCCGATCAGCACCAGATCCTGAACCAGCGGCAAAGGGCCCTGCATCCTGCTCTCCTTTTTTCCCGTTCTAGCACGCGCCGCAGCCAGCGACGACGGCCCAGAGCGTCGCGTTTCCGTGACGATGGCTCTGCGAGTCGCGTTCCCCCCGACGGAGATCCAGCGCGTCGCGCGGGCGCGTCAGAGCGCCCCGACCCGCGCCGCCACCCGGTCGGCCAGCGCCTCGAGGTTCTGCGGCCCGAGCCCCTCGACGGCCACCGTCTCCTGCGCCGCGCCGATCCGCTCGCGGTGGCGCAGATAGCGCGGGTCGTAGTGCCGGGCCATCAGATCGTCGGCCAGCGCGACATGCGCGCCCGCCGCGACCATCTTGTGCCAGTCCTCGATGACCGCCGCCGCATGCAGGGGGCGCAGCCGATCGATGACAGCTGTCAACTTTCCGGCATCTTCCACCATGTCTGCATAGGCGCGCGCCAGATATTCCGCCCGCGCACTTCGCGGCGCGTCGATCTCCAGCCGCGGCGCGGCGCGCATCGCCTTCCACAGCTCCGAGGGCAGGCGCAGATCGCCGACCTTGCTCGATTCCGCCTCGATCACCACGGGCAGCGAAGGGTCGAGCCGCGCCACCTCCATCGCCAGCGCGCTCTCGAAGCCGCGCTGCGCCGGTTGCCCGCCCGGCATCGCCCCGAAGAGCGAGCCGCGATGGTTGGCCAGCCCCTCCAGATCGATGACCTGCACCCCCCGCGCCTTCAATAGCGGCAGGAGCCCGGTCTTGGCCGTGCCGGTATTGCCGTCGAGCAGCACCACCCGGCTGGGAAAAGGCGTCTCGTAAAGCGCCTTCACCACCAGCCCGCGCCACGACTTGTAGCCGCCCGCCACCACCTCCACCCGCCAGCCGATCTGGCTCAGGATCATCGCGAAGGAGTTCGACCGCTGCCCGCCGCGCCAGCAGTAGACCAAGGGCCGCCAGCCGCCCGGCTTCTCGGCCAGCGGCCCCTCGATATGCTTGGCCGCATTGCGCGCGACCAGCGCCGCGCCGAGCTTGCGCGCCGTGAACGGGTTCACCTGCTTGTAGATCGTCCCGACCCGCGCCCGCTCCTCGTTGTCCAGCACCGGCAGGCTGATCGCCCCCGGCATCCGGTCCTCCAGCCACTCGGCGGGCGAGCGCACGTCGATCACCTCGTCGAAACCATGCGCCAGCACATCCGCCAGAGAGGAAAATGTGACAGCCATCAGAGCCCCGCCTCCAGCCGGTCGAGCAGCGCGCCCAGCAGCGCCTCGCAGCGGGCAAGCTGCTCGACCGCAACGAATTCGTCCGGCTTGTGGCCCTGCGCCATGCTGCCCGGCCCGCAGATCACCGTGGGAATGCCGAGCCGCTTCGCGAACATCCCGCCCTCGGTGCCATAGGCCACCTTGATCGTGCCATTCGCCCCGGTCAGCGCCTTGACGAAGTTCACCACCCCCGCATCGGAGGCCGTCCCCAGCCCCGGATAGTCCCAGAGCCGCTCCACCACGATGTCGGCCTCGGGAAACTCCGCCCGCAGCGGGGCGACGATGCCCTCGGCCAGGGCGCGCATCTCGTCGATCAGCGCGGCGGTATCCTCCTCGGCCAGCGAGCGGATCTCGAAATCGAGCACGCAGGCATTGGGCACGATGTTCACCTGCACCCCGCCGTTCATCTTGCCGACATGCACCGTCGTGTAGGGCACGTCATAGTCGCCGTCCCGCAGTCCGCTCTCGGCCAGCCGCGCCTGCACCCCCCGCAGCGCGGTCAGGAAATCCGCCCCCAGATGCAGCGCGTTCAGGGCCAAAGGCGCCAGCGCCGAATGGCCCTCGCGCCCGGTGCAGGTGGCGCGCAGCGCGATCTTGCCCTTGTGACCCGTGGCCACCATCATGCCCGTCGGTTCGCCCACGATGCACATCGCCGGCCGCACCGGCGCGCCCTCCAGCAGGTCGATCAGCGAGCCGACGCCGAGACAGCCAACTTCCTCGTCATAGCTCAGCGCCAGATGCAGCGGCGTCTTCAGCGGGCGCTGTGCCGCCTCCAGCATCACCACGATGGCGCAGGCAACGAAACCCTTCATGTCGGTCGTGCCGCGCCCGTAGAGCCGCCCCGCCTCCTCGGTCAACGCGAAGGGCGGCCGGGTCCACAGCTGGCCCTCCACCGGCACCACATCGGTATGGCCCGACAGCATCACCCCCGCGCCTTCCGGCCCCACGGTGGCATAGAGATTGGCCTTGCCGCCGCCTTCGTCCGGGATCAGCACCGACTCGATCCCGGCGCCCGCCAGAAGGTCGCGCACCCAGTCGATCAGCGCCCGGTTGGGCCTGGAGCTGACCGTATCGAAGGCGATCAGCCGCTCCAGTATCGCCCGCATCTGCATGGTTTGGTCCTTCCGCTTCTCCGCGCCACCAAACCGCAAATCCGCGCCGGGCGGAAGGGGCCGCCCATGACAAAGGGGGCAGAGCCGCGCCCTGCCCCCTCCTGTCCTCGCGTCGGAAAGCTCAGCCGAGGATTTCCGAAACCGCCACCGCGCGGCCCTCGGCCACCGATTTCAGCGCCGCCTCGGCCAGAGCCAGCGCCGCCAGCCCGTCCTCGCCCGAGGGCGCAGCCGCGCCCTTGCCCGACAGCGCCGCGATGAAGGCGGCGATCTCGGCGGCATAGGCCTCGGTGTAGCGGGTCATGAAGAAATCATGCAGCGGCGGGCGGGTGTAGCCCCGGCCATTCGCCACCTCGATCGAGATCGGCCGCTGGTTCTCGGCCAGAACCGACCCCTCGGCGCCATGCACTTCGATCCGCTGGTCATAGCCGTAGGTCGCCCGGCGCGAGTTCGAGATGGTGCAATGCTTGCCCGAGGCCGTGCGCAGCATCACCGAGACCGAGTCGAAATCGCCCACCTCGGCCACCTTCGGATCGACCAGCACCGAAGCCTGCGCCGAAACCGTCTCGACCTCCTCGCCCAGGAGATACCGCGCCATGTCGAAATCGTGGATCGTCATGTCGCGGAAAATCCCGCCCGAGCGCGGCAGATAGTCGAGCGGCGGCAGGCCCGGATCGCGCGAGACGATGGTCACCATCTCCACCTCGCCGATGGTCCCCGCGTCGATCTCGGCCCGCACCGCCTGGAAATGCGGATCGAAGCGGCGGTTGAAGCCGACCATCAGCGTGGCCT
Organism: Cereibacter changlensis JA139; assembly: GCF_003034985.1. GTDB lineage: Bacteria > Pseudomonadota > Alphaproteobacteria > Rhodobacterales > Rhodobacteraceae > Cereibacter > Cereibacter changlensis. Next base: position 12,728 of record NZ_PZKG01000019.1, read on the forward strand.
TGGTCTCGCGCACCACGGCCAGACAGGCCTTCACCCGCTCCAGCGACAGGTCGATCGGCTTCTCGCAGAAGATCGCCTTGCCGGCCCGGGCAAAGCGTTCGATCAGGTCGGCATGGGTGTCGGTCGGGGTGCAGATCACCACCGCGTCGATATCCGCCGCGGCCTCGATATCCTCGATGGTGCGCACCGCGCAGCCGTATTGCGCCGAGATTGCCAGCGCCGCCTCGGGGAAGGCATCCGCCACCGCCACAAGCTCGGCCTGCGCATCGCCCGAGATCGCCTTGGCATGCACCTTGCCGATGCGCCCGGCGCCCAGAAGCCCGAATCTTACCGTCATAGTTTCCTCGAATCTTGGCCGCTGCGGCCGTTGCGTCTTCCGGGCGGGCCCCGGTGGGTCAGCCCCAGATGCCACAGGGTTCAGACATAGGCCACGTCCGACTGCCCCTTGACCCCGGTGATGTAGCTGACGATGTCGTTGCCGTCGGTCTCGTCCGCGCGCAGCGAGGCGACGATGCGCCCGCGGCGGAACACCACGATCCGGTCCACCAGATCGAAGACCTGCCGCAGGTTGTGGCTGACGAGGATCAGCGGCACGCCGCGCTCCTTCAGCCCGCGGATGATGTTCTCGACCTGCCCCGTCTCCTGCACCCCCAGCGCCGCCGTCGGCTCGTCCATGATGATGAGCTTCGAGGCAAAGGCCGCCGCCCGGGCGATGGCCACGCATTGCCGCTGGCCGCCCGACATGTTGCGGATCGGGTTGGAAAGGTTCGGGATCCGCACCGCCGTCCGGTCCAGCGCCGCCTGCGTCCGCTCGCGCATCGCCTTGCGGTCGAGGATCGAGAACGGCCCGAGGTTGAACTTGATCAGCTCGCGCCCAAGATAGAGGTTCGAGGGCACGTCGAGATCATCGGCCAGCGCGAGGTTCTGGAACACCGTTTCCATCCCGCTCTCCCGCGCCTCCAGCGGACCGGCGTAATTCACCTCCCGCCCGTCGAAGAAGATCTGTCCCGAGGTGCGCTGCTCCACCGCCGTGATCTGCCGCACGAAGGTGGATTTGCCGGCGCCGTTGTCGCCGACCACCGCAACATGCTCGCCCTCGTGCAGCACGAAATTCGCGTCTTCCAGCGCATGCACGCCGCCGTAGCGTTTGGTCAGGCCGCGGGTTTCCAGAATGACCTTGCTCATCTCACACCGCCTTCGCCCGGCGCTGCTGGCGCGCCACATCGGCCACCACGGCCGCCACGATGATCACGCCCTTGATCATCTCCTGATAGTAGGCGTCGATCCGGAGGAAGGTGAAGCCCGAGATGATGACCCCGAAGATCAGCATCCCCAGCGCCGTGCCGACGACCGACCCGCGCCCGCCCGCCAGCGACACGCCGCCGATCACGGCCATGGCGATGGCGTCGAGCTCGTACATCATCCCCATCCCGGCCTGCGCCGTGACGTTCTTCGACGACAGCACCAGCGCCGCGATCCCGGCAAGCATCCCGGCGATGGCATAGACCATCACCAGATGCCGCTCCACCCGGATGCCCGAGACGCGGGCTGCCTGCTGGTTCGAGCCGATGGCATAGGTGTGGTTGCCGTAGACCGTGTATTTCAGCGCCAGATGGAACAGCAGCGCCAGCACGAGGAAGATGATCACCGGGTTCAGCCCCGCGCCGATCCAGGCATAGCTCTCGGTCGGGAAGGACACCGGCTGGCCCTTGGTGTACCACTTGGCCACGCCGCGCGCCGCCACCATCATCCCCAGAGTGGCGATGAAGGGCGGGATCTTGGTATAGGCGATCAGCGCCCCGTTGATCGACCCGGCGAGGCCGCCGATCACCAGCGCCACGAGGATCGGCACGATCACCGGCAGGTCGGTCAGCGCCGGATAGACCGCCCTTGCATAGTCGGAGCTTTGGGCAAAACTCATGGCGATCATCGCCGTCGCCCCGACGATGGAGCCCGACGAGAGATCGATCCCGCCGGTGATGATGACCTGCGTCACCCCGATGGCGATGATCCCGACGATCGAGACCTGCAGGATGATGATCTGCAGCCGCTGCAGGTTGAAGACGAAGCTCTGCCCGATGAACAGCCAGCCCAGCGCCTCGAAGACGAGGGCGATCACCAGAAGCCCGATGAAGACGTTCATCTCCGGCGGCCTGACCGGCCGCGACTGGCTGTCTGTCCGCGCTGATACGGCGCTCACGGCCATGATTTCCTCTCCCCCTTGGTGGTCGGCCGGGGCAGTCTCGCCGCCCCGGCCCGGTGCGTCCGTCTCAGGCGATCAGTTCTTCGCCATGAAGTCCTGCATGTTGTCCGGCGTCACCAGCTGGAAGGGGATGTAGACCTTCTGCTCCACCGCCTCGCCCTTGGCCAGTTTCAGCGCCGCATCCAGCGCGCCCTGCCCCTGCCCCGCCGCGTCCTGGAACACGGTCACGTCCAGATCGCCCGCCGCCATCGCCGCCAGCGCGTCCTGCGTCGCGTCGATGCCGGCGACGACGACATCCTCCATGCCCACGCCCGCCGCCTTCATCGACTGGATCGCGCCCACCGCGCTCTCGTCGTTGTTGGCGATCACCGCATCGAACTGCACCCCCGAGGACAGCCAGTTGGTCATCAGGTTGGCCGCCTGGTCGCGCTGCCAGTTCGAGGTCTGCTCATCGACGATCTTCATGAACGAACATTCATCCGTCGCGATCACGTCATGGATGTCCTTGGTCCGCACCACGGCGGCCTGGTTCGACAGCTCGCCCATGATCACCAGGATGTTGGCCTCGGTCTTGCCCGCCTCCTTCAGCAGACGGCAGACCTCCTTGGTCTGCAGCGTGCCGGATTCGATGTCGTTCGAGGCGACATAGGCCTGGCTGTCGGGCAGCGTGTCGACGTTCACCGGCTCGCGGTTCACGTAGACCAGCGGCACATTCGCCGCCGCCGCCGCGTCCGAGATCGCCTGCGTCGCCGAGGTATCGACCGGGTTCACCACGATGGCGTCGACGCCCGAGGCGATGAAGTTCTTCACCTGATCGAGCTGCTTGCCGACATCGTTGCCGGCATCCTCGACCTGCACGTTCACCCCGTCCAGCGTGGCGGCATAATCGGTCATGCCGTTGCGCAGCACGGTCAGGAAGTTGTCGTCGAACAGCGCCATGGACACGCCGACATTCTCGGCCATCGCGGTCGTCGAAAGCATCGAGGCAAGCCCCGCCACCAGAAGCGTCTTTTTCATGTCATCCTCTCCCTTGTCGGTGTCCGGCCCACCAAAATCCTCCCGCCGGACCGCCCTTGCAGGCGGTTGATCCTGTCGCCTCAGGCGGCCGTCGCGGCCGGGCTGCCGGCGATGAAGCCCATCGAGCGGCGCAGCGCCGGCTCGGCATCCTCCAGCGCATGCACCGAGGCCGCGAAGGGCTCGAAGCTCAGCGGCCCGGCATAGCCGGCATCCCGCAGCGCTGCGATCTGCTCCAGGTTGCCCAGCCGATCCTCCGCATCGACCAGCACCCGGTGGCCATCGCGCATCTCCGCCACGGTCAGCGCCGCATCGGTGACGCCCGAGACATGCACGACGCCGGTATGCGCGGCGAAGACCGGCCCGCCGCCCGCCAGATGATGATGGAAGGTATCATGGACCAGCGCGAAAGTCTCCGCCGCGCCCAGCGTCTCGATGGCCTCCACCAGCTCGGCCTTGTGGCGCAGCGAGCAGCTCTCGAAGCCCAGCGGCTCCACCAACCCGCGCAGCCCGTGGGCGCGCAGCATCGGGGCCAGTTCGCGCAGCGCCAGGGCCAGCGCGGCCCGGCGCTCCAGCGCGCTGGTCGCCACACCGTCGTTGCGCGGGATCAGGCTGACCGCCTCGGCCCCCGCCGCAACCGCGATCCGCATCAGCGCCTCGGCCTCGGCCCGCTTGGCGTCGGACCAGTCGTCGAACATCTTCACTTCCGCCAACGCCAGCAGCCGCAGCCCCCGGTCGCGGCAGCCGGCGGCGACTTCCGAGGGCTCGGCGCCCTGGAACAGCGGCCCCGGCAGGTCGTTGCGGAACTCGATGCCGACGCAGCCCAGCCGCGCCGCCAGATCGAGGAACGCCTGCCAGCCGAGACGCGGCGTCGTCATGTGGTTCAGCGCGAACGGCAGCATCGGTGACTCTCCCCGCGGCCCCCCAAGCCGCCACAATGGAATTGATATTCCATTTCACCGAATTTTCAAATGAAAAATTCCAAAACGCCCACGCGGCGCCCGCCGAACATGCAGAGGGGCCGCCGGTCCTGACGACCGCGGCCCCCTCTGCCTCTGACGGATCCCGAACGCTCAGCCCTTGCGGACCTCGCTCGAGGATTTCAGCACCTCGTCGCCGTCATCCTGCACGATCAGCAGCGCCGGCTCGTCCTTGCTGGCCTTGCGGGTCACGTCGGTGCCCTTGATGCTGCGGGTGATCTTGCGGGTGTAGACCTTGCTGACCTTGCCGCGAGCGACCCCGTTGCCCCAGTCCCAGACCACGGCGTCGCCCTTCTGGAACTCAGCCATCCTTGGGCTTTCCCTCGCTGGCCTTGATCTCCGCCGCCAGCTTCTCGGCCCAGGCGCGGCCCGGGTCGCCGCCCCAGAGCAGCCAGGCGACATAGCCCGCCGAGGGATCGTCCTCGTTGCCGAAGTTCTCCGCCTGCTTGTCGATCTCGTGGCGCTGGAAGAAATACACCATCCGCTTGATCGTCTGGGTCGACAGCGACTTGCGGCCCTTAAGATCGCGCGCGCGGGCCACGCCGACATTGGTGCCGCCGCGCTTGTACTTGCGCCGCAGCGCCAGGCCCTTCTCCGCCGCCAAGGCGACCTCGGCGGGCGGCGTCAGGTCGATACCCAGGTTCTTCGTCTTCGGCATCGCCGTTACCTCCCGTTTACAGGAGGATAATGCCGGGGCCGTGCCGAATGTTCCCGTTCCCTACTCCTGCGAGCGCAGCACCTGCGCCGGCCGCGCCGCCAGCGGCCTGAGCGCAAAGGCCAAGCCCGCCAGCAGGGTAGCCGCCACGCCCCCCAGAACGATCGCCAAGGCCGACCAGGGCTCGAAGGCATAGGCCGTGTCCATCACGAAGGTCATCACCGCCCAGCCGGCGATGCCGCCCGCGACGATGGCAACCCCGCCCGCCGCCGCCCCCAGGAGCGCCGAGCGCAGCGCAAAGCTCAGCAGGATGGTGCCGCGCGTCGCCCCCAGCGTCTTCAGAACCGCCGCCTCGTAGACCCGCGCCCGCTCGCCCGCCGCCGCCGCGCCGATCAGCACGACGAAGCCGGTGACCAGCGTCGCCGCCGCCGCCCAGGCCGTCGCGGTGGCGATGGCCGACAGCGCCTCGGTCACCCGGTCGATGGCGTCGCGCACCCGGATCGCGGTGATGTTGGGATAGGCCCCCGCCGTGTCGCGCAGGATCGCAGCCTCGGACTCCGGCGTCGCATAGACCGTCGAGATCCAGGTATGCGGCGCGCCCGCCACCGCCGCCGGGTTCATCGCCATGACGAAGCCCATCCCGGCGGTCGAGAAATCGACCTCGCGGAACGAGGTGATCTCGGCCTCGATGTCGCGCCCGAGGATGTTGACCACCAGCCTGTCACCCAGCTTCAGCCCGATCTCCTCGGCCTCTTCCGCCGCGAAGGAGATCTGCGCCGGACCCGAGTAGTCTTCCGGCCACCATTCGCCCGCCACCACGCGGGTGTTCTCGGGCGGCGCGGCGGAATAGGTCACGCCGCGGTCGCCGCGCACCACCCAATGCTCGCCCGCCACCTCGCGGGCCGGGCGGCCGTTGATCTGGGTCAGCACCCCGCGCAGCATCGGCGCGCTTTCCACCTTCGACACGGCCGGATCGCCCTCCACCCGATCGAGGAAGCCTCCGATCTGGTCCTGCTGGATATCGACGAAGAAATAGGACGGCGCCAGCTTCGGCAGGTCGCGGTCGATGGCTGAGCGCAGGTTGGCGTCAATCTGCCCGACCGCCGCCAGCACCGAAAGCCCCAGCCCGAGCGACAGGATGACCGACCCCGCCTCCTCCCGCGGTCCGCCGATGGCCGAGAGCGCCAGCCGCAGCGCCGTGCGCCCCCGCACCCAGAGCCCACGCGCCCCGGCCCTCGCGCCGCGCCGCACGCCCCATGCCGCCAGAAGCAGCACGAAGAGCGCCCCGACGATGCCCCCGGCACTGCCCAGCGCCAGCGTCACCGTACCCGAGAACAGCACCGCCCCGCCGATCAGCAACAGCGCCAGCGCCACCAGCGCCAGAAGGTAGGGCCAGCGCGGCAGCCCCTCGCCGCCTCCGCCACGATAGAGCGAGGCCGCCCGCACCCCTTCGCTCCGCGCCAGCGGCCAGAGCGTGAAGAGAAAGGCCGTGACGATGCCGTAGAAGGCAGCCTCGCCCAGCGGGGCCGGGTAGATGGCGAAGGCCACCGGGAAGGGCAGCGAGGCCTCGATGAAAGGCGCGGCAGCCAGCGGAAGGGCCACGCCCAGCACCAGCCCGGCCAGCACGCCGATGGCCGTCAGCACGGCGATCTGCATCAGGTAGACGGTGAAGATCGTCCGTCCCTCCGCCCCCAGCGTCTTCAGCGTGGCGATGGTGGCGATCTTGCCCTCCAGATAGGCCCGCACCGCCGCCGAGATCCCGACACCGCCGACGGCAAGCCCCGCCAGCCCCACCAGCACGAGGAAAGACCCGATCCGCTCGACAAAGCGCTCCAGCCCCGGCGTGGCGCGGCGGCTGTCGGACCAGCGCATCCCGGCGTCGCGCCATTGCGTCTCGGCCTGAGCCTCCAGCGCCGCCAGATCACTGCCCGCCGGCAGGGTCATGCGGTATTCCGTCTCGAACAGCGTCCCGGGCTCCAGCAGCCCCGACGCGGCCAGCGCCGGCGTCAGCACGATGGTCCGCGGCCCGAGCGCGAAGCCCCCCGTGGCCGAATCCGGCTCGCGCACGAGCACCGCGCCCAGCCGGAACGCCTGCACCCCCAGCGTGAAGCGGTCACCCACGGCCAGCCCCAGCCGGTCCACCAGCACCCGGTCCATCACGGCGCCCGGCAGCCCCTCGACCCCCGCCAGCGCCTCGGCCAAGGGAACCTCGGGCTCCAGCACCACCTCGCCGACCAGCGGATAGGCGTCATCGACGCCCTTCACCTGCGTTAGCGCCCGATCCTCGCCCACCGTCGCCATCGACCGGAAATCGACCACCTCCGACACGGCGGTGGCGATGCCCGCCATATAGGCGCGCTCCTCGTCCGTGGCGTAGCGATAGGTGAATTCCATCTGCGCATCGCCGCCCAGCAGCACCGCGCCCTGATCCTCGAGCCCGGCCTCGATCGCCGCGCGCACCATGCCGACGGCGGCAATCGCCGCCACCCCCAGCGCCAGACAGGCGAGGAAGACCCGGAAGCCCTTCACCCCGCCGCGCAGCTCGCGCCGGGCGATCCGCCAGGCGACGCTCATGCCGCTTTCCGCTCTTCGCCGCTCACCATGCCGTCGGCCAGCCGCACCACCCGGTCGCAGCGCGCCGCCAGTTCCGGCGCATGGGTCACCAGCACCAGCGTCGCGCCATGCCGGTCGCGCAGCCCGAACAGAAGGTCCATGATCGCCGCCCCGTTGACTCCGTCGAGGTTCCCGGTCGGCTCATCGGCCAGCAGGATCGCCGGTCGCGGCGCCGCGGCCCGCGCCAGCGCCACCCGCTGCTGCTCGCCGCCCGACATCTGCGAGGGGTAGTGATCCATCCGGCTGCCCAGGCCCACCGTGCGCAATTCCGCCTCGGCCCGCCCGAAGGCATCCTCGACTCCGGCGAGTTCCAGCGGCACCGCCACGTTTTCCAGCGCGGTCATTGTCGGGATCAGGTGGAAAGACTGGAACACCACCCCCATATTCCCACGACGGAAGCGCGCCAGCGCATCCTCGTCCAGCTTGGTCAGGTCATGGCCCAGCGCAACGACAGACCCAGAGGTGGCGCGTTCGAGCCCGCCCATCAGCATCAGGAGCGACGATTTGCCAGAACCGGACGGCCCGATCAGCCCCAGCGTCTCGCCCTTGGCCACCTCCAGCGAAATGCCCTTCAGAATCTCAACCGGCCCCGCATTGCCCGCCAATGTCAGCCGCGCCGCCTTCAGCGCCAGAACCGGATCACCCATGCACATCGCCTCTCAAGCCTGTTTCCCCCTTGCATATGGCGCGGCCCGCGCTTTGCGCAACTGCGCGATGGCCCTGGTTTTCGCGACCACGGCCGCCGCCGCCGAACCCCAGACGCTGGTCGCCCTCGGCGACAGCCTGACCGCCGGCTACGGCCTGCCGCCCGAGGAGGGTTTCGTTCCGCAGTTGCAGAATTGGCTGAATGCCAAGGGAAAAGACGTCACGATCATCAACGCGGGCGTCTCCGGGGACACCACGGCGGGCGGTCTTGCCCGGCTCGACTGGAGCCTGACGCCCGAAACCGATGCCATGATTGTGAACCTCGGCGGCAACGATCTGTTGCGCGGGCTCGATCCGGCAAGCAGCCGTGCCAATCTCGATGCCATCCTGTCGAAGGCGTCGGAGCGCGATCTGCCGGTGCTGCTGGTCGGGCTGGAAGCGCCGAGCAACTATGGCCCGGCCTTCAAGCAGGCCTTCGATGCGATGTATCCCGAACTGGCCGAGCAATACGGGGCCGATCTCGACACCAACTTCTTCGCCCCGCTCACCGCCGAGCTCGACATCGCTGCCGCCCGGCAGAAGTACCTGCAGGCCGACGGCATCCACCCCAGCGCCGAGGGCGTGGCGGTGATCGTCGAGGCCATCGGCCCGCAGGTGGAAAAGCTGCTGGAGCGCGCCGCCGACTGACATGGCTCTGGCCATTCCGGGCGGGCGGCGGCACAAAAGGCCGTGACCTGCCCGGAGCCCTGCATGACCCTGACCGCCCGCCTGACCGAGCTTCTCGGAGCCGCCAACGTCCTCACCGGCGAGGCCGCCGCGCGCTACTGCCGCGACTGGACCGGCAAGTACCAGTCCTCGCCGTTGGCGGTCGCCCGGCCCGGCACGACGGCCGAGGTCTCGGCCACCGTGCGCGCCTGCGCCGAGGCCGGGGTGGCGGTCGTCCCCACCGGCGGGCTCACCGGACTGACCGGGGCGACGATGAACGAGGGCGCGCTGATGCTGTCCTTGGAGCGGATGAACCGCATCCGCGAGATCCGCGCCGACACGCGGCTCGCCGTGGTCGAGGCCGGCACGATCCTGCAGAGCCTGCACGAGGGCGCCGACGCCGAGAACCTCTACTTCCCGCTCTGGTTCGGCGCCCGCGGCTCGGCGCAGATCGGCGGCGTGCTGTCGACCAACGCCGGCGGCTCCAACGTGCTGCGCTACGGCTCGACCCGCGCGCTCTGCCTCGGGCTGGAGGTGGTGCTGGCCGACGGCCGGGTGCTGAACCTGATGTCGGAGCTGCACAAGGACAACTCCGGCTACGACCTGAAAGACCTTTTCATCGGCGCCGAGGGCACGCTGGGCATCATCACCGCCGCGGTGATGAAACTGGTCCCCAAGCCCCGCGCCCATGCTACGGCGACGCTGGCCGCCCGCTCGCTGCCCGACGCGCTGATCCTCCTGAACCGGCTGCAGGAGGCCACCGGCGGCGCGGTCGAGGCCTTCGAATACATGCCCCGCCGCTACATGGAACGGCTCGCCCGCGAGTTGCCGAATCTGAAGCCGCCCTTCGCCGAGACGCATGACACCACGATCCTCGTCGAGGTCGGCGCCACCGCGCCGCGCGACGCGGATGCGCTGGCCGATGGCAGCCTGCCCATCGTCACCCTGCTGGAAGAAACGCTGGCCGGGATGATGGAGGAGGGCATGGTGCTCGACGCCACCGTCGCCCGCACCGAAGCCCAGCGCCGCGAGATGTGGGAGCGCCGCGAATCGGCCGCCCGCATCACCTTCACCCAGATGCCGATCATCGACACCGATATCGCCGTGCCGCTGGACCGGGTCGGCGATTTCCTCACCGCCATCGACGCCCGGCTGGCCGAGCTCGACCCCGAGGCAACCTCGCTGGTGGTGGCGCATCTCGGCGACGGCAACGTGCATTACACCGCCTATCCCTCGCGCACCGATCCGGCGCTGAACGAGGCGGTGGTCACGGCGTTGGAGGATGTTGTGGCCGATCTGAAGGGCAGTTTCTCGGCCGAGCATGGCGTCGGCCTGTCGAAGCTGCCGTCGATGACCCGGCGCAAGGACCCGGTGGCGCTGGACGTGATGCGCAGCCTGAAGGCCGCGCTCGACCCGCGCGGCCTGCTCAACCCGGGGAAGACGATCCCGCCGGCCGGTCAGTGAAAAGCGGGGCCCGGCCGCGGCCGGGCCCTGCGCGTCAGCGCCAGCTGAAAAAGTCCTTCGGCGCGCGGCCCAACAGCTCTGCCGCCAAGGCCAGACCCAGCGCCTGCCCGTCCGACGCCGGCCCGCGCAGCTCGCCCGAGATCGACTCCGACCCGTCCGGCCGCAGGATCTCGCCGCGCAGCCAAAGCTCGTCGCCTTCCAGCAGCGCCAGCCCGGCGATCGGCGTCTCGCAGGACCCGTCGAGCCGCAGAAGGAAGCTGCGCTCGGCCATCAGCCGGCGTCCGGTCGGCCCATCATGGATCGCCGCCAGCATCTCCTCGGCGCGCTGATCGTCGATCCGCCGCTCGATGCCGATGGCGCCCTGCGCCACCGCCGGCAGCATCTCCTCATGCTCGACCGCCACCCGGGCCACGTCATCCATCTTCAAACGGTTCAGCCCGGCCATGGCGAGGAAGGTCGCCCGCGCAACGCCCTCGGACAGCTTTTTCATCCGGGTCTGCACGTTGCCGCGGAACTCCACCACCTGCAGATCGGGCCGCCGGTTCAGCAGCTGCGCCCGCCGCCGGAGGCTCGACGACCCCACCACCGCCCCCTGCGGCAAATCAGCCATTCCCCCGGGGAAGGGCGACACGAAGGCGTCCCGCGTGTCCTCGCGCGGCAGGTAGGTGTCGAGGATCAGCCCCTCGGGCTGCAGCGTCGGCATGTCCTTCATGGAATGCACGGCGATGTCGATTCCGCCGTCCAGCAGCGCGTCCTCGATCTCGCGGGTGAAGAGACCTTTGCCGCCGATCTCCTTCAGGGGCCGGTCAAGTACCTTATCCCCCGTGGTTTTTATCACGACGATCTCGAATGCCTCTTCCGGCAGCGAAAAGACCGCGGAAAGCCGCGCCCTCGTCTCATAGGCTTGCGCCAGGGCGAGGGGCGATCCGCGGGTGCCGATCTTGAGGGGTTCAGCGGGTGTGGGCATGGGATGTGTCATGCCGAATTGGTTAGCGCTGTCCACTTCGCCTGACAACTCCCCATATTGACATCCCGCGCCGCGCTTGGGAACAGCAAGCCAAGCATGAAGGAGCATCCCATGACCAAGACGATCCTGCGCGCGCTCAAGGGCGAGACCCTGCCGACGCCCCCGATCTGGATGATGCGTCAGGCGGGCCGCTACCTGCCCGAGTATCGCGCCACCCGGGCGCAGGCCGGCGACTTCCTCTCGCTCTGCTACAACCCCGAGCTTGCCGCCGAGGTGACGCTGCAGCCGATCCGCCGCTACGGCTTCGACGCGGCGATCCTCTTCGCCGACATCCTGCTGCTGCCGCAGGCGCTGGGGGCCGAGCTCTGGTTCGCCACCGGCGAGGGCCCGCGCATGTCGACCATCACCGACATGGCCGGCGTCGAGGCGCTGAAGCCGAAGGAAGAGATCCACGAGACCCTGTCGCCGGTCTACGAGACCTGCCGCATCCTCGCCCGCGAGCTGCCGAAGGAGACCACCTTCATCGGTTTCGCCGGCGCTCCCTGGACTGTCGCCACCTACATGATCGCCGGCCGCGGCTCGCCCGATCAGGCCGCCGCCCACCGGCTGAAGGACACCGACCGCCCGGCCTTCACCGCGCTGATCGACCGGATCACCGAGGCGACCGTCGACTACCTGTCGAAGCAGGTCGAGGCCGGCGTCGAGGTGGTGAAGATCTTCGACAGCTGGGCCGGGTCGCTGAAGGGCCAGGACTTCGACGATTTCGCCGTCGAGCCCGCCCGCCGCATCATCGCCGAGCTGAAGGCCCGCCACCCCGGCCTGCCGATCATCGCCTTCCCGCGCGAGGCCGGCGACGGCTACATCGGCTTCGCCGAGAAGACCGGCGCGGATTGCGTGGCCATCGACAATTCGGTGACGCCGGAATGGGCGGCGGAACATGTGCAGAGCACCGGCTGCGTGCAGGGCAACCTCGACCCGTCCTACATGGTCACCGGCGGCGACGAGCTGGTGAAGGCCACCCGCCGCGTCGTCGACGCCTTCTCCGGCGGGCCGCACATCTTCAACCTCGGCCATGGCATCACCCCCGAGGCCGATCCTGACAACGTGGCCCGCATGATCGAGGCGGTCCGCGGCTGACCTGGCGGCGGCGGCCCGAGCGACGGGCCGCCGCCCTGCCCTGCCGTCACGCCTTGTTGACCCTCTCTCAGGTTGAACCCAGGCCCGCGACCTGACACGCTCCCGCAAAACGTGGAGTGAACCATGCGACAGGCCATCCTCATCCTCGCCCTCCTGCTGCCCGCCGCTTCGGTGCTGGGCACCGCCGCCGAAGCCAAGCCGGAGGCCTGCCTCACCTCGCTCGAGGGATTCCCGACGCCGCTGCAATATGACACCGACGACGCCGAGATGCGGCAGAACCGCAGCTATCGCGAGCGCTTCCTCGGCGGCTATGGCGACATCACCTGCCCCGGCTACGTCACCCTGCGCGCCATGACCCCCGGCCTGACCGACAGCGAGCGCTCGGTCTTCTGCCTGCAATACGACGCCAAGGCCGAGACCTACACCGGCTTCTCCCAGGGCAAGCGCAACGCCTATGTCCACTGCGCCCAGCCGACCCGGGCCTTCTGCGAGAAGGTGAACGATTCGCGCGACTCGGCGCTGGCGATCGCCGGCAATGCCGGGCGCGGCGCGCTCTCCGGGGTGAATGCGGTGCAGAACGGCGCCGGGGCCGTGGTGATGTCGGGCACCGGGGCCAGCATCGGCTCGGCGCTCTCCAGCCTCGGCGCCTCCACCGCCGCCGCGCTCTCGGCCCCCGCCGTGCTCGCCGCCGCCGCTGTCACCGTCGTCGCAGTGGGCGGCACGGTCTACGTCTGCAGCGAGTGAGCCGACCCGGGGCGGCGCGCCGCCTCAGGTCGTCTGCATCACCCGTGCACGCAGCGTGCATCGGATGTGCATCGTCTCAAACCCACTTCGCCAGCGGCGGCAGGCTCATCAGCACCGCGTTGGCGTCATGCCCGGTCTCCAGCCCGAACTTGGTGCCCCGGTCGTAGACCAGGTTGTATTCGGCGTAGAGCCCGCGGTGCACCAGCTGCGCGTCGCGGTCGGCCTCGGTCCAGGGCATGTCGCGGCGCTTCTCGACCAGCGGCACGAAGGCCGGCAGGAAGGCGCGCCCCACATCTTGTGTGAAGGCAAAGTCGGCCTCCCAATCGCCGGTGTTGAGATCGTCATAAAAGATCCCCCCCACCCCCCGCGCCCGTCCCCGGTGCGGCACGAAGAAGTACTCGTCGGCCCAGGCCTTGAACCGGGCGAAGTAATCCGGCGCATGTGCGTCGCAGGCCGCCTGCATCCGACCATGGAAGTGCGCCGTATCCTCTTGATATTCAAGGCAGGGGTTCAGGTCCGACCCGCCGCCGAACCACCAGGCATGCGGCGTCCAGAACATACGGGTGTTCATGTGCACGGCCGGCGCATGCGGGTTCTGCATATGGGCGACGAGACTGATTCCCGAGGCCCAGAACTCCGGGTTCTCGGCCATGCCCGGCACGCCGCGCGCCGCCATCGCCTTCTGCGCCCGCTCGCCCAGCGAGCCGTGGACAGTGGAGACATTGACGCCCACCTTCTCGAACACCCGCCCGCCGCGCATGACGCTCATCAGCCCGCCGCCGCCGCTTTCGCGCCGGGTCTCGGTCACCTCGAAGCGCCCCGCTTCGCCCTCGCCGGTATGGCTGTCCTCAAGCCCTTCGAAAGACGCGACGATCTCGTCGCGCAGGCTGCGGAACCAGGCGGCGGCCCGGGCTTTCCGGCTGTCGAATTCTTCAATCATGCAAATCTCCCGACGCGTTTTCCGAGCCGTAACAGAGTCGGCATTACCGATCCAGCGCGCAGGAAAGGTTGGAAGCGCCGCGGCCCGCGCGCTAGATATGGGAAAAGGAGTCCGCCATGCGCTTTCTGCTGATCCTGCCTCTCGGCCTCGCCCTCGCCGCCTGCGGCACGCCGCAGGAGCGCTGCGTCTACCGCGAAACCCGCGACCTGCGCACGGTCGACAGCCTGATCGCCACCAGTCAGCTGAACCTGTCCCGCGGCTATGCCATGGAAGACAAGGTGATCTACGAGCCGGTCTGGGAAAATTGCGGCGACCGCTTCCGCCGCAACAAGAAGACCGGCGAGGTGGTCGCCGTCGCCCCGCGGCTCTGCCTCGAAACCCGGCCCCGCACCATCTCGCGGCCCAAGGCCATCGACCTCGCCGCCGAGGCGCGCCTGCTCGCCAGTCTCCAGGCCAAGCGGACCGAGCTTGCGCGCGCGGCGCAGGCCTCGGTCAGCCAGTGCAAGGCGCAATACCCCGAGTGATCAGTGCACCGGCGCCCGCACCGCGTCGATCAGCCCGCGCCCGCCGTCCAGCGTCAGGATCTGCCCGGTCATGAAGCTGGCGGCGTCGGAGGCGAGGAACTGCACGGTCTCCGCCAGTTCCGAGGCGCTGGCGATCCGCTGCATCGGGGTGCAGCAGGTGATCGCCTCGCGATAGGCCGGGTTCTCCTTCAGCGAGGCCTGCAGGCTGGCGCTCATGACCGAGCCGAAGGCGACCGAGTTCACCCGGATGCCGCGCGGCGCCAGCGCCACCGCCATCGAGCGGGTCATCTGGTCCAGCGCGGCGCAGCTGATCGAATAGCCAAGCAGCTGCGGCTGGGTGCGGTGGGCCGCGATCGAGGAGATGTTGATGATCGAGCCGATCGGCCCGGCGACATCGGTCATCTTCTCGGCCCGGGCGATCATCCGCTTGGCGGTCAGCTGGGTCAGCCGCAGGCTGGTCAGCAGGTTCTGCTGCAGCAGCGTCTCCACCGCGTCCTCCTCGGGGCAGAGCGGGTCCGAGGCGACCATCTGCCGGCTCGCGTTCACCAGGATGTCGACCCGGTCGAAGGCGTCGACCGTGGCCGACAGCAGGTTGGTGATGGTCAACTTCTCGCGCAGGTCGCCGGCGAACATGCGCAGCGGCCCCTCGGCCCGCGCCTCTTCGCCGACCTGCTGCTCCAGCCGTTCCTCGTCGATGTCGACGAACATGACATTGGCGCCCTTGTCGAGGAAATGCCGGGCGATGGCATAGCCGATGCCGTTGGCGGCGCCGGTGACGATGGCGGTCTTGCCAGCGATGGAAAGTGACATGGGAGGACCCCGTTAAATGTGTCTCGCCCGCTCGGGGCGGGCGGCGCGGATGAGTTTGAAGGCGGAATCGCCGCCGATGTCCTTCACCTCGCGGAACAGCGTGGCCAGCCCGCGGTCATAGGGCAGGTGACGGTTCGCCACCAGCCAGAGCACCCCGGCCGGCTGTAGCAGCCGCGCCGCCGCCTGCAGGAAACCCATGCCCAGGGCGGGATCGGCATCGCGCGAAATGTGGAAGGGCGGGTTGCAGACGATGAAATCGGCCAGCTTCTCGGGCTTGAAGCTGGTGGCGTCGGCCCAGTGGAAGCGGGCGCGGGGATCTGTGATGTTGATGCGGGCGCAGTCGAGCGCCGCCGCCTCGGCCTCCACCAGATCGAGCTGCTTCACCCCCTCGCGCGCCAGCACCGCCCGCGACAGGAAGCCCCAGCCCGCGCCCAGATCGATGCCACGGCCCGGCAGGCTGGCCGGCAGCGCCTCGGCCAGCAGCATCGAGCCGCGGTCGGGACCACCGGCGGAGAACACCCCCGGCAGGGTCTGGAAGCCGCCCTCGACCTGCTGCGGCTGCGCGGCCCAATCCTCGAGCCCCGGGGCCGCGGCGAAGCTGAACAGCTTGCCATGCGCCTTGGACAGCGTGGCGGAGACCCCCAGCCGCTCGCCCAGGTCGCGGTAGACCGCCTCGACCCCGTCGGTCTTCTGCCCGTCCACCACCACCAGCCCGCCGGGCTGCACGGCCCGCGTCGCCTCGGCCAGAAGCGCCCTCGCCTCGGCCTTGGCGCGCGGCAGGCAGACGATGGCCGCAGCATGGCCCGACCCGCCCTGCACCGTCACGCGATAGCCCTGCGCGGCGAAAGCGTCATGGTCGGGGCGGAAGCCCTGCACCACAAGCAGCCGGTCCTTCGGCAGCGCCGAGAGGTCGTCGCCGCCGCGCGGACGGTAGATGGCAATCGTGCCGGTATCGGGCAGCACCACGGCGCCCGTCTCGAGTGCGAGGGTCAGTCTTGCAGATCGCATGAGCGGCCGCGTGCGGCCCTATTCCTTTTCCATGGTGCATTGCAGCGGATGCTGGTGGCGGCGGGCGAAATCCATCACCTGCGCCACTTTCGTCTCCGCCACCTCGAAGGAGAACACGCCGACGACCGCCAGCCCCTTCTTGTGGACCGTCAGCATGATCTCGAAGGCCTGGGCATGGTTCAGGCCGAAGAACCGCTCCAGCACATGCACGACGAATTCCATCGGGGTGTAGTCGTCGTTCAAGAGGAACACCTTGTAGAGCGGCGGGCGCTGGGTCTTGCTGCGGGTCTTGGTCAGGATCGACGCATCGCCGTCGGGCCCGTCAGTCTTGTCGGACATCTGAAGCGGACGGTGGATCACGAAGAGAACTCCTGACGGATCGCGGATTCGGGACGGGTCGCTGAGGCTGGCATTATAGACTTTTTTCTTTCTTCCGAAAGGGGGAGGCACGGGCGCCGCGACAGGCCTTGCGGTCCGCCCCGTCCCGGTCGACACTGCCCGCATCATGACCCGCCTTCTGACAACAATCGGTTTCGACGCGGACGACACGCTGTGGCAGAACGAGACGTTCTTCCGGCTGACGCAGGACCGTTTCACCCGGCTGCTGGCGGATTACGCCGCGCCGGACCATCTGCACGACCGGCTGCTGGCTGCCGAGACCCGCAATCTGGGGTCCTACGGCTTCGGCATCAAGGGCTTCGTGCTGTCGATGATCGAAACCGCCATCGAGGTGACCGAGGGCCGCGTTCCCGCCCCGGTCATCGCCGAGATCATGGCGGCCGGGCGCGAGATGCTGGAGCACCCGATCGAGCTGCTGCCCCATGCCCGCGCCGCGGTGGAATCACTGGCCGAGAAGCACCGGGTGATCCTGATCACCAAGGGCGATCTGCTGGACCAGGAGCGCAAGCTGGCGCAGTCGGGCTTGGGTGAGCTGTTCCACGGGGTCGAGATCGTGTCGCAGAAGACGGCGCAGGTCTATGCGAGGGTCTTCGCCCGGCACGGCGACGGGGTGGAGCGGGCGCTGATGGTCGGCAACTCGTTGAAATCCGACGTGCTGCCAGTGATCGAGGCCGGCGGCTGGGGGGTGCATGTGCCGCATGGCCTGACCTGGGCGCTGGAATCCGCCGAGCCTCCGGCGGGCCACCGCCGCTTCCGCGAGCTGCCCGATCTGGGCGGCTTGCCCGCCTTGGTCGCCGCGCTGGAGGGGGATGGGGCACAAGTTGTTGCCGAACAACCGGTTGACCCCAGATCTGCGGCGCAACCCTGAAGCTTGTGCGCAAACCTCTTGAAACAAGGGGGTTTTCCTGAATCACCCTGTATGTTAGCGTTTCTCCACGAAGAATAAGCCCCGGCAAAAACAGGGGCGGGACCGAGGCAGAAGAAGGACATGGCGACGTGACATCGCTTATGGGGCAGTATGTCCGCAATCTGACATTCGTGGTTTTGGCGGCCTGCGCCGCGCTCTCGACCGGAGCGGCGAGCGCCGCCCCCTATGCCGCAGTGGTCATGGATGCGCGGACCGGCGAAACGCTGTACGAAACCAACGCTGACACGCGGCTGCATCCGGCCTCGCTGACCAAGATGATGACGCTCTACATCACCTTCCAGGCGATCCAGCGCGGCGAGATCAGCCTCGATTCGATGGTGACGGTCACCAAGCACGCCGCCGCCCAGCCGCCGTCGCGACTCGGGCTGCGTTCCGGCCAGAAAATTGCCCTGCGCTACCTGATCCGCGCCGCCGCGGTGAAATCCGCCAACGACGCCGCCACCGCGATCTGCGAGGCCATCGGCGGCTCGGAAGCCCAGTTTGCCGCCCGGATGAACGTCACCGCCCGGGCGATGGGCATGAACAGCACCACCTTCAAGAACTGCAACGGCCTGACCAGCGAGGGCCACCTGTCCACCGCCCGCGACATGAACACGCTGGGGCGGCGGATCTTTTTCGACTTCCCGCAATATTACAACATCTTCTCGCGCCGCACCGCCGATGCCGGCATGGCCAAGGTAAACAACACCAACACCCGCTTCCTCGACGCCTACAAAGGCGCCGACGGGATCAAGACCGGCTACACGAACCCGGCCGGCTTCAACCTGACCGCCTCGGCCGAGCGCGGCAACAAGCGGATCATCGCGACGATCTTCGGCGGCAAGTCCACCGCGCATCGCAACGCCAAGATGGCGGAGCTGATGGACCTCGGCTTCAACGCCGCGCCGAACAACGCCCGGGTGCGCAAGCCCGCGCCGATCAGCTACGAGGCGGTGGCTGTGGCCGCCGCCCGCAGCGCGCCGGCCACGGCCCAGACCATGGCGGTGGCCCTGGCCTCCTCGCCCCGCCCGCTGCCGCGCCCGGGGCTCGCCCACGCCGCTGCAGCGGCCGAGGCGGTCTCGGCCATGCAGGGCAGCATCGATTCGGCGCTCGCCGAAGCGGCGGCGACCGGCGCTGTGGCCACCGCGGTGGCGGCCATCGCCCCGGAGAGCGGCAGCATCGTGAACCTCTCGGCCTCGGTCATTCCGCAGCCCCGCCCCGAGATGGCGGAGACCCAGGTCGCCGCCCTCGTCGCGCCGCCGGCCGTGGCACCGGTGCCCACCGCCCCCGAGGTGGTGACGCGCATGTCGACCTCCGGCGGCCGGCACTGGGGAATCAACGTCGGCCGCTTCCCGTCGAACGCCACGGCCGAGCGGCAGCTGATGACCATCGCCCTTGCCGAAAGCGCCACCCTCACCGACGGGCTGCGCAAGATCGTGCAGCGCAGCGGCGGCTATGACGCCAACTTCATGGGGCTGACCCAGGATCAGGCCGACCTCGCCTGCCGCCGGCTGCAGGCCCGCGCGGTGCAGTGCTTCGCCATCGGGCCGTAAAGCGGCCCACAGCTTCACAAAAGAAAACGCCGGGGCCGCGAGGCTCCGGCGTCTTCATGTCAGGGCTTGGGCTTGTCCTCGTAGTCGGGCTTCAGGATCCGGCTGGCGTCGCCCTGCGGATCGTCGAACTGCCGCGACTTCAGCGCCCAGAAGAAGGCGGCGAGGCCGATCCCGCCGAGGAACAGCGAGATCGGGATGAGATAGGCGAGGATATCCATCAGCGCAGCCTCAGGGCATTCAGGGAAACCGTGATCGACGAGAGCGACATGGCGAGCGCCGCCGCCAGCGGCGTGGCGAGCCCGACCAGCGCCAAGGGCACGGCGATGACGTTGTAGCCAGCCGAGATGCCGAAGTTCTCGCGGATGCGCCGGGTCGCCTGCCCCGCGATGCGCAGAGCGTCACCGATCGGCGCCATGTCCTGCCCCAGCAGCACGATGTCGGAGGCGACGCGGGCCGCGTCCAGCGCCGAGGCGGGCGAGATCGAGACATGCGCAGCCGCCAGCGCCGCCGTGTCGTTCAGCCCGTCGCCCACCATCAGCACCCGCCGCCCCTCGGCGGTCAGCTCGGCCACCCGCGCCGCCTTTTCGGCGGGCAGCGCGCCCGAGGTCCAGTCGGCGATGCCGAGCCTTGTCGCCAGATCGGCCACCGCCCCCTCGCTGTCGCCCGAGATCAAGAGGATGCGCTTGCCCTGCGCCCTGAGCGCCGCCACCGCCTGCTCCGCCCCCGGGCGCAGCCGGTCGGCGAAGGTCAGCGCCCGCGTCGTGCCGCCGAGCGAGAGATAGGTCGCCGTCACCGCCAGCGGCGCGGCCCCCACCCATTCCGCACGCCCCAGCCGGACGACCTGCCCGCGCCAGAGCCCCTCGATGCCGTATCCCGGCGCCTCGCGCAGCGCCTCGACCCTCGCCGGGGGAATGCCCGCACTGCGCGTCGCCGCCGCCAGCGCCATGGCCAGCGGGTGCGACGAGGCCTGCGCCAGCGCCGCCACCACTTCCAGCGTGGCGCGGCTGTGCTCGCCCAGATTGGTCGGCTCCGGTGCGCCGAGGGTCAGGGTCCCGGTCTTGTCGAAGACCACGGTATCCACCTCGGCCAGCCGCTCCAGCGCCGTGCCGTGCTTGATGAGCAGCCCCTTGCGGAACAGCTTGCCGCTCGCCGCGGTCACCACGGCGGGCACGGCCAGACCGAGGGCACAGGGACAGGTGATGATCAGCACCGCCGCCGAGATGTTGATCGCATAGCGCACGTCGCCGCCGGTGATCCACATCCAGACGCCGAAGGCGCCGAAGGACAGGATGTGCACCAAGGGCGAATAGAGCCGCGAGGCGCGGTCGGCCAGCGAGGTGTAGCGGGTCTTGGCGCTTTCCGCGACCGCCACCAGATCGGCCATGCGGTGCAGCGACGAATCCTTGCCCGCCGCAGTCACCCGCACGGTGAGCGGCCCGGTCAGGTTGACCTCACCCGCCGAGACCACCGTGTCGGGCCCCGCCATCACCGGCAGGCTCTCCCCGGTCAGCAGCGAGCGGTCGAGCTCGCTCGAGCCTTCCGTCACCACCCCGTCGACCGGCATCCGCCCGCCCGGGCGCACCCGGACCCATTCGCCCACCGCCAGTTCCGCGATCGGCACCGTCACCTCGGCCCCGTCGCGCAGGGCGGTGGCGCGCGGCACTTCCAGCGCCGCAAGCTCCTCCGCCGCCGAACGGGCGACGGCGCGGGTGCGGTGGTCGAGATAGCGGCCCGCGAGCAGGAAGAAGGTCAGCATCACCGCCGCATCGAAATAGGCGTGATGGCCGGAGTGGAAGGTCTCGAACAGCGAGATCGAGGAGGCGAGGATGATGGCGAGCGAGATCGGCACATCCATCCCCAGCCGCCCCGCCCGGAGCGAGCGCCAGGCGTTCTTGAAGAAGGGCTGCCCGGCGAAGACCACGGTCGGCAGCGCGATGGCCGCCGAAATCCAGTGGAACATGTCACGCGTCGCATCCTCGGCCCCGGACCAGACGGCCACCGACAGCAGCATGACGTTCATCATCGAGAAACCGGCGACGCCGAGCCGCATCAAGAGTTCGCGCCCCTGCCGGTCGGTCTCGGTGGCCGAGAGCATGCCGGCGTCGAGCTCATGCGCCTCGTAGCCCAGACCGTCGAGCGCGGCGATCAGCGCCTCCGCCGTCACCTCGGGCTCGGCATCGACGCTGACGCGGCGCAGCGTCAGGTTCACCCTCGCCGAGCGCACGCCGGGCAGCTTCTCCAGCCCGCCTTCGACAGTGGACATGCAGGCCGCGCAATGCGCCGTGGGCAGCGACAGCATCAGCCGGGCCGAGGTCGGTGCCGCAAGCTGGGCCAGCCGCTCGGCCGAGGGAACCACGGCGCAGGCGGGGCAGGCCGAAGCGGTCTGACCGCCGCCGGTGTCGATGCGCTCGGCGATGCTCATGGCTCAGCCTTCCACGAAGAGGTCGATCCGCTGCCGGAACGGCGTGCCGTCGCGGGCGGTGGCCTCGACATGCATCATCCACTTGCCGGGCTGCAGGTCGAGCGGCGCGGAATAGACGCCGGCGGCCCGGTCGAACTGCGGGCGCTGGTCCTGCTGCGCCTCGGTGGTGCGCCCGACCAGCACGGTCAGCGTGGCGACATCGGCGGGCAGGCCGTCATCGCCGGTGAAGCTCAGGTGCAGCGCCTTGCCCGTCTCGTCATAGTCGCTGGCCAGGGTCCAGCCGAGGCCCAGCTGGGCCGCCTTGTCGCTGTCGAAGCTCTGGCTGGCGACATAGGAGTTCTCCACCTCCAGCCCCGGGAAGGTGCTGATCGCCTGCCAGGCCATCACCAGATTGACCCCGATGATGACGCTGAACGCGCTCACCGTGATGAAGAGCACCTTGCGCCCGGTGATCTCGCCCATGTCAGTCGCCCTTTCCGTTGAAGATCGTGTCGTGGTGGACCCGCTCGGTATTGCTCAGGTCCTCGACCCAGAGCCGCAGCTCGCTGCGCTCGGCCAGCGCCGCCGGACTGCCGGCCTGCGCCGTCAGATAGATGCGCTGGGTCATGGTCTGGTTGGCCGGCACGGTGACCACCTGCCCCGGCGCGCCTTCCAGCGTCAGGTCCAGCGCGGCGTCGCTGGTCAGCGAGATCTGGAACTGCCGGTCGTCGCCATGCTTGTTCAACAGCCTCAGGTCGTAGGTGTTGCGGATCGCCCCGTCCGACAGGGTGACATAGGTCGGATTGCGCACCGGGGTCACGTTCACGTCGATGTCGGTGCGCAGGAACAGCGCAACCACCAGCGCGGCGCCGACCCCGGACCAGAGCGCGGTGTAGAGCAGGGTGCGCAGGCGGAACACATGTTTCCAGGCCGATTTAGGCTTGCCGCCGGCGCGCTCGGCCACCTCGTCGGTATAGGCGAGATAGGAGATCAGCCCGCGCGGCTTGCCGACTCGGTCCATCACGTCGTCGCAGGCGTCGATGCAGAGCGCGCAGGTGATGCACTCCATCTGCTGGCCGTTGCGGATGTCGATCCCCATCGGGCAGACGTTCACGCAGGCCATGCAGTCGATGCAGTCGCCCTTTGCAGGCGCGGAGCTGACGAGGTCCGGCGCCGCCTTGGCAGGAGCAGCGCCCTTGTGCAGCTTGCCGCGCGGCTCGCCGCGCCAGTCGCGATAGGCGACGGTGATCGTGTCCTCGTCGACCATCGCCGCCTGGATCCGCGGCCAGGGGCAGGCGTAGATGCAGATCTGCTCGCGGGCGAAGCCGCCGAAGGCGAAGGTGGTCAGAGTCAGGATGGCGATGGTGATATAGGCCGCCGGATGGGCGCTGAAGGTCAGCAGGTTGCCCAGCAGCGTCGGTGCATCGGTGAAGTAGAACACCCAGGCCCCGCCGGTCGCCAGCCCGATGAACAGCCAGACGACCCATTTCACCAGCCGCTTGCGGATCTTCTCGGCGTTCCAGCTTTGGTGGTGCAGCCTGACCCGGGCGTTGCGGTCGCCCTCGATCCAGCGCTCGACCAGGATGAACAGGTCGGTCCAGACCGTCTGCGGGCAGGCATAGCCGCACCAGACCCGGCCGGCGGCCGAGGTGAAGAGGAAGAGCCCGAGCCCCGCCATGATCAGCAGGCCGGCGACGAAGTAGAATTCGTGCGGCCAGATCTCGATCATGAAGAAGAAGAAGCGCCGGTTGGCGATGTCGACCAGCACCGCCTGATCCGGCAGGTTCGGGCCGCGGTCCCAGCGGATCCAGGGGGTGATGTAGTAGATCCCCAGCGTCACCGCCATGATCCACCACTTCAGCGTGCGGAACGTGCCCTTCACGCGGCGCGGGAAGACCGGCTCGCGTTTGGCATAGAGGCTGGTGGGCTGGGTATCGGGGCTGGTCACAGGCGGACTCCGGCTGGATGGGTGCTCCGGTGCTAGCGGACGGGAGCGGCGGCGAGCCTTGACCTGCATCAATAAACGCATTTGTGATACATCATTAGAGGCAGGCGAAACTCAAGGCAGGCGTGCGACGCCCCATCCCCTCCCTCTGGAGGGCGCGCCGGCTTCCCGCACTCGGAACGCGCGCAGGGTGGGAAGCCGGCGTCGGTCCCGGGGGCGTGCAGCCCCCGGGACCCTCAGTCACTCGCCGCCGCCGAGCCCGTGGACATAAACCGCCACCGAGCGGATGTCGGCTTCGGTCAGGCGCTGGTTCCAGTTCGGCATGACGCCGAAACGGGCATTGGTGACGGTGTCGGTCAGCGTCTCCTGGTCGCCGCCATAGAGCCAGATCGCGTCGGTCAGGTTCGGCGCGCCGACCGAGCGGTCGCCCTTGCCCTCTTCGCCATGGCAGGCGACGCAGTTCTCGGCGAAGACCACGGCCCCTTCGGCGGCCAGCGCAGCGTCATGCTCCTGCCCCGAGATGGCCAGCACATGCTGCACCACCTGCGCGATCTGCGCCGGCTCCAGCAGTTGGTCGGCCCCGAAGCGCGGCATCTCGGAATAGCGCGACTCGGCGTCGGTGGTGTTGCGGATGCCATGGGTGACGGTGGTGTGGATCGAGTCGATGTCGCCGCCCCAGATCCAGTCGTCGTCCAAGAGGTTGGGATAGCCCTGCCCCTGCACCCCCGCCGCCCCGGAACCATGGCATTGCGAGCAGTTGGTGCGGAACACGGCAGCCCCGGCGTTGGTCGCATACTGGTTCAGCTCCGGATCGGCGGCGATGGCGGTCAGGTCGGCCGCCTCCAGCCGGGCGCGGATCGGCGCGTTGGCGTCATTGAAGCGCTGGATCTCGGCCGCCACATCGGCGCGGGTCGAGGCCCCGAGCAGACCCGGCGTGGCCCGGTTGATCATCGGCCAGGCCGGATAGGCGATGGAATAGCCCAGCGCGAAGACGATGCAGGCGTAGAAGGTCCAGAGCCACCAGCGCGGCATCGGGTTGTTGAACTCCTCGATCCCGTCCCATGAATGGCCGGTGGTCGTCGGGTCGCCGGGTTTCCGGTTGGTCGGTTTCACACTCATGTCCTCGCCTCCCCTGACGACGGCTTGGCGCCGTCGCTGGCGGGTTTCGTATCGTTGCGGAAGATCGAATTCGCGACATCCTGGTGCAGGCGCCGGCTGCCCGGGCGCCAGGCCCAGAGCACGACCCCCACGAAGAAGGCGGTCAGCAGCAGCAGCATCCAGCTGTCGGCGAACTCACGGAGCAGGCTGTAGGTATCCATGGTCTGCCCCCCTCACCGGTTCGGATCGGGCTGGAAGGTCGAGAAGTCGACCATCGTCCCCAGCACCTGCAGATAGGCGATCAGCGCGTCCATCTCAGTCAGCTGCGGCTGGCCGTCGAAGTTGCGCACCGCGATCAGCGGGTCGCGGTCGCTCTGCCGCTCCGGATCGGTCGGCAGCATCGCCGTCTTGTAGCGCTCCACCATGCCGTCATAGTCGGCGTCCGGATCGGCCTGCGCCCGGAAGTCGGCGACGGCGTTCTGCAGCATGTCGTCGGTGTAGGGCGTGCCCAGCATCCGGTGCACCTGCATCTCGTCGCCGATGCGGCGGCCGTCGATCTCGCGGTCGAGCAGGAAGCCGTATTTCGGCATCACCGACTCCGGCACCACCGACTGCGGGTCGGTCAGGTGATCGACGTGCCAGTCGTCGGAGTAGCGCTCGCCCACCCGGGCCAAATCCGGCCCGGTGCGCTTGGAGCCCCACTGGAACGGATGGTCATACATCGATTCCGCGGCGAGGCTGTAATGGCCGTAACGCTCCACCTCGTCGCGCATCGGGCGGATCATCTGGCTGTGGCAGACGTAGCAGCCCTCGCGGATGTAGATGTTGCGCCCCGCCAGTTCGAGCGGGGTGTAGGGCCGCACGCCCTCCACCTCCTCGATGGTGTTCTCGAGGTAGAACAGCGGCACGATCTGCACCAGACCGCCGATGGTGACCACGAGGAAGCTGAGGATCAGCAGCAGCGTGGCGTGGGTTTCGATGACTTTATGTTTGTCGAGAAAGGCCATGGTTCCCTCCGATTATTCAGCGGGAACAGCCGTGGAGGACGACACCCGGGCGGGTGCGGACTTCACGGTTTTCCACAGGTTGAAGCACATGATCAGCGCGCCGGCGAGGTACATGACCCCACCCAGGCCCCGGACCACGTACATCGGGAACTTGGCGGCGACGGTGTCGGCGAAGGCGTTGACGAGGAAGCCGTTGGCGTCCACCTCGCGCCACATCAGGCCCTCCATGATGCCGGTGACCCACATGGCCGAGGCGTAGAGCACGATGCCGATGGTCGCGAGCCAGAAGTGCCAGGAGACCAGCGTCAGGCTGTAGAGCCGCTCGCGGTTCCAGAGTTTCGGCGTCAGGAAGTAGAGCGCGCCGAAGGTGATCATGCCGTTCCAGCCGAGAGCGCCGGAATGGACGTGGCCGATGGTCCAGTCGGTGTAATGCGACAGCGAGTTCACCGCCTTGATCGACATCATCGGCCCTTCGAAGGTCGACATGCCGTAGAAGCCGATGGAGACCACCATCATCCGGATCACCGGGTCGGTGCGCAGCTTGTCCCAGGCGCCGGACAGCGTCATCAGGCCGTTGATCATCCCGCCCCAGGACGGCATCCACAGCATGATCGAGAACACCATGCCCAGTGTCGCGGCCCATTCCGGCAGCGCGGTGTAGTGCAGGTGGTGCGGACCGGCCCAGATGTAGAGGAAGATCAGCGCCCAGAAGTGGACGATCGACAGCTTGTAGCTGAAGACGGGACGTTCGGCCTGCTTCGGCACGAAGTAGTACATCATCCCGAGGAAGCCCGCGGTCAGGAAGAAGCCCACAGCGTTGTGGCCATACCACCACTGCACCATCGCATCCTGCACGCCCGAGAAGACCTGCACCGATTTGGAGCCGAGGAAGGAGACCGGGATCGCCAGGTTGTTGAAGATGTGCAGCATCGCCACGGTGACGATGAAGGACAGGTAGAACCAGTTCGCCACGTAGATGTGGGGTTCCTTGCGCTTGATGATCGTGCCGAGGAACACCACCAGATAGGCGACCCAGACGATGGTCAGCCAGAGGTCGATGTGCCATTCCGGCTCCGCGTATTCCTTCGACTGCGATCCGCCCAGCAGGTAGCTGGTGGCGGCGAGCACGATGAAGAGGTTGTAGCCCCAGAACACGAACCAGGCGAGGTTGCCGCCGAACAGCCGCGCCGCGCTGGTGCGCTGCACCACGTAGAAGCTGGTGCAGATCAGCGCGTTGCCGCCGAAGGCGAAGATCACCGCCGAGGTGTGCAGCGGCCGCAGCCGACCGAAGTTCAGGTAGCCCTCCGCCCAGTCGAAATTCAGCGCCGGAAAGGCGAGCTGGAAGGCGATGATCGTGCCGACCAGGAAGCCGACGACCCCCCAGGCCGCCGTCGCGACGACGCCGTAGCGGATCACCCCATCCATGTATTCCGTCTGGAGCACCGGCTGGCGCGGCTCGTCCATCTTGCGTAGCGTCCAGAGGAAGACAAAGCCGGCGGCCAGCATGACCTCGACTGCGTTTATCATGAATGCGAGGTCATGCGCCTTGTTGGCCACGATCGCGGCGCCCAGCGCGATCAGGCCCAGCACGACCAGCTTTAAGTAATCCCACATTGTGCGTCCCTTCGTCTTTCCGGTCCGACTCGGGGGTCGGCCGACGTTCTTCGACGCGTTGTATGTGACGGCATACCGGCTAGACCGCCTTGATCCACATCAAGACTTTCCGCGCTGCCGCTTGATCCGGCTCAAGGAAAACAGGGGATTCCGGCGGTATGGAAAGGCATACTGGCTTTTCCCGAGGAGGATTCCTGCAATGGCCTACAAATCCATTCTGACCGTTGCGACAGCCGCAGATCGGCTGGAACCGGCGCTTTCCGTGGCCTCCCGCCTCGCCCTGGCGGAAGACGGCCATCTGGACGTGCTGGCGCTCGGCATCGACGCGACGCAGGTCGCCTATTACAACATGGGCGGCACCGCGGTGGTGCTGCAGATGGCGCTGGAGCGCGCCGAAACCGATGCCCAGGCCATCGAGAAGGCGGCGAACGCCCTGATCCTGGCCCAGCCCGCCGGGCTACGCGCCTCGGTCGAGGCGGCGGTGGCGCAGCTTGGCGGGATGACGGGGCTGGTCGGCCTGCGGTCGCGCTTCGCCGATCTAGTGGTGCTGCCGCGGCCCTATGGCAAGGGGCGCGGGCCGGAGGCCGAGGCGGTGGTGGAGGCCGCGCTGTTCGACGGGCAGGCGCCGGTGCTGGTGCTGCCCGACGATCCGGCGCTCAGCGCCAGCGTCGGCAACCGCGTCGTCGTCGCCTGGGACCAGAGCCGCGAGGCGCTGACCGCCGTGCGCCGCGCCCTGCCCTTCCTCCTGCGCGCCGAGACGGTGAACATCGTCGTGGTCGATCCGTCAGCCCATGGCGCGGAACGGTCGGACCCCGGCGGGATGCTCTGCCAGATGCTGGTGCGGCACGGGGTGCGGGCCGAGGTCTCGGTCATCGCCAAGACGCTGCCGCGAATCTCCGACGTGCTGGCCCGGCATGTGCGCGACCTGAACGCCGACCTGCTGGTGATGGGGGCCTACGGCCATTCGCGGTTCCGCGAGGCGATCCTCGGCGGCGCGACGCGCGACCTCTTGGAGCTGGCCGAGACGCCGATCCTGATGGCGCACTGATCTCAGACGAGGAAGCCGCCGTCGCTGTCGTCGCCGGCTTCCTCGAGCAACCGCCCGAGGTCGTTGACGATGACATGCCGCTTGCCCTCGAGCGCGATCACCCCGTCGCGCCGCAGCGCCGAGACCTGGCGGCTCACTGTCTCCAGCGTCAGCCCGAGATAATCGGCCATCTCCTCCCGCGTCAGCGGCAGGTCGAAGACAATCGGGCCCTTGCTGGCGTCGCGCAGCTTCAGCGAGGCGTCGCGCCGGGCGATGATCGCCAAGAGGCTCGCGATCTTCTCCCGCGCGGTCTTGCGGCCTAGCAGCAGCATCCACTCCCGCGCCGCATCGAGTTCGTCCAGCGTCATCTCGAGCAGGCGCTGGCCGACATGCGGCGTGGCGATCATCATCTCCTCGAAGGGCTTGCGGCGGAAGCAGCACATCAGAAGGTCGGTGGTCGCGGTGACGTCATAGGCCACGGTCTGCCGACCCGGCCGCCCGACGAAATCCGACGGCAGCAGAAGCCCGACCATCTGGCGGCGGCCGTCCTCCATGGTCTGGGTCAACGTGGCGATGCCGGTGACCACCGAAGCCACGAAATCCATCTTGTCGCCGGACCAGATCACCGTCTGGCCCGCCTGGTAGGAGCGGTAATACTTGATGTTCTCGAGCTGCGCGAGCTCGTCGGTATCGCAGCGCGCACAGACGGCCCGGTGGCGGATCGGGCAATCGCCACATCCTCCATGCAGCGTTGGTACGTCGTGCAGCGCCATGCCCATAATCCCCGCTTGATCTGCATCAAAGCCATAACCGAGTTTCAGCCATAACGAAAGCCGATGGAGACACTCGCCAAGCTGACCAGATTTGGGCTCTTCGACGCCCGTGTGCCACGGTATACCAGTTACCCGACGGCGCCGCATTTCGGTCCCGCAGTCACCGGTCGCGCCTTATGCGACTGGATTTCCGCCATTCCCGCCGGTTCCTCCATTTCGTTGTATCTGCATATTCCCTTTTGTAGAAGGCTTTGTTTTTTCTGTGCCTGCCGCACCCAGGGCACCAGTTCCGACGCTCCGGTGCGCGCTTATGTCGCAACGCTGAAGTCGGAAATCGCCCTCGTGAAGGCCCGGCTGGCCCCGGGCGTCACCCTGTCCCGGCTGCACTGGGGTGGCGGCACCCCGACGCTGATCCCTGCCGAGCTGATGCGCGAGCTGAGCGCCGCCATCCTCGACGCGGCGCCGATGGGCAAGGGCGCGGAATTCTCGGTGGAGATCGACCCGAACGAGATCGACGACGCGCGACTCGACGCCTTGGCCGAGGCGGGCATGACCCGGGCCTCGATCGGGGTGCAGGATTTCGATCCCGAAATCCAGCGCCTCATCGGCCGCGAACAGAGCTATGAGCTGACCCGCAACGTGATCGAGGGGCTGCGCGCCCGCGGCATCCGCAGCCTGAGCACCGATATCCTCTACGGCCTGCCTTCGCAGACCACCGGGCGGATCGCCGAGTCGGTGCAGAAACTGCTGTCGCTGTCGCCGGACCGCGTTGCCCTCTACGGCTATGCCCATGTGCCCTGGATGTCGCGGCGCCAGCTGATGATCCCCACCGACCTCGTGCCCCGCGCCGAGGAGCGGCTGCAGCTGTTCGAAGTGGCGCGCGACCTGCTGGCCTGGGACGGCTACCGTCAGGTCGGCATCGACCATTTCGCCCGGCCCGATGACGGGCTGGCGGTGGCGCAGGCGGTCGGGCGGCTCAGGCGCAACTTCCAGGGCTACACCGACGACACCGCGCCGGTGCTGATCGGCCTCGGGGCCTCGGCGATCTCGCGCTTCCCGCAGGGCTATGCGCAGAATGCGGCGACCACCTCGGACCATGTGAAGGCGATCCGCGCCGGGCATTTCTCCACCGCGCGCGGCCATGTCTTCGCCGGAGAGGACCTGCTGCGCGCCCGGATCATCGAGGCGCTGATGTGCGATTTCCGGGTCAGCCGGGCGGAGCTTTCGCGTTTCGACGTGGCGCCGGAGCGGCTGCAGGCGCTGTTCGACGCCGCCGCCCAGGCCTTTCCGGGGATGCTCGACCTCGACGCTTCCGGTCTCGCCATCCCGCCCGAGGCTCGGCCGCTGACCCGGATGATCGCCCGCGCCTTCGACGCCTATGACCAGAGCGGCCTGCCGCACAGCGCGGCCTTCTGATCCACGAAATCACCCCATCCCCTATCACCTCGGCGACCGGCGCGGCAGCAAGCCGCCGCCACCGCCTCCTGCGTCGCCCTTACAGAACGCAGGGACTGACCCGCATCAGCGCGCCGAAGGCCGGTTGGGGCGCCTCGGAGAAGGTCTGGGGGCGAAGAGGATCCTCATCGCGCCGGCCTATTCCGCCCCGGGAACCGCCTGTCCGAAGGCCGCCGCCAGCAGGGTGCGGGTATAGTCGTTCTTCGGGGCGGCGAAGACGGTGGCGCTGTCGCCCTCCTCGACCACATCGCCTTCCTTCATCACCATGACCCGGTGCGACAGGGCCCGCACCACCCGCAGGTCGTGGCTGATGAAGAGATAGGCCAGCCCCCATTTGCGCTGCAGGTCGCGCAGCAGATCGACGATCTGCACCTGCACCGTCATGTCGAGCGCGCTGGTCGGCTCGTCCAGCACCACCAGCTTCGGCCGCAGGATCATGGCGCGGGCGATGGCCACCCGCTGCCGCTGCCCGCCGGAGAATTCGTGCGGATAGCGCCCCATCGCCGCCGGGTCGAGCCCGACCTCGGTCATGATCTCGGCCACCATCTCGCGCCGGTTGCGCCCGGGCTCCAGCCCGTGCACGCCCAGCCCCTCGGCGATGATCTGCTCCACCGTCATGCGCGGGCTGAGACTGCCGAACGGGTCCTGGAAGACGATCTGCATGTCGCGGCGCAGGTCGCGCATCTGGCGGCTGCGATAGCCGCTGATGTCCTGCCCCATGAAGACCACCGGCCCCTCCGACGCGATCAGCCGCATGATCGCCAGCGCCAGCGTGGTCTTGCCCGACCCGCTCTCGCCCACCACCCCCACCGTCTCGCCGGCGCGGATCGCCAGCGTGGCGTCGTTCACCGCCTTCACATGGCCGACGGTGCGCTTCAGCAGCCCGCGATGGATCGGAAACCAGACCCGCAGGTTGCGGGTGCTGACGATCTCGGGCGCATCGGCGGGCACCGGGTCGGGGCGGCCCTGCGGCTCGGCGGCGAGCAGCTTGCGGGTGTAGGGGTGCTGCGGGTCGGCGAAGATCTGCGCCGCCGGGCCCTGCTCTACGATCTCGCCGCCCTGCATCACGCAGACCCGGTCGGCGATGCGCCGCACCACGCCGAGGTCATGGGTGATGAACAGAAGGCTCAGCCCTTCCTTCGCCTTCAGCTCGGCCAGAAGATCGAGGATCTGTGCCTGGATCGTCACGTCGAGCGCGGTGGTCGGCTCGTCGGCGATCAGCAGGTCGGGGCCGTTGGCGAGCGCCATCGCGATCATCACCCGCTGCCGCTGCCCGCCCGAAAGCTGGTGCGGATAGGCGCCGAGCCGGCTTTCCGCCTCGCGGATGCCGACCTTTTCCAGCAGATCGAGCACCCGCGCCCGCGCCTTGGCCCCGGTCAGCCCCTGATGCAGCGCGAGGCTTTCGCTCAGCTGCCGCTCGATCGTGTGCAGCGGGTTCAGCGAGGTCATCGGCTCCTGGAAGATGAAGCTGATGTCGTTGCCGCGCACCTTCCGCAGCAGCGGCTCCGCCGCCCCCACAATCTCCTGTCCGTTGTAGCGCACCGAGCCGCCGCGTCCGGCGCTGTCGGGCAGAAGCGCCACTGTGGACAGCGCGGTGACGGATTTGCCCGACCCGCTCTCGCCCACCAAGGCCACGGTCTCGCCCTTGCCGACGGTGAAGCTCACGCCCTTCACCGCCTCGATCACCCGCCCGTCCTGCCGGAAGCGGACTGTGAGGTTCTGCACGTCGAGAACGGCGGTCATCTGAACGTCTTTCGCGGATCGAAGGCGTCGCGGATGCCCTCGAAGATGAAGACCATCAGGCTCAGCATGATGGCGAAGGCGAAGAAGGCGGTGAAACCGAGCCAGGGCGCCTGCAGGTTCTGCTTGGCCTGCAGCGTCAGCTCGCCCAGCGACGGCGCGCTGGCCGGCAGGCCGAAGCCGAGGAAGTCGAGCGCCGCGAGGCTGCCGATGGTGCCGGTGATGATGAAGGGCAGCATGGTCAGCGTGGCGACCATCGCGTTCGGCAGCACATGGCGGAACATGATCACCCGGTCCGAGACGCCCAGCGCCCGTGCGGCGCGGACATATTCGAAGTTGCGGGCGCGCAGGAACTCGGCCCGCACCACGCCGACGAGCCCCGTCCAGCCGAAGAACACCATCAGCCCGACCAGCAGCCAGAAGTTCATCTGCCAGATCGCCGCGACGATGATGATGACATAGAGCGACGGGGTGGAGCCCCAGAGCTCGATGATGCGCTGGAAGATAAGGTCGGTCAGCCCGCCGAAATAGCCCTGCACCGCCCCCGCCGCGATGCCGATGACCGAGGTCAGCGCGGTGACGATCAGCGCGAAGGCGACCGAGAGCCGGAAGCCGTAGATCACCCGCGCCAGCACATCCCGCGCCGTGTCATCGGTGCCGAGCCAGTGCTGCGCATCGGGGGCCGAAGGCGCGGCCCCCCCGATGTTGTTGATCGTGTTGTAGCTGTAGGGGATCGGCGGCCAGAGCATCCAGCCGGTCTGCACCGGCTGGCCGTCCACCGTGCCGCCCTTGGCCTCTGCCATCACCCCCTCGGGATCGTCCCAGCAGGCCTCGCTGCCGGCGGCGACGATCAGGCATTGCACCTCGGGATCGCGATAGGCGGCTTCGGTCTGGAAGTCGCCGCCGAAGGCCGTCTCGGGGTAGAAGCTGCGGATCGGCAGGTAATACTCGCCCTTGTAGTTCACGATCAGCGGCTTGTCGTTGGCGAGAAGCTCGGCGAAGAGCGACAGGCCGAACAGCAGCGAGAACACCACCAGCGACCAGAAGGCCCGGCCGTTGGAGCGGAAGTTGCGCCAGCGGCGCTGGTTCAGCGGCGACAGCGCCATCTAGCCCCTCGTCTCGAAATCGATGCGGGGGTCGATCCAGATATACATCAGGTCCGCCAGGATCCCCATCAGCAGCCCCATCAGCCCGAAGACGAAGAGCGTGCCGAAGATCACCGGATAGTCCCGCGCCACCGCCGCCTCGAACCCGAGCCGCCCCAGCCCGTCGAGCGAGAAGATCGTCTCGATGATCAGGCTGCCGCCGAAGAAGACCGAGACGAAGACCGAGGGAAAGCTGGCGATGACGATCAGCATGGCGTTGCGGAACACATGGCCGTAGAGCACCCGGCTCTCGCTCAGCCCCTTGGCCCGCGCCGTCATCACGTATTGCTTGCGGATCTCCTCGAGGAAGCTGTTCTTTGTCAGCAGCGTCAGCGTGGCGAAGGCCGAGATGGTCGAGGCCAGCACCGGCAGGGTGATGTGCCAGAAGTAGTCAACCACCTTGCCCCAGAGGCTCAACTGGTCCCAGTTGTCCGAGGTCAGGCCGCGCAGCGGGAACCACTGCCAGTAGGAGCCGCCCGCGAAGAGCACCAGAAGCAGGATGGCGAAGAGGAAGCCGGGGATCGCATAGGCGATGATGATCGCGCCGGAGGTCCAGGTGTCGAAGCTGGACCCGTCGCGCACCGCCTTGCGGATGCCGAGCGGAATCGAGACCATATAGGCGATCAGCGTCGACCAGAGCCCGAGCGAGATCGAGACCGGCATCTTCTCCAGCACCAGATCCACGACCGAGATCGAGCGGAAATAGCTCTCGCCGAAGTCGAACTGCAGGTAGTTCCACATCATCGTCAGGAAGCGTTCCAGCGGCGGCTTGTCGAAGCCGAACTGCCGCTCCAGATCGGCGATGAACTCCGGCGGCAGGCCGCGCGAGCCGACGTAGCGTTCATCCGAGGCGAAATCCTGCGCGCCCCCACCGGCGTCGCCGCCGCCGCCGATGGTCTGGAAGGCGTCGCCGCCGCCCTCGAGCCGGGCAAGCACCTGCTCGATCGGGCCGCCGGGCACGAACTGGGTCAGGACGAAGTTGATGACCATGATGCCGAACAGCGTCGGGATGATCAGCAACAACCGCCGGAGGATATAGGCGCCCATATGGGGGAACTGCTCTTTCTTATCGCAACACGCCCGCCGTCTTCAGCGCGGCGGCTTTGTCGGCGTTGTACCACCAGAAGGACAGTTCGCCCAGCGCATAGGGCGGCAGCGTCTCGGGATGCTCGTACATGTCGTAATAGGCGACGGTATGGGTGCTCTTGTACCATTGTGGTATCCAGAAGCGCTCGGCGCGCAGCACCCGGTCCAGCGCCTTGGTCGCGGCGGTCAGCTCGTCGCTGGTCTCGGTCGCCAGCACCACGTCGATCAGCCTGTCCACCGCCGGGCTCTTCAGCCCCATCATGTTGAAGCTGGACACATCCGCCGTGCCGGAGCCGTAATGCTGCTTCAGCTCGGAGCCGGAGATGTAGTTGGTCATGGCGTTGCCGACGGCGATGTCGAAATCGAAGGCCGGCGGCCGGCTGCGGCTTTCCATCTGGGCGTTGTCGACCCTCGTCATCAGCGCGTCGACGCCCAGCGCGCGCAGGTTCTCGACATAGGGGTTGATCACCCGGTCGAAGGTCTGGCTGTCGTTCAGGAACTCGACGCGCAGCACCTCGCCCGCCGCGTTGCGCCGGAGCCCGCCCTCGCCGACCGGCCAGCCCGCCGCGTCCAGCAGGGCGCTGGCCTTGCGCAGGTTGCCGCGGTCGAGCTGGCGCGGGCCGGAGGTGGGGGCCATCACCGGCGGATCGGTCAGGATCGACGCGGGCAGCAGCCCCTCGTCCACCAGCGGCTTCAGGTAGGCCGCCTCCTCCGGCGAGGGAGGACCCTCGGCCTCGAGATAGCTGTTCTCCCAGAGCGAGTTCACCCGCTCGTAGATGCCATAGAACAGCGTCTCGTTCGACCATTCGAAGTTGAACATCAGCCCCAGCGCCTCGCGCACCCGGGGATCCTGGAACTTCTCGCGCCGCAGGTTCATCATGAAGCCCTGCCCGGTCGCCTTGGCGCCGGAGTGCAGCTCGGCCTTCACCACGCCGCCGTTCTGCACCGCCGGGAAGTCGTAGCCGGTGGCCCAGAGGATCGCCGAGGCCTCGTTGCGGAAGGTGTAGCTGCCGCCCTTGAAGCCCTCGAAGGCGGCGTTGTAATCGGCGTAGTATTCGATGCGGATCGTATCGAAGTTGTTGGTCCCGCGGTTGATCGGCAGGTCCGCGCCCCAGTAATCCGGGTTGCGCTTGTAGACCACCGATTGGCCGATGTTCATCCTATCCAGCAGATAGGGGCCGGAGCCGAGGAAGGGCGTCAGGCTACTCTCTTCCAGATCGAGGTTGTTCGCCTCGTAATGCGCCTTCGAGATCACCGGCAGCCCGCCCACGTCCTGCGGCAGGTCGCGGGTCGGGATGCCCGGCTTGAAGGTGAACTTCACCCGGTGATCGCCCAGCGCCTCGGCGCTTTCGACCTGTGTGGCGAAGATGGTGCGGAAATCGGTCAGGCCCTTGGCCAGCAGCGTCTCGTAGGAGAAGACCACGTCGGCGGCGGTCAGCGGCGTGCCATCGGAGAACCGCGCCTCGGGCCGCAGGTTGAAGATCACCCAGGACCGGTCCTCGGGATATTCCAGCGTCTCGCAGAGCAGGCAGTAGGCCGCGCCGATCTCGTCGGCGGTGCCGGTGAGGATGCTCTCGAGGCTGATGTTCGACAACGCCGCCGCCCGGCCCTTGATCGAATAGGGGTTCATCGAGTCGAAGCCGCCGAAGGTCCATTCGGCGATCTCGCCGCCCTTGGGCGCCTCGGGGTTCACGTAGTCGAGATGGGTGAAATCCGCCGGATACTTCAGGTCGCCGAAGGTCGAGATGCCATGCGCGGTGATCACCGCCGGCTCCTGCGCCCGGGCGGCGACCGCCCAGCCCGCCAGCGCCAGCATGCCGAGACCCGCCACCAGCCAAGGCCGCGCGTCGGGACGGTCAGCGACCCTGACCTCGATACGCGACGTGCGGTGCTGTCTCTTCATGCCGTTCTCCCCCTGTCCGGTCCGGGCTTGCGCCACCCGATCTACAATCATGTAGGTAAAACGTATCTTGTCGATGGCTCAAGTTGCGATTGCGTGAAGCGTCGGCGGCGGAACGCAAAAGGCCGCCCCGAAGGACGGCCCTGCGACGCGATATGCGGTCGATTACGGCAGCGTCGCCAGATAGGCGACCAGATTGGCGCGATCGGTGTCCTTGGGCAGACCGGCGAAGGTCATCTTGGTGCCGGGGACATAGCCCTTGGGGCTGGCCAGGAACGCGTTCAGTTCCTCGCCGTTCCAGACCTTGTCGGCATGGGTCAGCATCGCGTCGGAATAGGCATAGCCGGCGATCGAGGCGACCTGGCGATCGACCACGCCGTTCAGGTGCGGGCCGGTGGCGTCGCCGCCGTCGACCTTGTGGCAGGCCGAGCACTTGGCGAAGACCTTCTGCCCGGCGGCCGGGTCGGCCGCGGCCAGCAGATCGGCGAAGGGCACGGCCTCCGCGGCTTCCTCGGCCGGGGCGGCGCCGGTGTCGATCACATAGGCCTGCTGTTCGTCCTCACCATGCCCACCACCAACAGAGTACAGGGTCTCCCCGGCCCACCCGCCCAGGAGAAACACCAGCAGCGCGCCGCAGCCCGCGCCAACCACCTTGGTGCTAGTCATCGTGTCGAACATGTCGCGTCCACCTCTGGCTTCCAATCCGGGGGTATCTACCTGCTTCCCCCCCTCCCTTTCAAGGTGTAGTAGCGAAAACCTACGCGCAAGTTACGGGGTTTTGAGGTGCAGCAGGTCACGACAACCGGACGGATCGCCTTTCAGGGCGAGCTTGGAGCCTATTCGCACGAGGCCTGCCGCCAGGCGCGCCCGGACATGGAGGCCGTTCCCTGCCGGACCTTCGAGGATGCGATCGAACTGGTGCGCGGCGGCGAGGCCGATCTGGCAATGCTGCCGGTGGAGAATTCCACCTATGGCCGGGTGGCCGACATCCACTCGCTGCTGCCCGGTTCGGGGCTGCGGATCATCGACGAGGCCTTCGTCCGCGTCCACATCAACCTCCTCGCCCTGCCCGGTACGCCGCTGGAGCAGATCGAATCCGCCATGAGCCATACGGTGCTGCTGGGCCAGTGCCGCGGCTTCCTCAAGACGCACAACCTGCGCGCCGTCACCGGGGCCGATACCGCGGGGTCTGCCAAGCTGGTGGCCGAGTTCGGCGATCCGAAGATGGCGGCGCTGGCCTCGGAACTGGCGGGCGAGATCTACGGGCTCGACGTGGTGGCGCGGCAGATCGAGGACCAGTCGAACAACACCACCCGCTTCCTCGTCATGGCGCGCGAGGCCGACTGGACCCGGCGCGGGCCGGGCAAGATGGTGACGACCTTCACCTTCCGCGTCCGCAACATCCCGGCGGCGCTCTACAAGGCGATGGGCGGCTTCGCCACCAACGGCATCAACATGACCAAGCTGGAAAGCTACATGGTCGGCGGGTCGTTCATCGCGACCGAGTTCTATGCCGACATCGAGGGCCACCCGGAAGACGACAACGTCGCCAGGGCGCTGGACGAGCTGCGCTACTTCACCAGCCAGCACGAGATCCTCGGCGTCTACCCGGCGCACCCCGGCCGCGGCTGAGGCGGCTCAGGCGCGGCGGAAACGCTCCTCGATATCGGCGGCGAGACGGGCGACCTGATGCTCGTAGCGCTGGACCAGCTTCGCCTTGCCCAGCTTCACCGAGTGCAGCAGCACCCGCGCCGAAAGGCTGCGCGGCCGCGCCTCGGAGATCACCACCACCCGGGTGCGGCGCGGGCCGAGCTCCAAAAGCTCGATCTCCAGCGTGGCCTCGAAGGACCCGCCGGCGCCGGTGAAGAGCAGCTTCTGCGGCGCTTCCAGCACGGCCAGCCGCACCTCGCCGCTGCGCAGCTTGCCGCGGTAGTCGATCTGCACCTGCCAGCCCATGCCCGGCTGCGCCGCCGTCAGCCCGTCGGTGCGCTGCACATCCGCGCCCCGGCGCAGCGCCGCGCGCTCCCAGCTGTCGAAATCGCAAAGCCTTCCGAAGACGAAGCCGATCGGCGCCTCGACATCTTCCCGCGTGCTGAGCCTCATCCCGCCTCCTCTCCTTGCGAACTCCCGTGACGCACCTCAGTCCAGCCGGTCGGCCAGCCAGGCCGCGATCAGGAAATGCGCGATGGCCCCCTTGCGCGCCGGCCGCACCTCCGGATGGGCGCCGGCCATCACCGTCACCATCTCCTCCCGGCTGATCCAGCGCGCCTCCTCCAGCTCCACCGGGTCGAGGGTGATCGCATCGGTCAGGGCCTCGCCATGGCAGCCGATCATCAGCGAGGCCGGGAAGGGCCAGGGCTGGCTGGCGAGGTAGCGCACCGCGCCGACCC
>NZ_PZKG01000020.1 GCF_003034985.1 Cereibacter changlensis JA139
CGACCTGACCTTCGAGGATGCGCTGCTCTTCCTGGACCAGCTCGAGTCGAAGATGCTCGATTTCGTCGCCATCGCCGTGGATGGCGAGGACGAGGCCGATCTGGGCCGGATCACCGAGGTCATCGCCAAGGCCAAGGCCAAGGACATCAGGATCGTGCTGATCGCCGACCGGGTCAGCCCGGTGGCGCTGCACCAGCTGCTGCGGCTCGGGGCCGACGACTTCGTTCCCTACCCGCTGCCGAATGGCGCGCTGCACGAGGCCATCGCCCGGGTGCGCAAGCCCGCCGCCCCCCTGCCCCGCGCCGAGACCCCGGCGCCTGTGGAGACCGGCGCGCCGCAGGCCCCGGCCTTCAAGGCCAAGGGCGACCGCGACGGCGTGCTGCTGCCGGTGCACGGGCTGTCGGGCGGCGTCGGCGCCAGCACCTTCGCCTGCAACCTCGCCTGGGAGCTGGCCACCGTCTCGAAGACCGACGGGCCGCGGGTCTGCCTCATTGACCTCGACTTCCAGTATGGCGCGGCGGCGACCTATCTGGACCTGCCGCGGCGCGAGGCGGTGTTCGACATCCTGTCGGACACGGCGAGCGCCGACAGCGACAGCTTCCTGCAGGCCATGCTGACCTTCAACGACCGGCTGCATGTCTTCACCGCCCCGACCGAGATGCTGCCGCTCGACATCGTCGGCGCCGAGGACATCGCCCGGCTGCTGGACATGGCGCAGGCGAATTTCGACTTCGTGGTGATCGACATGCCGACCACCGTCGTCGCCTGGACCGAGACGGTGCTGACCCGGGCGCATGTGTATTTCGGGCTGATGGAGCTCGACCTGCGCTCGGCGCAGAACGTGCTGCGGCTGGTGCGGGCGCTGAAGGCCGAGGGCCTGCCGCACGAGAAGCTGCGCTACGTGCTGAATCGCGCGCCGCGCTTCACCGATCTCTCGGCCAAGAGCCGGGTGAAGCGGATGGCGGAAAGCCTGTCGATCGACATCGAGATCCAGCTGCCCGACGGCGGCGTGGCGGTGACCCAAGCCAATGACCACGGCCTGCCGCTGTCGGAAACCGCCGCCAAGAACCCGCTGCGCCGCGAGTTGCAGAAGCTGGCGAAATCGCTGCACGACCTGAACAAATCCGTCGAGACCGGCAAACGCTGACCGTTCGCGGCAAGGGGCATATCGAGATGTTTTCGCGCTACAAGAAATCCGCGCCCGCCGCGAAAGACGTTCCGCTCGCGCCCGTCGGGGCGGCGACCCCGGCCGCGGCGCCCGCGCCGGCGGCCAAGTCGATGATGCAGCAGCGCCCCGTCGCCCCGCCCCGCGCGCCGGCCGAGGTCGTCGCCGCCGACAAGGAGCGGAAGCGCAAGGAAAGGCTGATGGAGCTGAAGGGGGAGCTGCACCGCCGGCTGCTGGACAACCTCAACCTCGCCGCGCTGGAACATGCCACCGAGGCCAACCTGCGCTCCGAGATCGCCGCCATCGCCACCGAGGCGCTGGAAGAGATGAGCGTCGCCCTGAACAAGGAAGACCGCACCATCCTGTTCCAGGAGCTCTATGACGAGGTGATGGGTCTCGGCCCGCTGGAGCCGCTGCTGAAGGACGAGACGGTCAACGACATCCTGGTCAACGGGCCGAACCGGATCTTCGTCGAGCGCAACGGCAAGCTGACGCTGACCGACATCACCTTCAAGGACGAGCGCCACCTCCTGAGGATCATCGACAAGATCGTCTCGGCGGTGGGGCGGCGGGTCGACGAGTCAAACCCTTACGTCGACGCCCGTCTGGCCGATGGCAGCCGTTTCAACGCCATGGTGCCGCCGATCGCGGTGGACGGGTCGCTGGTGTCGATCCGCAAGTTCAAGAAGGACAAGCTCGGCATCCCCGATCTGGTACGCTTTGGCGCCTTCACCGAGGAGATGGCGGCCTATCTGCAGGCGGCGGTGGCGACGCGGCTGAACGTGATCGTTTCGGGCGGCACCGGGTCCGGCAAGACGACGACGCTGAACGCGCTCTCGTCCTTCATCGACAACTCCGAGCGCATCCTGACCATCGAGGATACCGCGGAACTCCAGCTGCAGCAGGTCCATGTCGGCCGGATGGAAAGCCGCCCCGCCAACGTCGAGGGCAAGGGCGCCGTCACCCAGCGCGACTGTCTCCGGAACGCGCTCAGGATGCGACCCGACCGGATCATCGTCGGCGAAACCCGCGGCGAGGAGGTCATCGACATGCTGCAGGCGATGAACACCGGCCATGACGGGTCAATGACCACGATCCACGCCAACTCGGCCCGCGACGGCATCAGCCGTCTGGAGAACATGATCGCCATGGCCGGGATCGAGATGCCGATCAAGGCGGTGCGCGCCCAGATCGCCTCGGCCGTCAACCTGATCGTGCAGGCCTCGCGCCTGCAGGACGGTTCGCGCCGCATGGTGTCGATCACCGAGATCACCGGGATGGAGGGCGACGTGATCTCGATGCAGGAGATCTTCCGCTACGAGCGTCTGGGGATGGAGCCGAACGGCAAGATCATCGGCCGCTTCAACGCCAGCGGCGTGCGCTCGCATTACTCCGACCGCTTCCGGCAATGGGGCTACGACCTGCCGGCCAGCATCTATGAACCGGTCTTCTGAGGCAGAGCATGCAGATCAGCGCCGCCCCCATCATCTACATCCTGATCTTCGTCGCCGTGCTGCTGCTGGTCGAGGGCATCTACCTGACCGTCTTCGGCAAGTCGATCAGCCTGAACAGCCGGATGAGCCGCCGCCTCGCGCTGCTGGAAAAGAACCACAACCGCGAACAGGTGCTGGAGCAGCTCCGCAAGGAGATGAGCCAGCACCTGAAGGTGAAGGGCATCCCGCTCTACTCGATTCTTGCCGCCAAGGCGCAGAAGGCCAATATCGCCTTCTCGCCCAAGGCGCTGGTCGGGCTGATGGGGGTGCTGGCGGTGTTCAGCTATTTCGGCCTGACGGTCGGCACCTCGGCCGAGACGCCGGTCCGGATCGCGGTCGCCATCGCCATGGGCGTCGGCGGCATCTATGTCTGGGTGAACGGCAAGGCCAAGAAGCGCATGGCGCTCTTGGAAGAGCAGCTGCCCGACGCGGTTGAGCTGATGGTGCGCTCGCTGCGGGTCGGCCACCCCTTCTCCTCGGCCATCGCCATCGTCGCCAAGGAGGTGGCGGACCCGCTGGGCACCGAATTCGGCGTCATCGCCGACGAAGCAGCCTATGGCCGCGATGTGGCCGAATGCCTGAAAGCCTTCGCCGAGCGGATGGAGAGCCAGGACCTGCGCTTCCTCGCGGTGGCGGTGACCATCCAGCAGCAGTCGGGCGGCAACCTGGCCGAGATCCTCGCCGGGCTGGCCAAGGTGATCCGCGCCCGGTTCAAGCTGTTCCGCCGGGTCAAGGCGATCACCGCCGAGGCCAAGTGGTCGGGGATGTTCCTTTCGGGCTTCCCGATCGCTGCGCTGGTGATGATCTCGGTGCTGAAGCCGGATTACTACGACGGGGTGAAGGAAAGCCCCGCCTTCATCCCCGCGGCGCTGGTCGTCGGGGCCTTCCTCATCGCCAACGTGGTCTTCATGAAGATCATGGTCAACATCAAGGTCTGAACCATGCTGAACAGCCTGCAGACGACACTGACCGACCTGATGGGCCCGATGGGGCCGCTGTTCGCCCTGGGCTTTCTCGGGCTGGCGCTGATCGGCGGCACGCTGCCCTTCCTGCTGAAGCGGCCGGCCGAGCCCTTCGAGAAGCTGCGCCGGCAGCAGACCGAGGCGGCGAAGCCGGTGGATGCGCAGCAGAAGCTGCGCCGGGCCGGCGGCGACGACAAGCTGGAGAAATTCGCCACCTTCCTCGAACCGCAGAACGCCGAGGAGCTGACCGCCTCAAGGCTGAAGATGCTGCGCGCGGGCTACAAGGCCAAGAACGCGGTGCGGATCTTCCACGCCTCGCAATTCGCGCTGGGGATCGGCTTCCTGCTGGCCGGGGTGATCTATGCGATGATCGCCCAGACCAAGGCGCCGCTGACCACGCAGCAGATGCTGCTCTACAGCCTGCTGCCGGGCGTCATCGGCTACTACCTGCCGATCTACTGGGTGAAGCGCCGGGCGCAGGAGCGGCATGACCAGATCGTCGAGGGCTTTCCCGACGCGCTGGACCTGATGCTGGTCTGCGTCGAGGCCGGGCAGTCGCTGGACCAGTCGATCCTGCGCGTCGCGAAGGAAACCTCGGTCGGCTACCCCGCCCTCGGCGAGGAGTTCGAGACGGTCTCGCATGAGGTGAAGGCGGGCAAGGAGCGGACGATGGTGCTGAAGGACATGGCCGAGCGGGTCGGCATTCCCGATGTCTCCTCCTTCGTCACCACGCTGATCCAGTCGGCGACCTTCGGCACCTCGATGTCCGAGGCGCTGCGGGTCTATTCCGCCGAGATGCGCGACAAGCGGGTGATGCGGGCGGAAGAGAAGGCAAACACCTTGCCGACCAAGCTGACGCTGGGCACAATGCTCTTCACCGTGCCGCCGCTGATGATCATCCTGATCGGCCCTTCCATCCATGGGATCGCCACGCAACTCGGCGGCAAGTGAAGGAGACCCATGCGACGCGCGCTGATGCTGACGATTTCGGCGCTTGCCCTGCTCCCCGCCTGTGGCGACCGGGGCGGGCTTTCCCCCGAGGCGGCCGCCCGCAATGCGCCCTATGCCGCCGATGGCAGCGCCGAGGGCGTCGACGGGCTGCTGGTCGGGCATCGGCTGCTGGCGGCGGGCGAGAACGAGCTGGCACTGAAGGCCTATCTGCGCGCCGCCGGCGAACAGGGCATCAATGTCGACGTGCTTTCGGCGCTCGGCTCGGCCAATCTGCAGCTCGGCCGGCTGGGTCAGGCCGAGCAGCTGTTGCGCCGCGCCATCGAGCTGGACCCGAGCTTCGTGCCGGCGGTGAACAATCTCGGCGTGGTGCTGATGGAACGCGGCCAGATCGGCGAGGCGCGGCTGGTGTTCCAGCAGGCCTACGGGCTGGACAGTGGCGCGACGGACTCCATCCGCGAAAATCTGCGGCTCGCCATCGCGAGGACCGAGCAAACCCCCTATACCGGCGAGGACGAACGGCATGACTTCTC
The DNA here is from genome assembly GCF_003034985.1 of Cereibacter changlensis JA139. Lineage (GTDB taxonomy): Bacteria > Pseudomonadota > Alphaproteobacteria > Rhodobacterales > Rhodobacteraceae > Cereibacter > Cereibacter changlensis. Next base: position 5,102 of record NZ_PZKG01000020.1, read on the forward strand.
TCTGGTGCGGCGTGGGCAGGGCGAATATGCGCTGCTCTCGCAGCTCTGACGATGTCCTGTCCCGTGCAGAATTCCGGCCCCGAGCAGAAAGAGGACGCAGAATGCGCCACCCTGTCCTGATCGCGCTGTGCCTTGCGGGCATGGCCTCCTTGAGCGCCTGCGGCAGAGGCAATTCGGACGCCGAGGTGGATCGCGCGCTGAAGAGCGTGAACGTGATCGACGAGAGCAACCTGAACGACATCATGCTGACCGTCGGCTCGCCCGACGAGTCGGTGGCCTATTTCCGCGGCGCCTCGGCCAAGGCGCCGGAGCGGGTGGACCTGAAGCGCGGGCTGGCGAAATCGCTGGTGCGGGCCAACCGGCCCTCCGAGGCGATCGCCATCTGGGCCGATGTCGCCGCCAGCCCCGGCGCCACCAATGACGACCGGGTGGACTATGCCGAGGCGCTGATCCGCGCCAACGAGTGGAAGCGCGCCGAGGCCGAGCTGAACCGGATCCCGCCGACGCACGAGACCTTCCAGCGCTACCGGCTGGAGGCGATGGTGGCCGACAGCAACAAGAATTGGACCAAGGCCGACAGCTTCTACGAGATCGCCTCGGGCCTGACCACCAAGCCTTCGGGGGTGCTGAACAACTGGGGCTATTCCAAGCTGACCCGCGGCGACGCGGCGGGGGCGGAGCGGCTGTTCCTCGAGGCCATCACCTATGATTCCAAGCTCTTCACCTCAAAGAACAACCTGATCCTCGCCCGTGGCGCGCAGCGCAAGTACGACATGCCGGTGATCCAGATGACCCAGACCGAGCGGGCGCAGCTGCTCTACACCCTGGCGCTGACCGCGGTGAAGCAGGGCGACGTGACCGTCGGCAAGGGGCTGATGCAGGAGGCGGTCGACACCCATCCGCAGTATTTCGAGGCGGCGGCGCGCAGCCTGGAAACGCTCGACGCCAGCGTGACGAACTGACCATGGACTCGATGATCGCCACCTCGCATGTCACGGCGCTCTGGTTCCTGCCCTTCGCGCTGGCCATCGGCATCTGGGTCGCGTGGAGCGACATGAAGTTCATGAAGATCCCCAACAAGGCGGTGCTGGCCCTGCTGGCGGTCTTCCTGCTGGTCGGCCCGCTCGCCCTGCCGCTGGAGGTCTGGGCCTGGCGCTGGACCCAGTTCGCGGCGGTGCTGGCGGTGGGCTTCGCGCTGAACATGGCCCGGCTGGTCGGGGCGGGCGACGCGAAATTCGCCGCCGCCATGGCGCCTTTCTTCGCGCTGGGAGACCTGCGCTTCGGGCTGGCGCTGTTCGCCGCCTGCCTCTTGGCGGCCTTCGTCAGCCATCGCGGGCTCGGCCTGATCGGACCGTTCCGCAGCGCCACCGCCGATTGGGCCAGCTGGACCCACAAGGATTTCCCGATGGGGCTCGCCCTCGCCGGGACGCTGATCTTCTACCTGCTCACGGCGCTGATCATCGCCTGAGCCTACCGCAGCCCGGCCAAGGTGATCCGATGACCCTGCAGACCCCCAGCGTGACCGCCCCGCCCGCCGCGCGCAGCATGGCCGAGACCGGCCTCACGCCGGTGATGCTGCGCGACATCCTGCTGAAGACCATGTTCCGCATGAACCTCGAGCTGGTGACCGAGATCGCCCGGGTGATCTGCCTGCCGGTGCAGGTGACGCAGGAGCTGGTGGACCTGGCGCGCGGCCAGCGCCTGCTGGAGGCGACGGGCACGCTGCACGCCACCTCTGGCAACGAGATGGGCTACCAGCTGACCGACCTCGGCAAGGCCCGCGCGCTCGACGCGCTGAGCCAGTCGGAATATTTCGGCGCCATGCCGGTGCCGCTGGAGGTCTACAAGAAACAGGTGAAGCGCCAGTCGGTGCGCAACCTCAAGCTGACGCGGGCGCAGCTGACCGCCGCCATGGGGCACCTGATCCTGCCGGACAATCTGCTGGACCACCTCGGCCCCGCGGTGACCTCGGGCCGGTCGATCCTGATGTATGGCCCGCCCGGCAACGGCAAGTCGTCGATCTCGAACGGCATCCGCGACGCGCTCGGCGACAAGATCTATGTGCCGCGGGCGCTGGAATATTCGGGGCAGGTCATCACCGTCTACGACCCGATCGTGCACCGCTCGGCCGAGGCGGCGGTGGACGACCCGACCAGCCTGCGCCGCACCTCGAACCGCTTCGACAACCGCTATGTCTATTGCGAGCGGCCCACCGTAATCACCGGGGGCGAGCTGAGCCTCGACATGCTCGACCTCACCTACAACCCCACCGCGCGGACCTATCAGGCGCCGTTGCAGCTGAAATCCACCGGCGGGATCTTCATCGTCGACGACCTTGGGCGTCAGGCCGAGCCGCCGCAGAAGCTGGTGAACCGCTGGATCGTGCCCTTGGAGGAAAGCAAGGACATCCTCGCCCTGCAATCGGGCGAGAAGTTCACCGTGCCCTTCGACACGCTGGTGATCTTCTCCACCAACTTCCACCCGAACGAGATCTTCGACGGCGCCGCGCTGCGGCGGATCTTCTTCAAGATCAAGGTCGAGGGACCGAACCAGGAGAACTTCCTGAAGATCTTCGCCATGGTCGCCCGCAAGCGGAACATGCCGCTGGACGAGCGGGCGCTGCTGCATCTGATGAAGGTGAAGTTCCCGACGATCCAGAACAATTACGCCAATTACCAGCCGGTCTACCTGATCGACCAGATGATCTCGGTCTGCGAATTCGAGGGCATGCCCTATCAGATGACGCCGGAGCTGATCGACCGGGCCTGGGACAACATGTTCGTGCGCGACGAGAAGATCGCCCGGTGAGCCCGGCGGACAGCAGCGGGGGCTGCCTGCCCCCGCACCCCCGGGGATATTTTCACGAAGATGAAAGGGGGAAGGGGCCGTTCTCGGTGATCAGCGCGTCGAGCGGCTGGTCGGTGGGCTCGGTCGGCACCTCGGGCGCCTCCTGCGCGGCATAGGCGAAACCCACCGCCAGCACCGGATGCCTAGCGCGCAGCACTTCGAGGGTGCGGTCGTAGAAGCCGCCGCCATAGCCCAGCCGGAAGCCGCGCCGGTCGAAGGAGAGAAGCGGCACGATCAGCACCTCGGGCTCGAGCCATGCCCCCTCCTCCGGCACCAGCGCGCCGAAGGTTCCGGCGACCATGCGGCAGCCGTGGCTCCACTGGCGGAAGCGCAGCGGCTGGCCCGCGGCCACGATCACCGGCACGCAGACCGGGCCGTCATGCGCGGCCATCGCCGGCGTCGGATCGATCTCGGTCCGCATCGCCATGTAGCCCGCCAGCACTTTGCCGCGATGGGGGACGAGCCAGTCGGCCAGCAGTTGCGCGGCCTGGCCCTGCCCTGCGGCATGGGCTGCGGCGCGGGCGGCGAAGGCGGCGCGGCGCGCCTCGGTCTTGTCGGCGATGACGGTCACAGCAGGATCACCGTGGCGAGGCCCAGGAAGGCGAAGAAACCGATCACGTCGGTCAGCGTGGTCACGAAGGTGCCCGAGGACAGCGCCGGGTCGAGCCCCATCCGGTTCAGCCCCAGCGGCACGAGGATGCCGCCCAGCGCCGCCACCAGCAGGTTGACGATCAGCGCCAGCCCCAGCACCACGCCCAGCATGGCGGAGCCGTAGCCGAGCCAGCCGATCCCGCCCATGATGATGGCAAAGCCGAGCCCGTTCAGCAGCCCCACCACCGCCTCGCGCTTCACCACCCGCATGGCGTTCGAGGTGGTCAGGTCGCGCGTCGCCAGCGCCCGCACCGCCACGGTCAGCGCCTGCGTGCCGGCATTGCCGCCCATCGAGGCCACGATCGGCATCAGCGCCGCCAGCGCCACGATGACCGAGATGGTCGCCTCGAACTGGCCGATCACCAGCGCCGCCATGTTGGCGGTCAGCAGGTTGACGAAGAGCCAGGGGAAGCGCTGCTTCACAGTGTCGAACACCCCGTCCGAGATCGAGCTCTCGTCACCCACCCCGGCGAGGCGCAGGATGTCCTCCTCGTGCTCCTCGTCCAGCACGTTCATCGCGTCGTCGATGGTGATGACGCCCACCAGCCGGTCGCTGTCATCCACCACCGGGCAGGAGATCAGGTGATACTGGTTGAAGATATAGGCCACATCCGCCTCTTCCTGCGAGGCGCGGATGGTGCGGAAGCTTTCCTCCTCGATCTCGGTCAGCTTCACCTCGCGCCGCGACGACAAGAGCCGCCCCAGCGTGACATAGCCCTGCGGCTTCATCCGCGGATCGACGAGGATGACGTGGTAGAACTGGTCCGGCAGCCGGTCGTTGGCGCGCAGGAAGTCGATGGCCTCGCCCACCGTCCAGTGCATCGGCGCCACCACCGCCTCGCGCTGCATCAGGCGGCCGGCGGAATACTCCGGATAGGCCATCGCCTGTTCGACGGCCACGCGGTCGACCATCTCCAGCGCGCCGAGGATGATCTCCTGCTGCGGCTCCTCGAGATCCTCGAGGATGTCGACCACGTCGTCGGTGTCGAGTTCGCGCACGGCTTCGGTCAGCACGTGCCGCGGCAGGTAGTCGATGACCTCCTCGCGGATCGAATCGCTGATCTCCGACAGGATCTCGCCGTCGATCTCGCCCGACCAGAGGGTCAGCAGGCCGCGCCGCTCGACCGGGCCGATCTGCTCCAGCAGGTCGGCGATGTCGGCGGGGTGCAGCGGTTCCAGAAGCTCGGACAGCGCATCGGTGTCGCGCGCCTCGACCGCGTCGAGGATCAGATCGACCCGGCGGCCGGTCAGGCCCTGAAGCTCGTCGTCACGCGCGTCTGATGCTTCGTGCTGAGCCATGCCGCCTCCGATCCGTTTGGCCGCGACCATACCCAAAGGCGGATCGGATAAACAGGGGCGCAAGGCAAATTTACCATTGGCGCGAAAGGGGCTAGGCTCTGCGCCGGATGCCGCGACGAAGGAGATACGCATGGCCGAACTGCTGCTGGGACAGGTGATCTCTTTCGCCGGCGATCCCTTCGTCGAGGGCGAGGCCGCGGCCCGGCACGAGAGCCATGGCGCCGTGCTGGTGAAGGACGGGCGGATCGCCGATGTGGGTCCGGCGGGGCGGCTGCGCGCCGCGCATCCGCAGGCGCCGGTGACCGACTATGGCCGGGCGCTGATCTCGGCGGGCTTCGTCGATGCCCATGTGCATTACCCGCAGACCGCGATCATCGCCAGCTGGGGCAAGCGGCTGATCGACTGGCTGAACAGCTACACCTTCCCCGAGGAGATGCGCTTCGCCGATCCGGCCTATGCGGCCGAGATCGCCAACCGCTATTTCGATCTCACGCTGTCGCATGGCACCACCACCGTCTGCAGCTATGCCACGATCCATCCCTGCAGCGTCGAGGCCTTCTTCACCGCCGCCGAGGCGCGCGGCCTGCGCGCCTATGCCGGCAAGACCTGCATGGACCGCAACGCCCCCGAAGGCCTGCGTGACACCGCGCAGAGCGCCTATGACGACAGCAAGCGCCTGCTCGAAGCCTGGCACGGGCGCGGGCGGCTGAACTACGTCATCACCCCGCGCTTCTCGCCCACCTCCACGCCCGAACAGCTCGCCGCCCTCGGCGCGCTCTGGCGCGAGCATCCGGATTGCCTGATGCAGACGCATCTGTCGGAGCAGCTGGACGAGATCGACTGGGTGCAGGGGCTGCACCCGCAGTCGCGCGATTACCTCGACACCTACGAGACGCAAGGCCTGCTGCGCGAGGGGGCGATCTACGGCCATGCCATCCACCTGACCAAGCGCGAGAAGGACCGGCTGGCCGAGGCCGGGGCGAGCCTGATCCATTGCCCGACCTCGAACACCTTCATCGGCTCGGGGCTCTTCGACATGGGTCTGGCGACCAGCCTGCGGGTCGGGCTCGCCACCGACACCGGCGGCGGGTCGTCCTTCTCCATGCTGCACACGATGGCTGCGGCCTATGAGGTCGGCCAGCTGCGCGGCCATGCGCTGCACCCGGCGCAGCTCTGGTGGCTGGCGACGCAGGGCTCCGCCCGGGCGCTGCATGCCGAAAGCCGGATCGGCAACATCGCCCCCGGGATGGAGGCCGATCTGGTGGTGATCGACCTCGCCTCCACCCCCGCCATCGAACAGGCGACGCGGCGGGCCGGAGACATCTGGCAGGCGCTGTTCCCCACCATCATGATGGGCGACGACCGGGCGATCCGCGATGTGCGGATCGCGGGCAAGCCGGTGGCTCAGTCGTCCAGCTCCCAGCCCTCCGGGTAGAACTCGAAGGGCAGCGCCGCCTCGGTCGCCATGCGCTCGTAGCGCCAGATCTCGTCGGGGTTGATGTCGATCGGGCCGATGCGGGCGTCGAGCAGATGCTCGTCATGGCTGGTGCGGAAGCCCTTGGCCCGCAGCGCCTTCTCCACCGCCGCCCACTTCGCCTCGATATCCTCGGGGTAGAACTGGAAGACGACGACCGCCTTCTTCGGCCAGGACTCGTTCTTGCCGATTTCGGCGAAGGTCTTGTAGGTATCGGCGCGCTGCGCCCCGTAATCATGCGACATGGCTTCCCCCGGACCGCTTCTGCCGTCTCCTAGCCGCTCGCCCCCCTGCCCCGCAAGGCCTCAGAGCGCCAAGGCCCGCGCCAGCTGCCGCTGCCGCTCGATCACCCGCGGCAGGTCGAGCGTCCGCATCTGGCCATCGCCCACCACTTGCCGCCCCTCGACGAAGAGATCCCGCACCCGCGTCGGCCCGCAAAGGAGCAACGCCGCCACCGGGTCCCAGGCCCCCGCCGCCTCGATCCCGGACACATCCCAGATCGCCAGATCGGCGCGCTTGCCCGGCTCCAGCGAGCCGCAATCCGGCCGCCCCAGCACCTCTGCCCCGCCCAGCGTCGCCACCTCCAGCGCCTCGCGGACGCTCATCGCATCGGCCCCGCGCGCCACCCGCTGCAACAGCATCGCCTGCCGCGCCTCGCCGATCAGGTTGCCCGCGTCGTTGGAGGCGGAGCCATCCACCCCCAGCCCCACGGGGACCCGCGCATCCCGCATCGCCCGAAGCGGCGCGATGCCCGAGCCGAGACGGCAGTTGGAACAGGGGCAATGCGCCACCCCGGTCCGGCTGCGGGCAAAGAGCGAGATCTCCCCCGCATCCAGCTTCACGCAATGCGCGTGCCAGACATCCGGGCCGGTCCAGCCCAGATCCTCGGCATATTGCCCCGGGCGACAGCCGAACTGCGCCAGCGAATAGGCCACGTCCTCGTCATTCTCGGCCAGATGGGTGTGCAGCATCACCCGCTTGTCGCGGGCGAGCAGCGCCGCCTCGCGCATCAGGTCGCGGCTGACCGAGAAGGGCGAACAGGGCGCCAGCCCCACCCGCAGCATCGAGCCTTCGGAGGCGTCGTGAAAGGCATCCACCACCCGGATGCTGTCCTCGAGGATCGCCGCCTCCCGCTCCACCAGCGCATCCGGCGGCAGGCCGCCAGCGCTCTCGCCGATGCTCATCGCCCCCCGTGTCGGATGAAACCGCAGCCCCACCTCCCGCGCCGCCGCGATCGTGTCGTCAAGCCGCGCGCCATTGGGATAGAGATAGAGATGATCCGAGGTCAGCGTGCAGCCCGACAGCGCCAGCTCCGCCAGCCCGACCTGAGCCGAGACGAAGATCTCCTCCGGCCCGAAGCGCCCCCAGATCGGATAGAGCGTCTTCAGCCAGCCGAAGAGCAGCGCATCCTGCCCGCCGGGCACCGCCCGCGTCAGCGTCTGGTAGAGATGGTGATGCGTGTTGACGAGCCCCGGCGTGACCACGCAGCCCTTGGCCTCCACGACCCGCCCCGCCGAGGTCAGCCCCTGCCCGACGGCCGCGATCACCCCGCCCCGGACCAGCACATCGCCGCCCGCAATCTCGCGTCGCGCCCCGTCCATGGTCACGACAACTTCCGCGCCCCGGATCAATACCTCAGACATACCCGCCCATTTTCTGTCGAAAAATATCCTCGGGGGTGATGAGCGCATTGAAATCCTCCTGTGGAGGATTTCAAGCGAAGAACGCCCGGCCCATGGCCGGGCTGGGGGGGGGCAGACAGCCCCCGGACGCCAGCCTCACGCGCCGCGCAAGACCTCCAGCGCCGCCGCATGGATCTCCGCATTGGCCGCAGCGATCACCCGCCCGCCCTGCGGATCGCGCCGCCCTTGCCAGTCGGTGAAGATCCCGCCCGCGGCCTCGACCACCGCCATCGGCGCCTGCACGTCATAGGGTTGCAGCCCCGCCTCCACCACCAGATCGATCTGCCCCGCCGCGACCAGCGCATAGGCGTAGCAATCCGTGCCGTAGCGGGTCAGCCGCACCTGCGAGGCAAGCTTGCGGAAGGCCGCGCCCTCCTCGGGCGTGCCGACTTCCGGGAAGGTGGTCATCAGGATCGCCTCGGCCAGGGGCCGCGCCGCCCGCGTGCCAAGCTTGCGCCGACCCAGGGGCCCCGTCATTTCCGACCGGCCGAAGCCGCCCTCGAAGCGCTCGCCGATATAGGGTTGGTCGATCAGGCCATAGATCGGCCCCGTCGCATCCGCGACCGAGATCAGCACCCCCCAGGTCGGCGTGCCGCAGAGATAGGAGCGCGTGCCGTCGATCGGGTCGAGCACCCAGGTCAGGCCGCTGGTGCCCGAGGTCGCGCCCATCTCCTCGCCAAGAATCGCATCCTGCGGACGGCGGAGAGCGAGGATGGCGCGCATGCGCTCCTCGCTCAGCCGGTCGGCGATGGTCACCGGATCGAAATGGGTGGTTTCCTTGGTCTCCGCCGCGAGACCGACGCTGCGAAAATGCATCAGCGTGGCCTCGCGGGCGGCATCGGCAAGTTCGGCTGCCGTCGCAATCAGTTCGGCCTGTTCGGCCCGGTCGATGCTGGTCATGTCGCCCCCTTTTTCACAAGGCGCTAATGCCTCGTGGTCACGGGGTCAAGCGTCGCCCTCGGGCGGCGCCTCCGGGCTCAGCTAGGCGGCCTCGCTCAGCACGCGCGCCAGGTCGAACAGGCGGCGGCGCTGCGCCTCGGGGATCGCGTAATAGGACCGCACGAGTTCCAGCGCTTCCTTGTCGGTGATCCGGTCGCCTTCGGCCTGACGGGCGGCGTCTCCCGCGCCTTCCAGACCTTCGAAGAAGAAGCTGATCGACACGCCCAGTGCCTCGGCGATGTCCCAGAGGCGCGAGGCGCTGACCCGGTTCATCCCGGTTTCGTATTTCTGGATCTGCTGAAATTTGATCCCGACGCAATCGGCCAGCTGCTGCTGAGTCATGCCGACCATCCAGCGACGGTGACGGATCCGTTTGCCCACATGTGCATCAACGGGGTGTTTCATAAATTCGCTCCAATAATTTGCTGTCCCTGCCTTCCTATAAGCAAATTCCGTGCCAAAATCGGCATTCCAAGAGTTATCCACAATTTCCTGCAAAACCCCCCTTGAACCTGTCTTTTTGGATATGTCCAATTATACAAGTGGAGAAATGACTTTGCCGACCGTGCGGGAATCGCCCGCAGGGAGCGTCATCCCGCGCCGACTCGCCCCACGGCCGATTTGCGATTTGCAACGCATATCGCGAAGCTCGACCGGCTTAACCTATGCAATTTGCAAAGATCTTCGCAGCCGGCTTGCCAAAACGACTGCGGAGCGCCTGATTGCGGCAAAACCTCTTCTCTTGATTGCCGAAAGTGACCCATGCGCGCCTTTCAATTGAGCCGGATCGGCATCCCTCCGACCCTGACCGACATCCCCGTCCCCGACCCCGGCCCCGGCGAAGTCCGGCTGAAGATCGCCGCCTGCGCGCTGAATTTCGCCGATCTGCTGCAGCAGGAGGGCAAGTATCAGGAGCATCCGGCCCTGCCCTACACCCTCGGCATGGAGCTGGCCGGGGTGGTCACCGCACTTGGTCCCGGGATGCAGGGACCGGCCATCGGCAGCCGCGTCGCCGTCTTCGGCACCCATGGCGGGCTGGCCGAGCAGGGCTGCTTTCCGGCCGAGCGCTGCCTTCCGTTGCCCGAGGCCGTGGGTTTCGAGCAGGCCGCCGCGCTGCAGATCGCCTATGGCACCGGCCATCTGGCGCTGGAGCGCAAGGCGCGGCTGCAACCCGGCGAGACGCTCTTGGTGCTGGGCGCGGCGGGCGGCGTCGGGCTTGCCGCGGTGGAGATCGGCAAGCGGATGGGGGCGCGGGTCATCGCCTCCGCCCGCGGGCCGGAGCGGCTGGAGATCGCCCGGCAGGCCGGGGCCGACATCACGATCGACAGCGACGCCCCGGACCTGCGCGGCGCGCTGAAGGCGCTCGGCGGGGTCGACCTGGTCTATGACCCGGTCGGCGGCGAGGCCTTCACCGAGGCCCTACGCGCGACGCGGCCGGAGGGGCGGCTGCTCTGCATCGGCTTCGCCGGCGGAACCGTGCCGCAGATCCCGGCCAACCTCCTCTTGGTGAAGAACCTCAGCGTCATCGGCCTCTACTGGGGCGGCTATCTCAGCTTCGCCCCGGCGGCGCTGACCGAAAGCCTCAGCACGCTGATGGGCTGGCTGGCGGAGGGCGCGATCACGCCGCATGTCAGCCACCGCCTGCCGCTGGAGCGGGTCGCCGAGGGCATGGAGCTGCTGCGCTCGCGTCAGGCCACCGGCAAGGTCGTCATCCTGCCCTGAGGCTCAGGCCACGGTCCGCCCGCCGGCATAGGCGCGGCGGATCAGCTCGGCCAGCGTCAGCACGGCGGGGCTGTGCGCCGGATCGGCGACATAGAGGTTCACCTTGGTCGTCGCGAGGTCCGGCAGGGCGCCATTGTGCTGGATCCGCTCCATATGCGGCGGCTCGGTCCCGAGCAAAGCCGCATGCACCGCGAGATCGGCCGAGACGCTGGCCTCGATGGTGCGCGAGCTGTCCGATTCCACCGCCATGGTCCAGCCGATCCCCGCCGCATCCAACGCCGCCTGCACCCCGGTGCGGAAGATGCAGTTGTGCTCGAAGGCGAGCCGCAACGGCCGCTGTTTCCAGGCCGAGCCGCCCGGCGCCCCGACCCAGACCAAGGGCAGCTGCGCCAAGGTCTCGCCCCCGGGCTCCAGCCCGTCCTCTGTCGTCATGATCACGTCGCATTCGCCGCGGGCGAACTGCGCCTTCAGCCCGCGGGTGAAGGAGGACAGGAGCGTCACCCGCATCCGCGGATATTCGGCGTTGAAGCGCTGCAACGCCTGCGGGATCGCCGGATAGACGATGTCATGCGGCACGCCCAGCACCACCTCGCCCTCGAAGGCGTCATGGGTCAGCCGCCCGAAGACCTCGTCGTTCAAGGACAGCATCCGCCGCGCATAGCTCAGCAGCTGCTCGCCCGAGGCGGTCAGCCCCACTTTGCGCGCCGAGCGGTCGAGCAGCGGCAGATCGAGCGCCTCCTCCAGCCGCTTGATCTGCATCGACACCGCCGATTGCGTCAGGTTGAGAAAGCCCGCCGCCCGCGTCACCCCGCCGGCATCGGCGACGGCCACGAAAGAGCGCAGCGCGGTCAGGTCGAGATTGCGCGCCATATCACAGATCCTGATGCTAGACGTCAAAACCATTCATTTTCCAAATGTGTGCGATTCGGGCATGATGATCAAGTGATTTGCAGCCCCTCACGGCTCGTCACCGCTGTATTGAACCTGAAAGGAAAAACCATGTTCGCCTCGCTTCACACCGCACAGCTGACCCTCGGGCGCGTGCAGAAGGGCGGGACCCTGGCGCGGCTGCTGAAGACGGCGCGGCTCGCCCTCGTCGCCCGCCGCCAACGCCTGCAACTCGCCCGGCTCGACGCCGCGGCCCTCGCCGACATCGGCCTCACCCCCGCCCAGGCCCGGGCCGAAGCCGACCGCCCTCTCTGGGACGTTCCCTCGACCTGGCTGCGCTGAGCCGCGGCAAGATAAACCGGCGCTTCCGGGCAGAAACGCTTGAATTGCCGGGGAGCCTTCCCAATATTGAACCCAAGCGGTGTCTCCGGCCCTCCGGGGACACTTTTTGAACAGATAGGGAGAGCTTCATGGCTGAATACCAGAATATCCGTTCGGTCGGCGCAGGCGCCCGGGCTGGTGTGATCGACGAGGGTCTGCGCGCCCACATGAACAAGGTCTACGGGCTGATGTCCGTCGGCATGCTGCTGACCGGCGGCGCCGCCTGGGCCATCTCGGGCCTCGCGGTCACCACCGTTCCGGGCGAGATGGCGCTCAGCAACGGCCGCTACCTCACCGACTTCGGCGCGCTGCTCTACGCGACGCCGCTGAAATGGGTGATCATGTTCCTGCCGCTGATCATGGTCTTCGCCTTCGGCGCGATGATCAACCGGCTGTCTACCGCCTCGGCGCAGCTGTTCTTCTATGTCTATGCCGCGCTGATGGGCCTGTCGCTCAGCTCGATCTTCCTCGTCTTCACCGGCGCCTCGATCGCGCAGACCTTCCTCGTGACCGCCATCGCCTTCGCGAGCCTCTCGCTCTATGGCTACACCACGAAGAAGGACCTGTCGGGTCTCGGCACCTTCCTGATGATGGGCGTGATCGGCCTTCTGGTCGCCATGGTGGTGAACATCTTCCTCGCCTCCTCGGCGCTGGCCTTCGCCATCTCGGCCATCGGCGTGCTGATCTTCGCGGGTCTCACCGCCTATGACACGCAGAACATCAAGACGACCTACCTGCAGCATGCGCAGATGGGTGACAGCGAGTGGCTGGGCAAGGCCGCCATCATGGGCGCGCTGCAGCTCTACCTCGACTTCATCAACCTGTTCATGTTCCTGCTGAACTTCATGGGCAACCGCGAGTAACCTCGCCTCGCCCCGGATAACGGAAAGGGCCGGTCGCAGGACCGGCCCTTTTTCATTTCAAAGACTGCAGTCCATCCGCTCCACCCGGAACCCGATCCCGGGCCGCAGCGCGATCTCCACCTCGCCCCGCGCCACGAATCCAAGCGCCGCATAGAAGGGCGCCGCCGTCCGCGTGGCCAGACAATCCAGCCGCCCGACGCCCGCGTCGCGCGCCTGCGCCATCACCGCCCGCATCAGCCCCGCGCCGATCCCCTGCCGCACATGGCCCGCATCGGTCACCACATGCCGCACCTCGCCGACCCCGGCCCCGCGCGGCGTCCAGCCGCCCGCCGCCACCAGCGCCCCGCCTGCGGCCTCGGCCACCCAGTAGCTGCCGCTGCGCATCAGCTCCGGCCGCGCCCGCGACAGGATCGGCAGCGCCGTCACCAGCACCGAGGGCGGGTAATCCGCCTTCAACAGCCGCGCATAGCTCCGCGCCAGCAAGGCGTCGACCGCCGCCAGATCGCCCGGCCCGGCCCGCCGGTAGTGCAGCGCCGGAGCCTCGGCCATCGTCCCTCCGAACGACAAAAAGCCGCGCACAAACGGCGCGGCCCTGTCAGCTGTCGCAGACGGCAGATCTTACTTGATCTTGCCTTCCTTGTATTCGACATGCTCGCGCTTGACCGGATCGTACTTACGCACGACCATCTTGTCGGTCATGGTGCGGGCGTTCTTCTTGGTCACATAGAAGTGCCCGGTGCCCGCCGTCGAGTTCAGCCGGATCTTGATCGTCGTCGGCTTCGCCATGATGGTATCTCCTGCAGCCGGCGAGCCGAAGCCCCCCGCGAAATCCTTGAAGCCCGCCTTTTACCCAGACCCGCCGCGGAGTCAACAACCAAACGACCTTTTGCCGCTGAATGCCGGGGAGCGTCTGCCGATGCATCGAGCACAGGCACGCGCCCTGATGTTGATGCCGGAGACCGCCGGCCTGCCGATCATGCCGCCGTGCGGCGGGCGCCGATCGGGAAGCGGGTAACGGCGCCTCACGCAAGACGTTCGTGCAGAGGACCTCCCCGATTGGATCGAGGACTGGCCATCACACGCGGAAGGCTCCAAAGAACTTCGGGGCGGCGCTCCCTCCGCGTCGGCATGTCCCGCGCCTGCCACCACTGCCCGCGCAGGAGGAAGTCGGAGGAGGCATGCAACGGAGCACCGCCGCTGCTTCAGGCTGCCATATGAATGCCCGCCTCCTCGGCCGCGGCGACGAGCGCGTCCCGGGCCTCCAGGGGCCCGACCTGGCCGTGGATGCATCGTCTGCAAAGATTCGCCGCTTCCCAGTAGACGGCGGTCTTCTCTGCCGGCCAGCGGTTGGCGAGGAATTCACTCGCCTCATCGACAGCGAGGATAGGCTCGGGATCCGCAGCACCCGGCAGATTGAGAAAGACCGGCGTATGCCAGTCCAGACGGCTCCAGACCATGCTTCCCCCAACCGAAGACTCGGCCATCCAAGGACGCGCCCGAAATCCCTCTCGACGCAACCTGGAAGAATCGCCAGTCAAAGTATGCACAGACCGAGGCGTGCGTCCCCCCAAATTCTCAGATGGAAAGGTTCCTCCGGTAAATCCTGGGCTCGCGAGCCTCTCGCCCGAGGCCGCACTGTGGTGGAAGGCGTCCCGCACGTGGATGTAGGAGCCCGAATGGGCGGAGGCCCTGGCAAAGGATCCGGCCTGCACGACCGGCGACCGGACGACGGTGATGGAGATCACGACAGACTCGCCCAAGCGGCACTGAGAGCGATCCACACCGCCGCAATTCTGGCGAGGCGCAAGCTGCACCTGGAGCCCCGGCCAGGGCTGGTCAGCGCTGTTGCGCGTTGATGTGCAACGGGCAAGATGGCGGTGGCATTTCTGAAGGCCACTGCCGGGGAGTGCGGTCTCAGCGACAGGCACGCCCACCGGATGGCTCCAGTTGGACCATCTCTCCTGCCGAGGAGACCAGAGGCCTCTGCCCCGCCATCAAGCCCCCTTTGCCGCGGCGCGAGGGAGGCGCTGATCGCCAGCCGCAAGAGTTGCCGTCGGCTCGGAGCGGCTCTGCCCCGCTCCCGCCGTCCATCGCTGCCCCAGTCAGACCAGCCGTGCCGCCCGCCGCGCCGGCTGCCGGCGCTGGGGGCGATGCTGCGCCGGCCCGCCCTCCTCGCCCGCCAGCCCCTGCCCGGCGTCGTCCAGCCGCTGGATCGCCACGGTGATCTGCTCCACCCCGATGGTCTGCTCGCGGCAGGCGGCGGAGATTTCGGCGACCAGCTCCGAGGTGCGGCGGATGTCGGGCACCAGCGAGCGCAGCCGGCTGTCGGCCTCCTCCGACATCGCCAGCGTCTGCGCCGAAAGGCTGCCGATCGCCCCCGCCGAGCGCGCCGAGCGTTCGGCCAGCTTGCGCACCTCGGCGGCGACCACGGCGAAACCCTTGCCATGCTCCCCCGCCCGCGCCGCCTCGATCGCCGCGTTCAGCGCCAAGAGGTCGGTCTGCCGGGCGATCTCCTGCACCAGCAGCACCTGACTGGCGATGTTCTGCATCGCCGCCACCGCCTGCTGCACCGCCTCGGCCCCCAGCTGTGCGGTCTCCACCGCCCGCCCCGCCCTCTCCTCGGTCTGTGCCGCGTTGTCGGCGTTCTGCCGGATCGCCGAGGTGATCTCCTCCATCGCCGAAGAGGCCTCGCCCAGCGAGCGCGCCTGTTCGGTGGCGAGGCTCTGTCGCTCCGCTTCCAACGCCAGCTTCTCGGCGGTCAGCGCGTCGAGATAGGTGGTGATGCCGTAATCCATGTCCATCAGCGCGACCTTGAGCACCGTGCCGATGACCTCGCCCGCCTCCTGCGTCCGCCGGCTGCCGAGGACGCCCGCGCCCACCAGCGTCGGCAGCATCGCCTTCACCACCTCGCCGAGGATCAGCGCGTAGCCGCCCAGATACCAGCGCGGATCGAGGCCGATCCGCGCATGCACCTTGCCGACGCGGGTCACCTCCTCGACGTAGTCGGCGTCGAGCCGCCCGGCGGCGATCTTGCCCCAATGCATCCGCTGCATGGAGCGCGCGTGGTCGATCTGCGCGCCGTCGGGGAAGAACCCCTCCAGCTCCGGCGTCTGCGCCAGCTTGGCGTAGAAAGTCTCCAGCCCGCGGTCGACAGCGCGGCAGATGAGCGCGCTGTGCCGGGCCATCGCCGAAAGCTCCGCCTTGCTTACCCCGATGAAGGCAAGTCGGCCGTCCAGATCGTCTGTCATGTCCTGTCCTTCACCCACCCGCGGCAGCGAGGTTCGGACGGTCGGATGCCGGCCCCTCACCTCCGACAGCGAGAATGGCAGCGCAGTCCTAACAACCTGCTGACGGCGCAAGGGACGCCGGGGCAAATGCGGAGAATGCGATGCATCAACCGTGGACGGCGATCCAGCGCTCGATCAACCGGCTCTGCAGCAGCCGCGCCCGCCCGGCCCAGGCGCGCCCGCCCGGCGGCTGCTCGCGTTCGGCCAGGGTCAGCCGGTCGCGCCGCTCGGGATCGGCGCAGAAGATGGCGAAGACCATGTCGCGCCCCTCCCCCGCCCGCGCATGCCCCGCAAGGCCCGAGACGAAGTTCAGCGTCCCGGTCTTGGCCTGCACCCTCACCGCAGCGTTGCGCTGCTCGCGCCCCTTGGCGTCGCGCAGCCCCACCTCGCGCAGCAGCCCGCGCAGTTCCGCCCCGGTCAGCGTGCTCTGCGCCCGGACCAGCGCCGTCACCATGTCGGCGGCCGAGATCCGCGAGCCGCCGCCAAGACCGGAATGGTCGTGGAACTCCGGCGCGATGCCGAAGCGCGCGGCGGCCCAGAGGTTCATCGCCTTGGCCGATTCCTCCAGCGACCCCGCGCCCGAGGCGGTCAGCCCGACCACCTCCGCCGTCAGGTTGGTGGAGAACTTCAGCATGTCCTGCAGGATCAGCCGCAGCGGCACGCTCTCCCACGAGGCCAGCACCGCGCCCTCGGGCCGCACCCGTACCAGCTGCGCCGCCGGCAGCTCTATGCCCTGCGCCTTGGCGAGGGTCTGGAACACCTCAGCGGCATAGGCCTCGGGATGGCGCACCGGCAACCAGCGGCTGCCGCCCTTGCCCAGTGCGGTGCTGGCCACCGTCCAGTTGTCCGAGCCCTGCGCCGCGGCATAGGTGTAGACCGGCAGGTCGCGGCTCACCACCTGCATCCGCGCCATCGACACCTTGGGCACGAAGCGCTCGGCCCGCGCGTCCATCGTCACCTGATAATCCGAACCGGCGCGGCGCCATTCGAAATACACCCGGTTGTAGTTCAGGTTCAGCCCCGAGATCGCCGGGTTGTAGCCGACATGGTCCGGCTGCTCGGCGTCGATCGCCGTGACGGCGGGCAGCGCTCCGGCATGGGCGATGTAGCGCCCGGTGATGCCGGTGACGCCCGCCGCCCGCAGCCGCGCCGCCAGATCGCCCAGCGCATCGGTGCTCAGCGTCGGATCGCCCGAGCCCGCCAGCACCAGATCGCCCTGCACCACGCCGCCCACCACCGGCCCGGTGCCGAGGATCTGGGTGGCGTAGCGGTACTCCGCCCCCAGCGCCTCCAGCGCGTAGAGCGCGGTGACCGCCTTGGCGACGCTGGCCGGCGGCAGCGGCAACGCGCCATCGCTCTGCTCCAGCACCTCGCCGGTCGCCGCATCGGCCACCACGAAGCCGATGCTGCCGCCCAGCCGCGCCTCGGCGACCAGTTCCTCCGCCTCGCGCACCACGGGCGCCGGCCCGCCGCGCCGCATCGGCCGCGGCGAGGTCGCCGGCGCATCGGCGAAGACCGGCAGCGCCGGGGCCGCCACGCTTCCCAGCAGTGCGCCCAGCATCCAGCGCCGCGAAATCCGCATGTGATCCTCCCCGATCCCGAACCGCCGGAAGCCTACAGACCGCGCGGCCCCTCTGGCAAGCCACGCGGTCTCACGCTCCGGCGAGCGGCCCCGGTTTCTCCTTGGCCGCATCCTCTCCTCGGGGAGCGACGCCGCCGGTTCAGCCCCCCGGGCGTCGCCAGTCGCCGCGCGCCCGGATCTCGGTCGAGGACAGGTCCACCATCGGCACATCGACGAAGCACCAGGCCGGCGCCGCCTGTCGCCCCAGCGTCTCGGCCAGCGCCCCCGGCACCCGCGCGCCGGCAAAGCTCTGCGCCGCCCGGCTGGTGCGCCCGCGCACCCCCGCCCCGGGCCGCGCCAGCACGCCGACCGGCACATGGGTCATGATCCACTGCCAGCGGTCCCAGCGGTGGAACTGCGCCAGGTTGTCCGCCCCCATCAGCCAGACGAAGCGCACCCCGGGATAGCGGGCCTGCAGCCCCTGCAGCGTATCCGCCGTCAGCCGGGTGCCCATCCGGGCCTCGAGATCCGAGATCACCACCCGCGGATGCCGCATCACCGCCCGTGCCTGGGCCATGCGCTCGGCCAGCGGGGCCGGGCCGCGCGGCTTCAGCGGATTGCCGGGCGACACCAGCCACCACACCCGGTCCAGCCCGAAGCGCTTCAGCGCCTCGCGGGTGATATGCGCATGCCCCGCATGGGCCGGATCGAAGGACCCGCCCAACAGGCCGATCACCATCCCCGCTCGTGCCACCGGCCAGCCCTGCAACCCGCTCTCCCCCAGATCCGGCTGCGACAAACCACCCCCACGTTGCCCTTGTCCAGCGATATCGCTACAAGACGCGCCAAACCGCCCTCAGGGAGTCTCTCATATGGCCTCGTATCAATACGTCTATCACATGGAAGACGTCTCCAAGACCTACCCCGGAGGCAAGAAATGCTTCGAGGGCGTGCATCTGAACTTCCTGCCGGGGGTGAAGATCGGCGTCGTCGGCGTCAACGGTTCCGGTAAGTCCACCCTGCTGAAGATCATGGCCGGCATGGACAAGGACTTCAAAGGCGAGGCCTGGGCCGCCAAGGGCGTCCGCGTCGGCTACCTGGCGCAGGAGCCCTATCTCGACCCCGCGCTCGACGTGCGCGGCAACGTGATGGAGGGCGTCGCGGCCAAGCGCGCCATCCTCGACCGCTACAACGAGCTGGCGATGAACTACTCCGACGAGACCGCCGACGAGATGGCGACCTTGCAGGACACGATCGACGCGCAGAACCTTTGGGATCTCGACAGCCAGGTCGACGTGGCGATGGAAGCGCTGCGCTGCCCGCCGGATGACGCCGATGTCGAAAGCCTCTCGGGCGGCGAGCGCCGCCGCGTCGCGCTCTGCAAGCTGCTGCTCGAAGCGCCCGACATGCTGCTGCTCGACGAACCGACCAACCACCTCGACGCCGAGTCGATCGCCTGGCTGCAGCAGCACCTGATCGCCTATACCGGCACCATCCTGATCGTCACCCACGACCGCTACTTCCTCGACGACATCACCGGCTGGATTCTGGAACTCGAGCGCGGCCGCTCGATCCCCTACGAGGGCAACTATTCCTCCTGGCTGGAACAGAAGGCCAAGCGCCTGCTGCAGGAAGCCCGCGAGGACAAGGCCAAGCAGAAGGTGCTGCAGCGCGAACTCGAATGGATCCGCTCCGGCGCCAAGGCGCGTCAGGCCAAGCAGAAGGCCCGGATCAACAAGTACAACGAACTGGCCGGCCAGTCGGAACGCGAGCGCATCTCCACCGCGCAGATCATCATCCCGAACGGCGAGCGTCTGGGCGGCAAGGTGATCGAGGTCACGGGCCTCAAGAAGCACATGGGCGACAAGCTCCTGATCGAGGATCTCAGCTTCACCATCCCGCCGGGCGGCATCGTCGGCGTGATCGGCCCGAACGGCGCCGGCAAGTCGACGCTGTTCCGCATGATCACCGGGCAGGAAAAGCCGGACGAGGGCACGATCGTGCTCGGCGACACGGTGAAGCTCTCCTATGTCGACCAGTCGCGCGACGCGCTCGACCCGAACAAGACCGTCTGGGAGGAAATCTCCGAGGGGCTGGAGGTGATCCATCTGGGCGACGCCGAGATGAACTCCCGCGCCTATTGCGGCGCCTTCAACTTCAAGGGCCCGGACCAGCAGAAGAAGGTGGGCCTGCTGTCGGGCGGTGAGCGCAACCGCGTCCACATGGCCAAGCTCCTGCGCTCGGGCGGCAACGTGCTGTTGCTCGACGAACCGACCAACGACCTCGACGTGGAAACGCTGCAGGCGCTCGAATCGGCGCTGGACGACTTCGCGGGCTCGGCGATCATCATCAGCCACGACCGCTTCTTCCTCGACCGTCTCTGCACCCATATCCTCGCCTTCGAGGGCGATGCGCATGTGGAATGGTTCGAGGGCAACTTCGAAGCCTATGAGGAAGACAAGGTGCGCCGCCTCGGCCCCGATTCGATCGAGCCGACCCGGGTGAAATACAAGAAATTCACCCGCTGAGGCCCCGCGCCCTCAGCGTCGCGCCATAGGATGCCGCCTCCCGGGGCGGCATCCTGCATTCCGGCGGTCCGGATCCGGCGGGAAGTTTACCGGCCGTGCATTGTATTTCCCGCCCCGGCTCCGATCTATGGACCAGCACCCCCGGCCGATCCGCGGTCGGTTCCGGCCCCTCCCGGCTCGAAGGAAGGCTCCCGCATGACCGCCGCTCCCCGGCTGATCCTCGCCCTGATCCTCTGCACCCTGCCGCTCGCGGCCGGCGCCGAATGCCTGCCGACCAAGGGCAAGCCGCTTCGCACCACCGAGGACATCACGCTGGACTACCTGATGTGCGAGCACGAGAAACAGCTGAAGGCGCTGGGGGCCAACCGCCCCGAGCTGCCGCCGCCGGCCGACGAGCTCCTCAACGACCGCGGCGCGCTCGACGAGGTGGAGGTCGAGACCAACCCCTTCGTCACCCGCACCCTGCGCACCCAGCGCAGCCTGGACAGCATGTCCGACATGAACGCCCGCACCGGCGACCGCTTCAAGGCCCTGACGCCCCGCCGCCTGCCGTAGGCTGGGGTTTCCCCCCACCTCCCGCGCCTCGTAGGGTGGGGTTCCGCCCCACCATTCCACATGTCGTAGGGTGGGGTTTCCCCCCAACCTTCTCCCCCATCCCGCCGGAAACGACCCCACGGAACCCGCTTGCTCGCGAAAGCGTTACCCCGCCACAAGCCGGATCAACCGGCCGCTGGAAGGGACCGCCATGACCATTTCGACCATTCTCCTCATCATCCTGATCCTGATCCTGATCGGCGTGCTGCCGACCTGGGGACATTCGCGCAGCTGGGGCTACGGTCCCTCGGGCGGTCTCGGCCTCGTGGTGGTGATCCTGCTGATCCTGATCCTGATGGGTCGCATCTGATCCGGAAGGCGCGCCGGCCGGTCCGGCGCGCTACTTCCGCTTCACGAATTCGGTGAGGATGACGATCTTCTGCCCCTCGACCCGGCCCTCGATCTGCGCCGCGTTGTCGGCGACCAGCGAGATCCCCCGCACCGCCGTGCCGCGCTTGGCGGTGAAGCCCGCGCCCTTCACCGGCAGATCCTTGATAAGCACCACCGTGTCGCCCGCCGCCAAGAGCGCCCCGTTCGAATCGCGGTGCTCCAGCGCCGCCGGGGCCGCGATCACCGCCTCGGCCTCGGGCGACAGGATCATCTGATCGCGCAGCTGCGCCGCCCAGGCTTCGTCGATCCCGCCCAGCTTGCGCCAGACCGCCACCTGCACCTCCGGCTCGCCCGACCAGGCCGCCGTCTCGAGACAGCGCCAATGCGCCGCCGGCGGCTCGCCCTGGCAGATCTCGCAGAGCAGAATCTCCCCCGCCCCCGGCACGTCGCAGGGCAGCAGATCCTCCGTCCCGCCGCAAAACTCGCACATGCCGCCGGCGCGGCTCATCAAGGTTCCCCAGGTCATCGTCACTCTCCATCCATTCGCGCAGAGCCTATTCCCTCCGCGCGGGCGTGCCAATGCGACGCAGGGAACCAGGCCAAAGAACTGTCGCGGAAATCCGCAATCCTGTCGGAAGGATAGCGGCACGACGGCCATCCCCGCGCAGTTGAAAGGAATTCCCTTTCCAGTCATTCTCATTCTATATCTGCCGCATGTTTTCTGACCACGGGCGGCGCCGAATTGGCTCCCCCGGCAAGGCATGGAATTGCCGACTGCGGCGCGCGCCCGATGAAATTATCTTGCTTTTGCGGCGGGCCAGAGCCATAAAAAGCTGGCGACGTTATCTCTATCGACCACTGTCTCCCTTTCCAAGGCAACAGTCTATCGATCTTGCCCTGACTGAGCCGAGCCGCCGCAGTTCCGCGGGCGGAATGTTTAGAGGAGACATCACGATGGCCAAGGGCACCGTGAAATGGTTCAACGCCACCAAAGGTTTCGGCTTCATCGCTCCTGAAGGCGGGAAGAAGGACGTGTTCGTGCACATCACCGCTCTCGAGCGCGCCGGCATCCGCTCGCTGGCCGACGGTCAAGCCGTGACCTTCGACATCGAAGCTGGCCGTGACGGCCGCGAATCGGCGACCAACCTGTCGATCGCCTGATTTGTCGGGCCCCGGCCCGGAATGACATTGCAGCGGGGCGGATCCGGCGATCCGCCCCGTTTGCCATTCGCGCCCTATGATCGCGGGCAGCTTCCCGGCCCCCGCCAGCCCGAAAGCCCGACATGCCGGACTATGCCAGCCTCTGCGACGCGGAAACCTGGGCCTTCATCCGCAGGACCGAGAGCTTCTATCCCCCCGACACCGCCTCCCGCAGCATCGCCGACCAGCGCGCGGTCTATGACGCGATGTGCGCCGCCTTCCACCGGGCTCGGCCAGCCGGGGTGACCACCCTGGACCGGAGCTTCGGCGGGGCGCCCTGCCGGGTCTACAGCCGCGGCGAGGCGGCTCTGACCGTGCTCTACCTGCATGGCGGCGGGTTCGTGGTGGGGGGGCTGGAGAGCCATGACGATGTCTGCGCCGAGATCTGCGCGGCGACGGGGCTGCGGGTGGTGAGCGTGGATTACCGGCTGGCGCCGGAGCATGTCCATCCGGCGGCGTTCGAGGATGCGCTGGCGGCGGCCAGGGCGGTTGCGGCGGAGGTCGGGGCGCTGATCCTCGCCGGGGACAGCGCGGGGGGCAGTCTGGCGGCTTCGGTCGCGCATGCGGCGCGGGGGGAGCTGGATCTGCGGGGGGTGGTGCTGGTCTATCCGGAGCTGGGGGGCGATCCGGATCGGGGGAGCTACCTGACCCATGCCGAGGCGCCGATGCTGAGCCGGGAGGATGTGCTGTTCTATGCCCGGACCCGGCACGGGGGGGAGCCTCCGGTGGCGGATCCGACGGCGGAGGTGCTGAAGGATAGCGATTTCTCGGGGCTGCCGCCGACCTTCATCGTGACGGCGGAATGCGATCCCCTGTCGGATGACGGGCGGGAGTATCGGGACCGGATCGTGGCGGCGGGCGGGGTGGCCCGCTGGATCCAAGAGCCGGGGCTGGTGCATGGCTATCTTCGGGCCCGGCATGATGTGGGGCGGGCGCGGGAGAGTTTCGCGCGGATCGTTGCGGCGATCTCCGACATGGCGAAAGGGGATTTTCACGCGTGAAAATCCCCTCAAGGCCTTGATCTCATGCAACTTCCCGAAGCGTGTTAGGGGTTTCTTAACCCCTGCCCCGCCTCAGTTGCCCGCCGCTTCCATGCTGCGGGTCTCGATCACCTTCTCGAGCCAGCCGAGCTTCATCTCGGGCACCGAGGACAGCAGCAGGTCGGTGTAATCGTCGAAGGGCGGCGAGAGCACGTCGGTCTTGGTGCCGTAGCGCACCACTTCGCCGCGATACATCACCGCGATCCGGTCGGCGATGGCGCGCACCGTCGCAAGATCGTGGGTGATGAACAGATAGGCCACATGCTCCTGCGCCTGAAGCTCCAGCAGCAGCTTCAGGATGCCGTCGGCCACCAGCGGGTCGAGGGCCGAGGTCACCTCGTCGCAGATGATGAGCTTGGGCTTGGCCGCCAACGCCCGGGCGATGCAGACGCGCTGTTTCTGCCCGCCCGAAAGCTCTGCCGGGTAGCGGTCGATATAGCCCGAGCCCATCTCGATCTGGTCGAGCAGTTCCTGCACCCGCTTGCGCCGGGCCTCGCCTTTGAGGCCAAAGTAGAACTCCAGCGGGCGACCGATGATCGTGCCGACGGTCTGGCGCGGGTTCATCGCGGTATCGGCCATCTGGTAGATCATCTGCAGCTCGCGCAGATCGTCCTTGCTGCGCGCCCGCAGTTCCGGCGAGAGCACCCGCCCGGCGAAGTTGATCTCGCCGCGCGAGGCGGGCAAGAGCCCGGTGATGACCCGCGCGAGGGTGGATTTGCCCGAGCCGCTTTCGCCCACCACCGCCAGCGTCTGCCCGGCGGGCAGATCGACGTTGATGTTCTTCAGCACGTCGAAATTGGTGCCGCGATAGCGCGCCGTCACGTTGCGCACCGAGAGCACCAGCTCGGCCTCGGCCTTTTCCTTGTGGTCGATCGAGCGGACCGAGACCAGCGCGCGGGTGTAATCCTCGCGCGGCGTCTCGATGATCTGCTGCGTCGTGCCGTATTCGACCTTCTTGCCCGCCCGCAGCACCATGATCGCATCCGCAACCTGCGCCACCACGGCGAGGTCATGGGTGATGTAGAGCGCGGCCACCCCGGTATCGGCGATGGCCTCCTTGATCGCGGCCAGAACCTCGATCTGGGTGGTCACGTCGAGCGCGGTGGTCGGTTCGTCGAAGATCACGAGGTCGGGCTTGGGGCAGAGCGCCATCGCCGTCATCACCCGTTGCAGCTGGCCGCCGGAGACCTGATGCGGGTAGCGCCGCCCGATGCTTTCGGGATTGGGCAGGCCGAGCTTGCGGAACAGCGAGATCGCCCGCTTCTCCGCCGCCTCTTTCGACAGGATGCCGTGGCGCAGCGAGGTCTCGATCACCTGATCCATCAGCCGCAGCGCCGGGTTGAAGGCGGCAGCGGCGGATTGAGCGACATAGGTGACCTCGCGCCCGCGCAGCTTGCGCAGATCGGACGAGCCGGCCAGCCGGATGTCGCGCCCGTTGAGCCGGATGGCGCCGCCGGTCAGCCGCACCCCGCCACGGCCGTAAGCCATAGAGGAGAGGCCGATGGTGGACTTGCCGGCGCCGGATTCACCGATCAGTCCGAGCACCTTGCCCTTTTCCAGCGCGAAGGACACATCCTCGACCAGCACCACATCGCGCGGCGGCTCGCCGGGCGGATAGGCGGTGGCCTCGATGCGCAGGCCTTCGATCGTCAGCAGGGGTTCAGCCACCGCGCCCTCCTTTCAGGCTCGTGGTGCGGTTCAGCACCCAGTCGGCAACGAGATTGACCGAGATCGCCAGCGTTGCGATGGCAACGGCGGGGATCAGCGCGGCGGGGATGCCGTAGACGATGCCGTCCTTGTTCTCCTTCACGATGCCGCCCCAGTCGGCCAGCGGCGGTTGCACGCCGAGACCGAGGAAGGAGAGCGTCGAGATGAACAGCACCATGAAGATGAAGCGCAGCCCCATCTCGGCCACCAGCGGCGAGAGCGCGTTGGGCAGGATCTCGCGGGCGATGATCCAGCCCTGCCGTTCGCCGCGCAGGCGGGCGGCCTCGACATAATCCATCACCGCGATATCGACGGCGACGGCCCGGCTGAGCCGGAAGACGCGAGTCGCATCGAGGATGCCCATGACGAGGATCAGCACCGGCAGGGTGACGGGCATGACCGAGAGCACCACCAGCGCCGAGATCAGCGAGGGGATCGACATCATCAGGTCCACCAGCCGCGACAGCAGCTGATCGACCCAGCCGCCGCGCACGGCGGCAAGGAAACCCAGCACCGAGCCCAGAGTGAAGCTGAGCAGCGTCGCCGCGGTGGCGACGAGGATGGTGGTGCGCCCGCCGTAGATCATCCGGCTCAGGAGGTCGCGGCCGATGCCGTCGGTGCCCAGCCAATGCTCGGCCGAGGACGGCTCCCAGACGCCGCCGACGACCTCGGCCATGCCGTAGGGGGCGAGCAGGTCGGCGAGGATGGCCGCGAGGAAATAGGCGGTGGTGAAGACCAGCCCGATGAGGGCGGAGATCGGGATACCCCTCATTTCGGATGCCTCAATCTCGGGTTGGTGAGGATGGAGATGACATCGGCAAGGATGTTCATGCTGATGTAGACGGCGGCGAAGACGAGGCCGCAGGCCTGCACCACCGGCACGTCACGCTTGGCCACATGGTCCACCAGATATTGCCCCATGCCGGGATAGACGAAGACCACCTCGACCACGACGACGCCGACCACGAGATAGGCCATGTTCAGCATCACCACGTTGACCACCGGCGCGATGGCGTTGGGCAGGGCGTGGCGGGCGATGACGGTGAAGGGACGCAGGCCCTTCAGCTCGGCCGTCTCGATATAGGCCGATTGCATGACGTTGAGGATCGCGGCGCGGGTCATGCGCATCATGTGACCGAGGACGGTCAGCACGAGGACGAGGACCGGCAGGCTGATGGCCTGAAGCTTCGCGCCGAGCGACATGCTGTCGTTGATCATCGCCAGCGAGGGGGCGATGGGGAAGGTGACCGACAGGAGGAAGATGGCGATGTAGCCCAGGAGGAACTCGGGCACCGAGACGGTGGCGAGGGTGATGGTGGAGATCACCTTGTCGGGCCAGCGGTCGCGGTAGCGCACGGCGATGAGGCCCAGAAGGATCGCCAGCGGCACCGAGACCACGGCGGCCCAGAAGGCGAGGAACAGCGTGTTCCAGAGCCGGCCGCCCATGCTGGTGGCGATGTCCTGCCCGTTGGTCAGCGCGGTGCCGAGATCGCCCTGCAGCACGCCGCCGAGCCAGTTGAAATACCGCACATAGGCGGGATCGTTCAGCCCCAGCTGCGCGCGAAGGTTCTCGAGCGCCTGCGGGGTTGCCCCTTGGCCTAGGATGTTCTGCGCCACATCGCCGGGGAGGATGGTCGTGCCGACGAAGATCAGCACCGAAGCGGCAAAGAGCAGCACGAGGCCCAGCGCGATGCGCTGGACCAGAAGTTTCAGGATGGGATTCATCCGCGGACCTTACGCGAGCCAGGTCTTGTGCGGCGCGAGGCCGTTCATGACCTCCTGCACGCCATTGGCTTCCCAGCCCTGCACCTTGTTGCTCACCGCTTCGATGAAGTCGTTGAACATCGGGCAGATCAGGCCGCCCTCCTCGTGCAGGATCGCCGCCATCTGGGCGTAGGTCGCCTTGCGCTTGGCCTCGTCGAGCTCGCCGCGGGCCTGCAGCAGCAGGGTGTCGAACTCGTCGTTGAAGAAGCGCGTGTCGTTCCAGTCGGCGGAGGACTGGTAGGCGGTGGAGTACATCTGGTCCTGCACCGGACGGCCGCCCCAGTAGGAGGCCGAGAAGGGCTGCTTGTTCCAGACCTCGGACCAGTAGCCGTCGCCGGGCTCGCGCTCGATCTGCAGCGGGATGCCCGCCTTCTGCGCCGACTGCTGGAACAGCGCCGCGGCGTCGATGGCGCCGGGGAAGGCCACGTCGGAGACGCGCAGGATGATCGGGCTGCCGTCATGGCCGGAGGCCTTGTAATGCTCGGCGGCCTTCTCGACCGAGAATTCGCGCTGCGGCAGGCTGTCGTCGAACAGCGGATAGGCGGCGTTGATCGGGATGTCGTTGCCGATGGTGCCGTAGCCCATCAGGATCTTGTCGAGCATCTCCTGACGGTCGATGGCGTATTTCAGCGCCAGCCGCAGATCCTTGTTGTCGAAGGGCGCGGTGTTGCAATGCATGATGAAGACGTAGTGGCCGCGGCCGGCGACGTTCTTCACCTCGAGCCCCGGTGCGCGGGCGAGGAGCCCCGCGACCTTCGGCTCGACCCGGTTGGCGATATGCACCTGACCCGACTGCACCGCCGCCATCCGCGCCGTGGCGTCGTTGATGACAATGAACTCGACCCGGTCGTAATGGCCGCGGCTGCTGTCCCAGTAGTTCGCATGTTTCTCGAAGACATGGCGGACGCCGGGCTCGTCGGTGACGATCTTGTAGGCCCCTGCCCCGATGCCGTCGGCCGGAGTCTCGATCCCGCCGCCGGGCTGGATCATCAGGTGGTAGTCGCCCATGAGGTAAGGCAGGTCGGCGTTCGGCGTGCCGAGCGTGACCGAGACGTAGTCGCCGTCGACCTTCATCGACTCGATGCCCTGCATGATGCCCAAGGCACCCGACTGGGCCTTCTCGTCGCTGTGGCGCTGCAGGGTCTTGAGCACATCATCCGGGGTCAGCGTGGCGCCGTTGTGGAATTCGACGCCCTTGCGGATCTTGAACATCCAGGTCTTGGCGTCGGGCGTGCTTTCCACGCTTTCGGCCAGCCGCATCTCCAGCGCGCCGTCGGCGGCGGTATCCACAAGGCTCTCGCCGGTGGTGCGCAGCACGTGGAACGGCACCTGGCTTGCCGCCAGCGCCGGGTCGAGGCTGTTGGTGCTCTCGCCGCCGCCGAGGCCCATGATCAGGGTTCCGCCCTTCACCGGCTCCTGCGCGCGCAGGCTGGTGGCAAGCAGGGTGTTGGCCATCGCCGCAGTGACGCCCATCGCGGCCGCGCGCCCCATGAAGGCGCGGCGGCTGACCCTGCCCTGCACGGTGCGGGCAAGCAGGTGGTTGAGTTCGTCGTTCATTCGCAGTCTCCCTGTGACAATTCGTCTTTTTTGTTGATTGCTGAATCAATAACCCGCGAATCTTTTTTCGGGCAACGATTTCCTGCAACCGGCTCGAACAATGTTCAGATGAAGTCGCGTGGCACGGTCTCGTCGAAACTTCGCGCAAGAATCAGGCTGTCGCCCTCGTAGGCAGTGAGTTCGGCCTGCATCCTGAGCCCGTCGGCGTCGCCGGTCATCAGCGTGGTGCAGCGCGTCATCACCGACCAGTCGCCGCGCGACAGGCGCTGCTCCCAGAAGATCTCGGCCCGGGCCGAGAGCGGATCGTCGGGATGGATCGACCAGACCTCGCGCAGGGTCTCGCCGCTGACGAGGCCATGGGTCAGGTTCTCGCGCTCGCCGCCGTCATCCTCGACGATCAGCGACCAGCGCCCCGAGATCAGGTCGCGCTCCACCCGCCGGGCGGCGGAGCCCTCGCGCAGCACGCGGTGCTTCCAGGGTGCGGCGCCCTCGGCGGGCGGCGGCTGCCATTCCGGGCCGCTTTCCTCGTGAACCGGCAACTCCAGCATGCCGTCCTGCAGGATCAGCGTCACCGGCTCGGGGCTGGGCCAGAGGAAGGGCCAGTAGCTGTTGGACAGTGCCAGCCGCAGCCGGTGGCCCGGCGCCAGACGGTAGGCCATCTGGTCGAGCACCAGCTCCACCGCGATCTCCTCGCCCACCGGCACGGGGGCCGGAGTCTCGCGGCTGTCGCGGTGGCAGAGGTTCAGCATGCCATGGGCGATCCGCACCGAGGAGCCGTCGGGCGCCACGTCGCAGAGCCGTGCCACGATGAAGCCGCGCGGCTTGTCGCTGACGAGCCGCAGCTTCAGCACCGCCGCACCCAGCAGTTCCACCGGAGTTTCCGCCTGCCTCGTGTCGAAGCAGAGCGACATGGCGTCGTCATGGCGCTGGTCGCCCGGCATCTCGGCGTTGAGGCCCATCGGGAAGAA
This sequence comes from Cereibacter changlensis JA139, assembly GCF_003034985.1. Taxonomy (GTDB): domain Bacteria; phylum Pseudomonadota; class Alphaproteobacteria; order Rhodobacterales; family Rhodobacteraceae; genus Cereibacter; species Cereibacter changlensis. The sequence goes on from NZ_PZKG01000020.1 coordinate 34,384, forward strand.
CTCGCCCGCGTCGAGCCCCAGATGCTGCGGCGTGGAGATCGGCAGTTCCAGAAGCCCGCCGTCGCCGTCGAGCATGCCGTCGAAGGAGAGCGCCATCTGCCGCGTGTAGGTGCGGTCGGAGGGCCAGGTGCTTTCCGCCAGCCAATGCCCCTCGCGATGCGGGGCCGAGGCGTCGGGCGGGGCGGAATGCAGCATGTAGGCGCGCATCGCCGGATCGGACTCGGCGCCGTTCTCGATGCCCTTCAGCCAGCGGTCCCACCAGCGGATCGCCAGTTGCAGGAAGCCCACCGTCGGCCCCGGCACCGCCTGATGCGGATATTGGTGCACCCAAGGGCCGACGATGCCCTGCACCGGGGCGGGCACATTGGCCACCAGATGACCCACGGTGTTCATGTAATTGTCGGCCCAGCCGCCGAAGGACAGCACCGGCATCTGCATCCGCGCGTAATCCTCGCGCACCGAGCCGTGTTTCCAATAGGCGTCGTAGCTCTGGTGCGAGGCCCAGCGCGGCGCGAGGAAGGGCTCGGCCTCCAGCCGCTCCAGCCACTGCTCGCGCCAGTCGTCGCGCAGCGCCGGATCGGCGGGGCGCGAGGAATAGGACAGCATCACCGCGCCCCAGCCGATGTTCTCGCCCAGCAGGCAGCCGCCCTTGAAGTGGATGTCGCTCTCGAAACGGTCGGTGGTGGAATAGACCGAGATTACCGCCTTCAGCGCCGGGGGCTGCAGGAAGGCGGTCTGCAGGCAGTTGAAGCCGCCCCAGCTCTTGCCCATCATGCCGACGCTGCCGCTGCACCAGGGCTGGGCGGCGAGCCAGGCGATCACCTCGCAGGCGTCGGCGAGCTCCTGTTCGGAATATTCGTCCGACATCAGCCCGTCGCTGTCGCCATTGCCGCGCATGTCGACCCGGACGCAGGCATAGCCGTGCCCGGCGACGTAAGGATGCATGATCTCGTCGCGCGCCAGCGTTCCGTCGCGCTTGCGATAGGGGATGTATTCCAGCACCGCCGGCACCGGATGGGCCGCCGCATCGGCGGGCATCCAGACCCGCGCCGAGAGCCGGCAGCCGTCGGCCAGCACGATCCCCACATCGGGATTCTCGACCACCGGGTGGGGCAGTTCGGTTACGATTTTCATCTGGCTCTCCTGTCGGTCTGGCGCGGAATTCCGTAAAGGGTCGCGGGCAGGACAGACGGGGCACAGGGCTCCAAGACAGTCATTGCGCGCAGCTTTGCCACAGAACGACCGGAAAGGCCACCATGACACGCCCCAATATTCTCATTTTGATGGTTGATCAGCTGAACGGGACGCTGTTTCCCGACGGCCCGGCGGACTGGCTGCATGCGCCCAACCTGAAGAAACTGGCCGAACGCTCGGCGCGTTTTGCCAATGCCTACACGGCGAGTCCGCTCTGCGCCCCGGCCCGCGCGTCCTTCATGTCGGGGCAGCTGCCCTCGCGCACCCGGGTCTATGACAACGCCGCCGAATTCGCCTCTGACATCCCGACCTACGCGCATCACCTGCGCCGCGCGGGCTATCAGACCACGCTGTCGGGCAAGATGCATTTCGTCGGCCCCGACCAGCTGCACGGATTCGAGCAGCGGCTGACGACCGACATCTACCCCGCCGATTTCGGCTGGACCCCGGATTATCGCAAGCCCGGCGAGCGGATCGACTGGTGGTATCACAACCTCGGCTCGGTGACCGGCGCGGGCGTGGCCGAGATCACCAACCAGCTGGAATATGACGACGACGTGGCGCATCAGGCCTGCCAGAAGCTCTACGATCTGTCGCGCGGGCTCGACGACCGGCCCTGGTGCCTGACGGTCAGCTTCACCCATCCGCACGATCCCTTCGTCGCCCGCCGCAAATACTGGGACCTCTACGAGGATCACCCGATGCTGGCCGCGCCCACCCCGATCCCCTACGAGGATCAGGACCCGCATGCGCAGCGGCTGATGGATGCCTGCGATTTCCGCGCGCTGGAGATCACCGAGGATCATATCCGCCGCGCCCGTCAGGGCTATTTCGCCAATATCTCCTATGTCGACGACAAGATCGGCGAGGTGCTCGACGTGCTGGAGCGCAGCCGGCAGGAGGCGATCGTGATCTTCGTCTCGGATCATGGCGAGATGCTGGGCGAGCGCGGGCTGTGGTTCAAGATGAACTTCTTCGAGGGCTCGGCCCGGGTGCCGCTGATGATCTGCGCGCCCGAGGCGCCCGCCGGCCGGATCGACACGCCGGTCTGCAGCATCGACGTGACGCCGACCCTCTGCGCGCTGGCCGGCGTCGACATGGCCGAGGTGATGCCCTGGACCGACGGCATGAGCCTCGTGCCGCTGGCGCAAGGAACCGCCCGCAGCGAGCCGGTGCTGATGGAATACGCCGCCGAGGGCTCGATCACTCCCCTGGTGGCGATCCGCGAGGGCGAGTGGAAATACATCCGCTGCGCCGCCGATCCCGAGCAGCTCTTCAACCTCGCCAGCGACCCGCAGGAACGGCGGAACCTCGCCGCCGATCCGGCCCATGCCGAGACCCTCGCCCGGCTGCGCGCCGCCTCCGAGGCGCGCTGGGATCTGGCCCGTTTCGACGCAGAGGTGCGCGAGAGCCAGGCCCGGCGCTGGGTGGTCTACGAGGCGCTGCGCCAGGGCGGCTACTACCCCTGGGATTACCAGCCGCTGCAGAAGGCCTCGGAGCGCTACATGCGCAACCACATGGACCTCAACATCCTCGAGGACAGCAAGCGCTTCCCCCGCGGCGAGTGACCCCTGAGGCCGCAGCGCCCCCGCTGCGGCTTCTTCTTTGCCCAAATTAATCAACGAAGCCCCCCGCGCCCCGTCGCCACACCGCGACCGGGGGCGGCGCGCCATGGCAATGCCGCCCGAGGGGGCTCGATGCCCCCGAGGGCGGCTCCCCCGGCTAGCGGGCATCCGCCAGCACCCGCTCGGCGCCCTTCCAGCCCATCAGCATCGAGGGCGCGTTGGTGTTGCCGGCGATGATGTTGGGGAAGGCCGAGGCGTCGATCACCCGAAGCCCCGCCACCCCATGCACCCGCAGCGAGGCATCCACCACCGCGCTGCCCTCGTCGGGCCCCATGCGGCAGGTGCAGGACGGGTGATAGACCGTGCCCGACCGGGCGCGGAAATCGGCGATCAGCGCCTCGTCCCCCACCACCTCCGGCCCGGGGCGCAGTTCCTCGGCCATGACCGAGGCCAGCGCCGGTTGCGCCGCCAGATGCCGCAAGAATTTCACCGCCGCCAGCATCTCCTCGACATCGTGGTTGGTCGAGAAGGCATTGGCGGTGATCACCGGGGCCGCCAGCGGATCGGGGGTGCGCAGCCGGATATGGCCGCGGCTGGTGGGTCGGCAGTTCGACAGGCCGAGCGAGAAGCCCGGGAAGGGGTCGGGCGACAGCACCGGGCGCTCGCCCTCGCGCGGCATCAGGGTCGAGAAGGCCTGACAGTAGAGCTGCATGTTGGGCCGGTCGAGATCGGGCGAGGTGCGGAAGAAGCCGCCGCCGTGGTTGATCGACTTGGCCAGCGGCCCGTCGCGCAGCGCGAGCCAGCGCAGCCCCACCGCGAGCTTGCCATACCAGGGCCGCAGCAGGTCGTTGTAGGTCGGCCGCGTCATCCGCCAAGTGTAGTTGATGCCCTGATGATCGGCGAGATGATCGCCCACATTCGGGTTGTCGCGCAGCACCTCGATGCCCAGCCCCTGCAGCAGCGCCCCCGGGCCGATGCCGGAGAGCTGCAGGAGCTGCGGCGAGTTCACCGCGCCACCGGCGAGGATCACCTCGGCCTTGCAGCGCAGGGTCTTCAGCTCGCCGCCGTGGCGATATTCCACCCCCACGGCGCGGCCTGCCTCCATCAGCACCCGCGTCGCCTGCGCGCCGGTGACGACGTGCAGGTTCGCGCGCTTCATCGCCGGGCGCAGGAAGGCCCGCGCCGCCGAATTGCGCCGCCCGCCCTTCACCGTCAGCTGGTAGGGCCCTGCCCCCTCCTGCCGCGCGCCGTTGAAGTCGGGGTTGAAGGCCAGCCCCGCCTCGGCGCAGGCGTCGATGTAGCATGTGACCAGCGGGTGCAGCCCGTCGCGGTTGGCCGAGACGAAGAGCGGCCCGCCCTTGCCGCGGAAGGCGTCGCCGCCGGCCTCGTTGTCCTCCATCGCCCGGTAGGCGGAAAGAACCTCGTCCCAGCCCCAGCCCGGATTGCCCGCGGCCTGCCAATCCTCGTAATCCTGCCGGTGGCCGCGGATCCAGACCATGGCGTTGATCGAGGACGACCCGCCGAGCAGCTTGCCCCGCGGCCAGAAATCCGCCTGACCGGCCAGACCGGGATCGGGCTCGGTGCGGTACATCCAGTTCACCGAGGGGTCGTAGAACAGCTTGCCATAGCCCAGCGGCATCTGCACGAAAAGGCGCCGGTCGCTGCCGCCCGCCTCCAGCACCACGACGCGGTGCCTGCCGCCGGCGCTCAGCCGCTCGGCCAGGACCGAGCCTGCCGAGCCTGCGCCGACGATGATGTAATCCGGTGTTTCGATCACGCGGCTTCTCCTGCGGTCTGCGGTCAACCTAGCCGCCGGCAAGGCGGCGGCGCGGCGGAACGCGACAGTTCATGTCGGAACCCGACCGCCCTCAAGCGGCGTCGAGCAGCCCCCGACCTTTCAACAGCGGCTCCACCCCCGGCATCCGGCCGCGGAAATCGGTGTAGAGCGCCTCGGCCTCGCGCGAGCCGCCCGCCGAGAGGATGAACCGCTCCAGCTTTTCGGCCATCGCCGGATCGAAGGCATCGCCGGTCTCCTCGAAGGCGGCGAAGGCGTCGGCATCCATCACCTCGGACCACATGTAGCTGTAATAGCCCGAGGAATAGCCGTCGCCCGAGAAGATATGCGCGAAATGCGGCGTGGCATGGCGCATGCGGATCGCCTTGGGCATGCCCAGATCCGCCAGCACCTCGGCCTGTTTCGCCATCGGATCGGCGGGGGCCGCGCCCTCGTGGAAGGCCAGATCGACCAGCGCCGACGACACGAACTCCACCGTGGCGAAGCCCTGGTCATAGGTCGAGGCGGCGAGCAGCCGCTGCACCATGTCGGCGGGCATAGGCTGGCCGGTCTTCCAGTGTTTCGCGTGTTTCTCCAGCACCTCGGGCACCGAGAGCCAGTGTTCGTAGAGCTGGCTCGGCAGTTCGACGAAATCGCGCGCCACCGAGGTGCCGGAGATGAAGCCATGCGTCACGTCCGACAGCATCTGGTGCAGGGCGTGGCCGAATTCGTGGAACAGCGTGCGGGCATCGTCCCAGGACAGGAGCGCCGGATCGCCCTTGGCGAAGTTGCAGACATTGACCACGATCGGCCGCACCTCGCCGCCGAGCTTGCGCTGACTGCGCATCGCCGAACACCAGGCGCCGGAGCGTTTCGAGCCGCGAGCGAAGTAGTCGCCCAAGAACACCGCGACATGCTTGCCGTTCCGCGTCACCTCCCAGGCCCGGACGTCGGGGTGGTAAAGCGGCACGTCGAGCGGGCGGAACTCCAGCCCGAACAGGCGGTTGGCGCAATCGAAGGCGGCGCCGATCATCGCTTCGAGCGAGAGATAGGGTTTCAGCGCCGCCTCGTCGAGATCGTGCTCCTCCAGCCGCCGGGCCTGCGAATAATAGCGCCAGTCCCAGGCCTCCAGATCGCCGTTCACGCCTTCGGCATGCATCCGGCCCTCCAGCACCGCGGCATCGGCCTCGGCCTTGGCCCGCGCCGGGGTCCAGACCCGCATCAGCAGGTCGCGCACCGCCTGCGGGGTCTTGGCCATCTCCGGCTCGAGCTTGTAGGCGGCGAAGCTCGGGTAGCCCAGGAGCTTTGCCCGCTCCTCGCGCAGGCTGAGGATCTCGGCGGCGATGGCGCGGTTGTCGCTGGCATTGCCATTGGCGCCGCGCGCCACCCAGGCCTCATAGGCGCGCTGGCGCAGGGGGCGGTTCGGCGAGGATTGCAGGAAGGGCACGATCAGCGAGCGGTTCAGCGTCAGCACATGGCCCTCGAGCCCACGCTCCTCGGCGGCGGCGCGGGCGGAGGCGATGACGAAATCGGGCAGGCCTTCGAGATCGTCGGCGGAGAGCGGCAGGAACCAGTCGCGCTCGTCGGCGAGAAGGTTCTGGCCGAACTCGGTGCCGAGCACCGCCAGACGCGCCTTCACCGCCGTCAGCCGTTCGGCCGCCGCGCCGTCGAGCTGCGCGCCGGAGCGGACGAACATGCGCCGATAAAGCGTCAGCACCCGCAGCTGCTCGTCGTCCAGCCCCAGCGTCTCGCGCTCCTGCCAGAGCGTCTCGATGCGCTGGAACAGCGCGCGGTTGTTGATGATCTCGGAGGAGAAGGCCGACATCTTCGGCGCGAGTTCCCGCTGCAGCGCCTCGCGCGCTGGCGTGCTGTCGGCGCCGGCCAGATTGTAGAACACGCCGCCGACGCGGTCGAGGCTCTCCTCGGCCAGCTCCATCGCGGCGATGGTGTTGGCGAAGCTCGGCGCTTCGGGGTTGCCGGCGATGGCGGCGATATTGGCCCGCGCCTCGGCCAGGGCCGCATCGAAGGCGGGCATGAAATCCTCGTCGCGGATCGCGGCGAAGGGCGGCAGGGCGAAGGGCGTGTCCCAGGGGGCGAGCAGCGGATTGGTCATGCGGGCGGTCTCCTTCGGGGGCGCGGCAGGATGCGCGCGGTTGCGCCAAGGCTAGGACCGCCGCCCGCCAAGGTCCAGCCCGGCTCACCCCGCGTCACGCAGATGCGAGCGGGGCGCCCCGGTTCAGGGCTGCTCCGGCTTCCGCCACTCCCAGGGCCGGGTGAATTCGCCCAGCACCGCCGTCACCGCGGCCTCCTCCGCCGCGCCGCGCGAGAGAACCGCGACCAGACCGCGCTTCTTGTCCTCGATCACCTCGGTCACGCGGGTATCGAGCCCGGCCTTCTCCAGCGCCGCGTCATAGACCCGGGCGATGGCCAGACGGCGCAGGTCGGGCTTGAACACCTTGCCGACGGCGGTCTTGGGCAGCTCGTCCAGCACCTCGACGTGTTTCGGCACCGCGGCGCGTTCGTGAATATGGCTGCGGGCGAAGTCCATCAGCTCGGCCGGGGTGGCTGTCGCGCCCTTGACCAGCTCGACATAGGCGCAGGGCAGTTCGCCCGCGAAGGCGTCGGGCTGGCCGATGGCGCCGACAAAGCTGACCGCCTCGTGCCGCATCAGCGCCGACTCGATCTCGGCGGGGTCGATGTTGTGGCCGCCGCGGATGATCAGATCCTTTGCCCGCCCGGTGATGAAGAGATAGCCGTCGGCGTCGAGCCGCCCCAGATCGCCGGTGCGCAGGTAGCGGCCTTCGGCAAAGAGCCCGCGGTTCTTGTCGAGCTCGGTGTAGGTCGAGCCCTCGAAGACGCCGGGATTGGCGACGCAGATCTCGCCGACCTCGTCCACCGCGCATTCCTTCACCACCTCGCCCGCGCCGTTGGAATGCAGGATGCGGATATGGGTATGCGGGAAGGGCAGCCCGACCGAGCCGATCTTCTTGTCGCCTTCGGGCGGGTTGACCGAGACGAGGCAGGTGCATTCGGTCAGGCCGTAGCCCTCGACGATCTGCACCCCGGTGGCCTTCTCGAAGCGGTTGAAGAGCTCCACCGGCAGCGGGGCTGAGCCGGAGAAGGCGCCGCGCAAGGATGACACATCGGCGTCGATCGGGCGCTGCATCAGGGCGGCGAGCGCGGTGGGCACCGTCACCAGATAGGTGCATTTCCAGCGCTCGATCAGCTTCCAGAGATTGTCGAAGACGCCCTCGCCGCGATAGCCCGCCGGGGTCGGGAAGACGACATGCGCGCCCGAGGCGATCATCGACATCAGGATCGGATAGGTGGCGAAGACGTGGAACATCGGCAGCGGGCAGATCACCGTGTCGCTCTCGCGGAACAGGAGGCGCTGGCCGCACCAGCCGTTGTAGACCATGCCCGAGACCTTGTGCTGCGCCACCTTCGGCATGCCGGTGGTGCCGCCGGTGTGGAAATAGGCCGCGACCCGGTCGGCCGAGGGATCGTCGAAGCACAGCCGGTCGGAGGGGAAACGCTTCGCCTCGGTGAAGCTTTTCACGTCGGCCAGATGCGAGACCGGGTTCTTCGGGCGGATCAGCGGCACGATCCAGGATTTCGGCGGGGTGAGGTAGCGGTTGAGATCGACCTCGATCACCGTGCGCACGGAGGGCGCATGGGCCACCGCCTCGGCCACCTTCTGCGCCACGTCGGTCTTGGGGAAGGCCTTCAGCGTGACCACGACCTTGGCCCCGGTCTCGCGCAGGATGGCGCTGATCTGGCCGGCCTCCAAGAGCGGGTTGATCGGGTTGACGATGCCCGCCACCGCCCCGGCCAGCAGCGTCACCGCCGTCTCGATGCTGTTGGGCAGCACGAAGGCGACGACGTCCTTCTCGCCGATGCCGAGGCTGCGGAACAGGTTCGCCGCCTGCGTCACCTGGCCGTGCAGCTCGGCCCAGCTGAGCGTCACGGCCTTGTCCTTCGGGCCCGAGAGCAGCTGGAAGGAGATCGCCGGGCGGGCGCCGTGGCGGTCCTTCGCGGCGGTGAGGAAGCGGTAGATGCTTGTCGGGGCGCCGAGATCGGCCCAGGCCCCTTCCGCTTCAATGGCTTTCAGATCCGCAAGTGACGCGAAGCTTCCCATGACATCCTCCTCCCCAGGGCCCCCGCTGTGCCGGAGGTTCGTCATCTTGTTGGAAAACATGGGCGGTATTGCCGCAGCCCGCAAGCCGGCAGTGTCACGGAAACGTAACGTCAGCCCGGCTCACGCCTGCCCGACTCACGCCTGCCCGTCGGTGAATTGCAGCCGGGCCAGCCGGGCGTAGAGCCCGCCTTCGGCCACCAGCGCGTCATGCGTGCCGGTGGCGACGATGCGGCCCTGATCGAAGACCACGATCCGGTCGGCCTTCTTCACCGTGGCGAGGCGGTGCGCCACGACCAGCGTGGTGCGGCCCTGCGACAGCCGCTCCACCGCCATCTGCACCGCGCGCTCGCTCTCGGCGTCGAGCGCCGAGGTCGCCTCGTCCAGAAGCAGGATGCGCGCGTCGCGGAGGATGGCGCGGGCCAAGGCCACGCGCTGCTTCTGCCCGCCCGACAGCATCACCCCGCGCTCGCCCACATAGGTGTCGTAGCCCTGCGGCAGGGCGCTGAGGAAATCATGCGCGGCGGCGGCGCGGGCGGCCTCCTCGACCTCGGCGTCGGTGGCCTCGGGGCGGCCGAAGCGGATGTTCTCGCGCGCGGAGGTGGCGAAGATCACCGGGTCCTGCGGCACCAGCGCGATGGCGCGGCGGAAATCGTCGCGCGCCATGTCGCGCAGGTCGATGCCGTCGATCCGCACCGCGCCGTCCTGCGGGTCGTAGAAGCGCAGCAGCAGTTGCAGGATGGTGGTCTTGCCGGCGCCGGAGGGGCCGACCAGCGCCACGGTCTCGCCCGGGCGGACCACCAGATCGACGCCGTCCAGCGCCGAGGCCTCGGGCCGCGCCGGGTAGCGGAAGCGCACCGCGTCGAAGGTGATCTCGCCGCGCACCGGGCGCGGCAGGGGTTTCGGCGCGGCGGGGTCCTGCACCGCGTCCTTGGTCACCAGGAGCTCGGACAGCCGCTCCGTCGCCCCGGCGGCGCGCTGCAGCTCGCCCCAGATCTCGGACAGGGCGCCGACCGAGCCGGCCACCATCACGGCGTAGATCAGGAACTGCACCATCTCGCCCGGCGACATCAGCCCGGCCCGCACGTCGCGCGCGCCGATCCAGAGAACGCCGACGATGCCGGTGAAGACGAGGAAGATGACGATCACCGTCATCAGCGCCCGCGTCCGCACCCGCGTCTTCGCGGAGTCGAAGGATTTCTCGGTCACCTGCGCGAATTTCTGCCGCGACGGCTGCTCATGGGTGAAGGCCTGCACCGTCTGCACCGACAGCAGCGCCTCCGAGGCGTCGCCGGAGGATTGCGCGATCCAGTCCTGGTTCTCGCGGCTCAGCTTGCGCAGGCGGCGGCCCAGCACCACGATCGGGATCACGATGGCCGGCACGATCAGCAGCACCATCCCGGTCAGCTTCACCGAGGTGAAGAACAGCAGCGCCAGCCCGCCGATCAGGATGAGGAGGTTGCGCAGCGCGATCGAGACCGAGGAGCCGATGACCGAGAGGATCAGCGTGGTGTCGGTGGTCAGGCGCGACAGCACCTCGCCGGTCATGATCCGCTCGAAGAAGGCCGGACTCATGCCCATCATCCGGTCGAAGAGCGCGCGGCGGATGTCGGCCACGACCCGCTCGCCCAGGATGGTGACGAGGTAGTAGCGCAGCCCGGTGCCCAGCGCGAGCGCCGCGGCGATCAGGAGCGAGGCGCCGAAATACTGGTCGAGGAGCTCCGCGTTGTTCTCGGTGAAGCCATCGACCACACGGCGAACCGCCAGGGGCAGGATCAGGCTGACGGTGGCGGTCAGCACCAGCGCGGCCAGGGCGGCGAAGGTCAGCCGGCGATAGGGCGCGAGGAAGGGGGCGAGGCCGCGCAGGGCGCCGACCTTCTTCGAACTGTCGCGCTCTTCCAGCATGGTCGTCGGTCTTCTGGCCATCATCCCGCCTCTTTGTCCCGCGCCGAGGGTTTAGGCGCTGAGCGGCGCTGGGGCAAGCAAAGCCTGCATCGCCGCCTTCCCGCTTCCCCCCGGGGGAAAGCTGTGCAAGGTTCGCCCCGATGCCCGGAGACCCGATGACGCACCGTGAGTTCACCGCCAGCGACGGCACCCGCCTCGCCTATGCCGACGAGGGGGTGGGCCTGCCGCTGCTCTGCCTGCCCGGCCTGACCCGCACGGGGGGCGACTTCGACTATCTCGCGCCGCATCTGCCCGGCGTCCGGCTGATCCGCCCGGATTACCGCGGGCGCGGCGCCTCTAGCTGGAGCGGGGCGGCAAGCTACACCGTGCCGCAGGAGGCGCGGGACGTGCTGGAGCTGCTCGACCATCTGGGGCTCGGGCAGGCAGCGATCTTGGGAACCTCGCGCGGCGGGCTGATCGGGATGATGCTGGCGGCGGTGGCCAGGGAGCGGCTGCTGGGGCTTTGCCTCAACGACGTGGGGCCGGTGATCGAGCGGGCGGGGCTGGAGCGGATCTTCGATTACGTGGGCCGCAACCCGGCCGCGCGCAGCCACGCGGCGCTGGCCGAGGCCCTGCCCCGGCTGATGACGGGCTTTGCCAACGTGCCGCCGGAGCGCTGGCTTGCCGAGGCGCGGCTGCATCACCGCGCGACGGCGGAGGGGCTGCGCATCACCTATGACCCGGCGCTGCGCGAGGCCTTCCTTGCCGCCTTCCAAGGCGAGACGCCCGATCTCTGGCCGCTGTTCGACGCCTGCGCCGGGCTGCCGCTGGCGCTGATCCGCGGCGCGAACTCCGACCTGCTGTCGGAAGCGACCGTCGCCGAGATGCGCCGCCGCCGCCCCGACATGATCTGCGCCGAAGTGCCAGACCGCGCACATATCCCCTTTCTCGACGAGCCCGAAAGCCTCGCCGCGATCCACGCCTTTCTGAAAGCCCTGCCATGACCGATATGACCATGATCGAAGCCGCCGCCCGCCGTCTGGAGGGCCATGCCCGCCGCACGCCGCTGCTTTCCTCGCCCTTCCTCGACGAGATCGCCGGGCGGCGGGTCTTCGTGAAGGCGGAATGCCTGCAGCACACCGGCTCGTTCAAGTTCCGCGGCGCCTGGTCGGCGGTCTCGGCGCTCGACCCCGAGACGCGGCGGCGCGGGGTCATCGCCTATTCCTCGGGCAACCATGCGCAGGGCGTGGCGCTGGCGGCGCGGCAGCATGGCGTGCCGGCGGTGATCGTCATGCCCGCCGACGCGCCACGGCTCAAGATCGACAACACCCGCGCGCTGGGGGCCGAGGTCGTGCTTTACGACCGCGCCACCGAGGATCGCGACGCCATCGGCAATGCGCTGGCCGAGGAGCGCGGGCTGACGCTGATCCGCCCCTATGACGAGCCCCTGGTGATCGCCGGGCAGGCCAGCGTCGGGCTGGAGATCGCCGAGCAGGCCGCCGACGAGGGCATCAGCCGCGCCGATGTCATCGTCTGTTGCGGCGGCGGCGGGCTGACCTCGGGCGTGGCGCTGGCGCTGGAGGCCCGCGCCCCCGGCCTGCGCGTCCGCACCGCCGAGCCTGCGGGCTTCGACGATGTGGCGCTCTCGCTCGCGGCGGGCGAGGTGATCCGCAACCCCTCCGCCTCGGGGTCGATCTGCGACGCCATCGTGACGCCGGAGCCGGGGCAGATCACCTTCCCGATCCTGCAGCGTCTCTGCGGCCCCGGTCTGGTCGTCACCGATGACGAGGCGCTGGAGGCGGTGGCGCTGGCCTTCCTGCGGCTGAAACTGGTGCTGGAGCCGGGCGGCGCGGTGGCGCTGGCCTCGGCCCTGTTCCGCCGCGACCGGATCGAGGGCGAGGCGGTGATCGTGGTGGCCTCGGGCGGCAACGTCGACCCCGACACCTTCACCGCGGCGCTGACCCGCTTTCTCGACTGAGACAAAAGGGTAAGTTTCCCGCAAGGCTTCCAGCCGATACTCGCTGTTCCCGACACCCTGCAACATCGGCCCGCCATGCCTCTCGCCTATCTCCCGGATCTCCGCCTGAACTACCGCGACGAGGGCAAGCCCTCCGGCCCGCCGGTGGTCTTCGCCCATGCGCTGGGCTCCGACCTGCGCATCTGGGACAGCATCCTGCCCTTGATGCCCGAAGGGCTGCGGCTGATCCGCTACGACCTGCGCGGCCATGGCGGCTCCGACACGCCTTCGGGGCCCTATGCGATGGGGGCGCTGATCCGCGACGCGGAACGGCTGCTGGAGCATCTGGAGGTGAAGGAGGCGGTCTTCGTCGGCTGCTCGATCGGCGGGATGATCGCGCAGGGGCTGGCGGTGAAGCGGCTGGACCAGATCCGCGCGCTGGTGCTGACCAGCACCGCGACCAAGATCGCCACGCCCGAGATCTGGCAGGAGCGGATCGATCAGGTCCGCGCCTACGGGATGATCACGCTGGCCGACCCGACGCTGCAGCGCTGGTTCCCCAGCGCCTTCCGTGACAGCCCCGAGGGGCTTTTGTGGCGCGAGCGGCTGATCGCCTGCGACCCCGAGGGCTATGCCGCCTGCGCCGCCGCCATCGCGGGCAGCGATTTCTACACCACCACCGCCAGCCTCACCCTGCCGACGCTGGCCATCGCCGGCAGCGAGGACGGCTCCACCCCGCCCGATCTCGTGCGCGAGACGGCGGAGCTGATCCGCGGCAGCCGGTTCCAGCTGATCCGCGGCGCCGGACATATCCCGTCGCTCGACCGGCCCGCCGAATATGCCGCGGCGCTGGTGACCTTCCTCGACAGCATCGGCCACGGCTGAGCCGCCTTCCGCCCCGGACCCGCGTCATCCCGCCCCTTGCGATGGGCTTCCGCGCCGGGGCCGCGCCCGGTAGTCTCGCCCGGTCCCGATCCCCGGGCCGGACCTGCCGATGCCAAGCCCCCATCCAAGCGCCAGCCCGAAGCTCGCGCTGACCTTCATCCTGATCACCGTCTGCCTCGACGCCATCGGCATCGGGCTGATCTTTCCGGTGATGCCCCGGCTGATCGCCGAGGTCACCGGCGGCTCGCTGTCGCAGGCGGCGCTCTGGGGCGGCATCCTCTCCACCTCGTATGCGGTGATGCAGTTCCTGTTCGGCCCGGTGGTCGGCAGCCTGTCCGACCGCTTCGGCCGTCGGCCGGTGCTGCTTTGCTCGCTGGTTGTGATGAGCGCGGACTATCTGCTGATGGCGCTGGCCCCGACCATGGCGCTGCTGCTGCTCGCCCGGTTGATCGCCGGCATCGCCTCCTCCACCTATGCCACGGCGCTGGCCTATATCGCCGACATCACCCCCGAGGCCGAGCGGGCGCCGCGCTTCGGGCTGATCGGCGCGGGCTTCGGCATCGGCTTCGTGCTCGGCCCGGCGATCGGCGGGCTCTTGGCGGGGGTCGATACCCGCGCGCCCTTCTTCGCCGCCGCCGCCATGGCCGCCGCCAATCTCGCGCTGGGCTGGTGGGTGCTGCCCGAGACGGTGACCGAGGCCACGCGACGCCGCTTCAGCCTCGCCCGCGCCAACCCGCTGGGCGCGCTCGGCGCGGTGTCGCGCCTGCCGGGGCTGCGGCGGCCGCTGGCGGTGTTCCTGATCCTCGGCATCGCCATGAACGTCTACCCCTCGGTCTGGGCCTATTACGGGCAGGCCCGCTTCGGCTGGGGCGAGGGGATGGTCGGCGCCTCGCTGGCGCTCTATGGCATCGCCTTCGCCGCGGGTCAGGTGGCGCTGGTCCGCCCCGCCATCGCCCGCTTCGGCGAGCATCGCGCCGTGGTGCTGGGGATCTGGGTCGATATCGTCACGCTGACCGGCTATGGCCTCGTCACCTCGGGGCTGGCCGCGCTGCTGATCACCCCGGTCACGGCGCTGGGCGGGGTCGTCACCCCCTCGCTGCAGGCCATCCTGTCGCGCGCCGCCCCCGCCGACGCGCAGGGCGAGCTGCAGGGCGTGCTCGCCTCGCTCAACGCCATCGCCATGATCGTCTCACCGCTGGTGATGACCGGCGCCTTCAGCGCCTTCACCGGCCCCGCCGCCCCGGTCTTCGCCCCCGGCGCACCGTTTCTGCTGGCGGCGCTGATGATGGTCGCTGCCATGCTCCTGCATGTCGCGGGACCGCGCGATCCCCGCGTAGAGCCCACCTAGCCTTCTTCCCTGTCAAAATGCCCCCTGACGGGGTAAGAAGCACCCGGAAACCCCTCCGGTGGAGGGCTCAACGAAGACCGGCGGGCCGAGGGGCGCGACGCCCCTGCCCTGCCGCAAGCACCCAAGGGAGGCATGATGCGCCTGACCGACCTCGAGATCTTCACCGTGGCCCCGCCCGCCCCCGGCTGGGGCGGCCGCTACTGGACCTTCGTCAAGCTGACCACCGATGACGGCATCGTCGGCTATGGCGAATGCTATGCCTCCACCGTCGGGCCCAAGGCGATGAAGGCGGTGATCGAAGATGTCTTTGCGCGCCACATGGCGGGCCAGAGCCCCGAGAACATCGAATGGATGTTCCGCCGCGCCTATTCGGCAGGCTTCACCCAGCGCCCCGACCCGACGGTCATGGGCGCCTTCTCGGGGCTGGAGATCGCCTGTTGGGACATTCTCGGCAAGGCGCGCAACCGTCCGGTCTGGGCGCTCCTGGGCGGCATGGTGAACGAACGCATCCGCTCCTACACCTATCTCTACCCCGCGCCGGGCAAGCTCGACCCCGATTTCTGGGTCTCGCCCGAGATGGCCGCGGAAGCCGCGCTGCGCTTTGTCGATCTGGGCTTCACCGCGGTGAAGTTCGACCCCGCCGGCCCCTACACCATCCGCGGCGGACATGAGCCGGCGATGTCCGACATCAGCCGCTCCGCCGCCTTCTGCAAGGCGATCCGCGAGGCGGTGGGCGACCGGGCGGACCTTCTGTTCGGCACGCATGGCCAGTTCACCACCCCCGGTGCGATCCGGCTCGGGCAGGCGATCGACCCCTATCTGCCGCTCTGGTACGAAGAGCCGATCCCGCCGGACAATCTGGCGGAATTCGCCGTGGTGGCGGCTTCCGTCCGCACGCCGCTGGCCACGGGCGAGCGCCTGACCACCAAGGCCGAGTTCGGCGCGCTGTTGCGCATGGGCGGGGTGAAGATCCTGCAACCGGCGCTCGGTCGGGTCGGCGGCATCTGGGAGGCCAAGAAGATCGCCGCCATGGCCGAGGTGTTCAACGCCGAGATGGCGCCGCACCTCTATGCCGGGCCGGTGGAATGGGCGGCGAACATCCATTTCGCCGCCTCGATCCCCAACCTGCTGATCGCCGAGACGATCGAGACCGGCGGCAGCTTCCACCAGAAGCTGATCCGGAACTCGATCACCTGGGAGGAGGGCTACATCATTCCGCCGACCGCGCCGGGGCTCGGGATCGAGTTCGACGAGGATGTGGCCCGCGCCCATCCCTATACCGGGGACCGCCTGCATCTGGAGATGCAGGAAGCCCCCTGCGACTATCGCCACGGCAACCGTTTCGAGGGCGGCGCGCCCTCCTCCGAGATGTGACGGCAGCCCGGCCCCGCGCGGGCCGGGCAACCTGCGCGGGGCCGCGACCGGAAATCGCGGCCCCGCGCCGGGCTTGTGCTTGACCCCGCCGCCGCGATCCCCAAGATCGCGGCAAAGGAGACGCCGATGCCCAACCCCAACCCCGCCGTCCTCGACTTCCTGCTGGCCCGCCGCTCGCGCCCGGCGAAAACCCTGGCCCTGCCGGCCCCCTCGCGCGCCGAGCTCGCGCCGATCCTGACCGCCGCCGCGCGCAGCCCGGATCACGGCAAGCTGGAGCCCTGGCGCTTCATCGTGCTGGAGAAACCCGCCATGCCGCGGCTCGCCGCCCTGGCCGATGCCCGCGGCGCGGCGCTGGGGCTGGACGAGGAGCGCCGCGCCAAGGGCCGCGGCCAGTTCGAGGCCTCGCATCTGGCGGTGGTGGTGGTCGCCAGCCCGAAACCCTCCGACAAGGTGCCCGAGATCGAGCAGACCCTCTCCGCCGGCGCGGTCTGCCTCGC
>NZ_PZKG01000021.1 GCF_003034985.1 Cereibacter changlensis JA139
GCCGCTTTCTTGAGGATGTCACGCTCCGCCCGAAGCCGGGCGACCTCTTTCTTCAAGGCTGCAATTTCGGCCAGATCGGCCCGCATCTGCCCGTTCCCGGGGAACGCTGTGGCAGGGGTTGCGGTCAGTTCACGCATCCAGCGACGCAGCACGCTCTCCGCCACGTCAAGGTCACGGGCCGCCTGCGCTACCGCTACGCCACGGTCCGTCACCAGTCTGACGGCCTCGATCTTGAACTCACGGCTGAACTTCCGTCTCGTCATATCTGCACTCCAGTTCCTTGGGCACGATCTTATCTTCGTGTCCACGAAACCGGCAGCAGCTCATCAGGAGGATATGGTGCTGGCAACAGGCGTGGGACAGCGCTATCTGATCGAACTGGAAGCGGGCAAACTGTGAGCTGCTACCGCCGCTCAATCTGCCGCAGGCGAAGAACTAACTATGAGAGGCTGGTTCGAGACCGGCATGGTCGCAGATCTCACGCTGGGAACAATGGGGCCGAGCATGACTTTTGCGTCGGACTGGCTCTGTCTGGGCGATGCCTTTCAGGTCTCGCGGACCCAACCGCAGGCGGGCCGCGCGCAAGAGGTGCTGGAAATTCGAGTCTCGGGCGCTCTGTCGCCGCGAACAAAGACTTCTTTCGCACCTGCGAGCTCATCTTGTGGCGGCTCGTCCGAATCAACCAAGGCCACCCGCTAGGTTCAGCGATCGCCGGGCATTCTGTCGTGACAGGAAGCCGCGACGGGCTGCTCCGCCCGGCAATCGAATTTCTCAATGAAATCATCGGGCTGGAGGACCAGCTTTCCTGACGACCAGACGACCGGCAGCGGAGAACCTCTAACTCTCCAGGAAACTCCTTCATCATCAATGACTTACGAGATACGTTTTATCTACTGCATGAAGATGCTGCGGAATAATCCACAGGCCACCCCAGAAATTGGTTGCCCGTTCGGCACATGAGTGGCAATTCTGCTCATAGATGCCCCGGCTTCTCTTGTATGGAACTAGCCATGCACCGAGGGCTTCGCCATACAAGATCGAGCAAGAGCCCGACGACGGGCCGAAATGAGGGCAGTATGAACGAAACGAGCCTCCTGAGGCGGACGTTTGATTCAGACCGGATCACCGAGTTTGCGGAGAGCTTGGCGAGTTCGCTCGACCGACAGATGAAGAACGCCTATCGGCCCGAGGAGCGCAAGACCCTCCGCCTCTTCTCCGCGCGCGAGGTCTGCGAGCTCACGGGCATATCGAACTCGAACCTCAACACGCGGCTGGCGGACGATCCCGATTTCCCGCAACCGGAGACCGACGCGCGCGGCCATCGCTGGTTCAGCGCGGAGAAGATCGACCAAATCCGCGATCACATGTATCGGACGGGAAAGAACGTCCTGAGCTACCGGCCTGGCAGGCAGCCCGGCGACGCCATGCAGGTAATCTCGGTGGTCAACTTCAAGGGAGGCAGTGGGAAGACGACCACGGCCGCCCATCTGGCGCACAAGCTTGCCTTGGACGGATACAGAGTGCTGGCGCTGGATCTGGACGCGCAGGCGAGCCTGACGACGCTGTTCGGCTATCGTCCCGAACTTGAATTCCAGGAGCGCGGGACGATCTACGACTGCCTGCGCTACGATGAGGAACAGGTCGGCATCGAGCATGTCATTCTCAAGACCTACTTCCACAATCTCGATCTGGCGCCGGCGGGCCTTGTGCTCGCGGAATACGAGACGAACACGGCCTACGCGCTGAGCCAGCGCATCACGCCCAACTTCGCCGAGCGTCTCTCGATCCAGCTGGAACGAGTCCAGGATCGCTACGATGTGGTGATCATCGATTGTCCGCCCCAGTTGGGGTTCACCACCTTGACCGCCCTGTCGGCTTCATCCGCGCTCCTGGTGACGGTGGTGCCGAGCATGCTCGACATCGCCTCGATGTCGCAGTTCCTGAGCCTCGCCGGTGATCTGTTCAGGACGATCCAGCATCACACCAACAGACCTGAGCCGATCTCGTGGAACTTCGTGAAGTTCCTGCTGACCAGGTTCGAACCTTCGGATGGTCCGCAGACCCAGATGGCCGCCTATCTCCGGACGATCCTGAGGGATGAGGTCTTGACGAACCCCATGCTCAAGTCGACAGCCATCAGCGACGCCGGCATGACCCAGCAGACGGTGTTCGAAGTCGATCCGACCAAGCTGGTCCGCAAGACGCTCGACCGCGCCGTCCAGAGTTGCGCTGCGGTCACCGACGAGATCGAGGCCCTGATCCAGAGATCGTGGGGGAGAGTCTGATGGGCAGAAAGAACATCTTCGAGGCCGCCATCGCCTCCCCTGCCCCGCCATCGACCAACCCCTCGTCCCTGCGGCGGCCGGAGGCTCCCTCTATGGCGTCTCTGGGCAGCAGCCTGCGCGAAATGGCGGCCAACGGGATCCAGGATCTTGATCCCGCGCAGATCGACATGTCCGGCATTCAGGACCGCCTCGAGTTCGACGCCGAAGAAATCAGCAAGCTCGCAGAGAGCATCCGAACGCACGGGCAGCAGGTGCCCATCCTTGTGCGGCCGCATCCCGACCGGATGAACCGCTTCACGATCGTCTACGGTCGGCGGAGACTTGCGGCCATCCGCAGCCTCGGAAACGGCACACGCATCAAGGCCATCGTCCGCCATCTCGAAGATGATGCAGCGGTCATCGCGCAAGGCCAGGAGAACAATCTCAGGATCGACCCGTCCTTCATCGAGAAAGCGCTTTTTGTCGGCGAGCTCCGGAAGGCCGGATACGAGAACCAGGTCATTCAGGACGCCCTCGGCGTAGACAGAACCGCCATCTCCAAGATGATGACCGTCGTCGAGAATGTCCCCCACGACGTGATCCTGTTCATCGGCGCAGCCCCTGAACAAGGTCGCCGTCAGTGGACGGAGCTTGCGCAGATCGCAAGAGATGAAGCTATTGATATTGCTAGCCTTATCCCAACCGTGGCACCGGAAGGGAGCACGGGCGCGCAGCGCTTCGAGATCATCATCGAGGCTGCCAGAGACAAATCTGCCGCTTATGCGGCAAGGCTTGCCGAGCAGAAGAATGCCACTGTGCCCGCGGTCACAGTGGCAAAATCATCTTCAGGCGGCCGCCCGGCGACGAAGCGTTTCGACCTTGGCGGTCGACATGTCGGGACCATGAAGAAGACCGGCCGTAGCATTTCGCTGAATGTCTCCTTGAGACATCAGCCGCAGTTCGGACAGTGGCTCGAGGAGAATGCCGATGAAGTCGTCGCGCTCATCCATGACCGCTGGACGAAAAGCCGGGAAGAGGGCTGAGGCCCCTCCCCCATCATCAACCCGAGCAGAAAAGAAAGGAGCGCACCGGAGACCGTAAAAAGAAAGAGCCCCCCGAAGTGTCCCTCGGAGAGCCCAGCTAGTCTTGTCTTTTGCACCTTCATCACTAGCAGCCTCCACTGTGCCCGTCAACAACAACTGATTCAGTTGACGGTGAAGTTTTGCCTCCAGTCCTGTGAAGGATGGGCAGGGCGCGGGATACGCATGGGCCAGCGGTCGCCCGAAGCGATACAGGCATGTCATTTCAACGAGCAATTCCGCAGGTCAACCCTGCGAACGGCTTCGCTCTGCCCGGTGGCGGGGCGGATCCTATCTGGAGCATCTATCGCAACCTTCGTGATGCGGCGTCGGCTTTCGGCTTGAAACCGAAGGTCATGCAGACACTGGCGGCGCTCCTGAGCTGCCTGAAGCCCGGCAAGGGCACGATCTGCTTCGCATCCAACAACGAGTTGCAGCGCCGTCTGGCCGGGGTCAGCGACAAGACGATCCGCCGGCACATAGCCGAACTGGCGGCGGCAGGCGTTCTCCAGAGGCATGACAGCCCGAACGGCAAGCGATATAGCTCCCGCGATCCGCTCAGCGGCGAGGTTGAAGCTTACGGCATCGACCTTAACCCCATGATACAGAAGGCCCCACTTTGGGAGAAAGCTCTTGCGGAACTCGAGTCTGAAGCCGGTCGGATCAGACACTGCCGAACGAAGCTTCTGGCGCGCCTTGCCCGCATCGACGCCCACGGGGATATCCAGATCGACACCGACGCCATCAGGAAGATCCTGCGGCGCAAGTCGGTGACGTGCCAGGATATCGAAGGCCTGCTACACGCCGCGGAGAAAGCGCTCGGATCGATGGAAGGCAGCGCCCTGCCCTCCAGTGAGACCGCGGCCACGGCCGGTATCGCCGCACAACCTCAAATGTCCGCCTCTGGCGGTCAAAACGACCGTAATCTTTCTAAGTCTGAAACTAAAGACAAAGAAATAGATAGCACTCGACTGAACAGCACGACTACAAGCGGAACCATTGGCGAAGTGCTTGGGAAGCTGCACAGAGCTTGTAACGACGCGATGCAGTTTGCGCTCGAGCCCATTGGAAGTTGGCAAGGGGTCCATCGACACGCCAAGATGCTGGCGCCGATGATCGGCATCGACAAGGGTCTCATTGAGGCGGCCAGGATACGCCTCGGAGATGATCAAGCGGCCCTTTCGATCATCGCCATGGTCCAGCTGCAGCCCCGCGTCAGGAACATGCAGGCTTATTTCCGTAGCCTAATCACCGGCCGACGCTCGGACGGCTTCAATGTGGCGCGTCTGCTCGACAAAATGGAAATGTCGTCGATGCGCAGGAAACCTGGCTTGGCGGCGTGATCATGTTTGAACGGGACCGCTGCCGAATTACGGCCTCCCCTGCCCCAAACCACGGCTCGGCTCGGCTCGGCTCGCGTCGAATATCGAAGCCGCTCACGAATATCAACCAAGACTCAGGCCCTTACTCGCTGTCACAGTGACATGGCCCGGCCGCGGGTGCCGATCTGCCCTGCCCCAGCCAGTCAGTGGTCCTGGCCTGTGCCCGCGGGCACAACGGCAGCCAGTCGGTCCGGCACGAGGTCGCACAGGATCAGCCTTGTCGTCCATGTCCAGCCCGAGCGTTCCAGTCTCGGCAGAGCCGCTCCAGGAGGGCCTTCGGACTGTTCGTCGTCATGTTGGGGAACATTTGGTTCGAGTGGTCGAGGATCGTCAACATGGCCGGCGGACTCTCCTTGAGCGCTGAAACCAAGGGGCAGCGGTAAAGCGCGGCCATGGTGAAAGCGGGGGTGATCTCGCTCCGGAATATCCTGGTCTCGAACTCTTTGATCGGGTGACGATACGCCCTTTGCACTCTTTGCCGCTGTCGGTCAGCTTGTCGAAGTTCCCCGCAACCCGGGCTACGATGAGCGACACGCATTGGTCAGGATCCCGTCGTCAGAATGGACGACCCCGAGCTCCATCAAGTCGGCGGCTTCCATCTCCATCTCCGCCCTTCACGCGGGATCTCGATCATCGACCGCCGGAACGACATGAGACGCGTCATGACCAGCGCCACGCGATCACGCTTATCGATGGCGAGAGCAGCGGATCCTGCGACCGCCGAGCCGCGGTCGGCCACGCAATAGTCCCTGCTCCTGTTGTTTAGAACGCGAAACATTGAGGCCCGGAATACCCCATCCATGTTTTCGGAGACACGCAGATTGCTTCTGACATGGCTTCACTCTGAAAGATGCTAATCTGCGGCCCTAGCCACTGTGCCCGCGGGCACAGATCGGGAGGATTACGTGGGTCTACATGGCGGCGGCAAATAATGCGTTGCGCGAGGGCAGCCGATGCTCGGCATTCAGCCACTGTGCCCGCGGGCACAATTCTGTTTTCATCTTGATCTGCACTGGCAGACGTCGGGTCTGGCTATGAAACGCAGCTTGCTCACAGAGGTCCGCGGCACAGCCCCCGAAAGTATGTTGTCTACTTTGAGGGCGACGCAGACGGGGTAGGGGGGCCATGCGCCGGAAATGGTGATGGGCGGGCCTTCAGCCACTGTGCTCCGGGGCACGACGGGGCAGTCAACCATGCGCATATTCAAGACCCAAAGCGCCGTTGAGACCAAGGCCGAGTTCGCCCCCCGCCATTGCAGCCCTGCCGCCGACCACCCCACCCACGGACACAGAACGTAAAGCCAGCTTCACGTCCGCTTTGGAGTGATTTGTGGCGATGACGAGAGGTGGGGCGCTCTGGCCGATTGCCGTCCGGCTTCCAGCCACTGTGCCCGCGGGCACAGCGCACCGAACAGTCGCTGCGTGCCTCAGCCGTACAGGGGGCTGCCAGTGACCGAACCGTTGCGCGCCACGTCGAACGCAACACTGCCGACAGCATGCGAGGCGACAAAGGCGGCCTGCGCCGTGACGTGCGATCCGATAGCAATATACTCTGTTTGTGCGCCGGCAGGGGCAACCTTGGCCTGCTCTCTATGGTTGCGGCCCATCAGCCTGCGGACTCCCGGGCCTGCGTTGGGGAGGGGGCGGACCCAATGGATGCGCGGACGCAGCCGCTCAGGAGCGTCAACCAGCCGTTTGCAGCATCAAATAAGGTCACCGAGACGACGGTTCGCGAAGATCCCCTGCGCCTCGCCTTCCTGCAACGGCCGGCAAACCTCAGCCACGATTATGAGCCCGGCCAACCGTAAGCTATCAGCCGCAGTCACAGGCATAGAACCAGTCGTCGACATGGAACCTCGGCGTCTGGTGACGCCGAAAGTCTATCCCAGCCGCCCGCACAACTAATCCGCAGGGTCTCCTCGCCGCTTATAGCTCAGAAACGACGTCGGGCGCTACAGATCGCGCAGCTGACCCACCGCCGTTGCCAGAGGCATTGCGCGCAAACCTTCACCTGCGGGGACTTCCCGTTCACCAGCATAGACCAGCAACTTTCGATCAGCCCTGATGTCTTCGACCGCCAGATGAAAACCCCGCGACACCTTCGGAGCAGTTGTGCGTTTGATTTCGATCGCCCAGATTTCGTCACCAGGAAGCCGCAGAACAAGGTCGAGCTCAGCCCCTGCGGAAGTCCGGTAGAAGAAGGGTGCGGTTCCCGTTGGCGCTGCGGCGATAAGGTTCTCTATGCAAAACCCTTCCCAACTCCCACCGACCACCGGATGCCCCAGTACGCTTTCCATGGAGCCTAGGCTGAGCAAAGCATGGACGAGACCGCTATCCCTCACGAAAACCTTTGGCGACTTGACGAGGCGCTTGCCGGCATTCTCGTACCAAGGCTGCAGGCGCCGCACCAGCATGAGATCGACGAGCAAATCAAGGTATCGTCCCACCGTCTGACCTGAGACGCCCAGACCCTCGGCCAGCGCGGCGGCATTCAGCAGGCCACCCTGTGTGTGCGCCAGCATCGTCCAGAAGCGGCGCAGCGTAGTCGCCGGGATGCGCGGCCCGAGGGCAGGGATATCGCGCTCCAGATAGGTGCGGAGAAAATCCTCACGCCAGTCCATGCTGGACCGGTCGCTGTCTGCTTGGAAGCTGTCAGGGAAACCGCCACGCAGCCACAGGTCGTTCAACCTTTCCTGGCCTACTTCGTCCAGCAGGAGGGGCGGCATTTCGATATAGCGAACTCGCCCGGCAAGGGACTCAGCCGATTGATGTAACAGCACATTCGACGCCGACCCGAGAAGCAGGAACTGCCCGGTGCGGAACCCTCTACGCCGGCGCATGTCGATCTGCCCACGGAGGTTCTTGAACAGGTCCGGCATCTGCTGAACCTCATCCAGGATCACCAGCTTGCCGACCTGTTCATCCAGGTAAAGATCGGGCTCTGTGAGGATCTGTCGATCCGCGTCTCGTTCCAGGTCGAGATAGACAGATGGGCGTCGCTCTGCTAGCTCCAGCGCAAGGGTGGTCTTGCCAACCTGCCGTGGCCCCAAAAGGACAGCAGCCGCTTGGCTTTCAAGAGCGGATAGCACGGTCTGACTGGTTCGGCGTTGGTACATACCTTGCAATTACTCCATAGCGTGGATGATTTCCAAGGTTATTCTAAGCCAGTCAAGTCCGGCCCCTCGGCCCGTTCCAACAGCATCTGGTGACAACTGTCAGTTCGTCCGGCTGGGGGATGTGCTCCGCGCACAGCCTCCAGCCGGTTGCCGACGGCCTAAAGGGTGCTGATGGCGACGCAATGACGGGCAGGCGGTCGTCGGTCTCGCGCCTACCGGCTCGGCCCAGCACGTTCTCGGGCAGGAAGCCGTCGCGAACATAGGCATTCATGGCGCGCGGCAGTCGACTCTGTGTCCACTCACGCTCGCGGGGCAGGGGGCCGTTGACAATGCGCACCACGTCTTCCCAGGCCATGTCGGGCCGCAGGCGGCTCACATGGGCCACGCAGTCCTGCGCCATCTCGTTCAGGCACTCCATGTAGCGGTCCTGCCGCGCCAGCCGCGCCTTACGCCGCGCCGCCGGATCGCGGGCGCGCTGGCCCGGGTTCCCGCCGACCCGGCCTTTGGCGGGAGCGCTGGCGAGCTCGGCTTTCGTCCTTTCCCGGATCAGGGCGCGCGCGAACTCGGTCGCGCACCCAGAGCCTGCAACGACGGGATGACCGTGCATTTGGCCTCAAGCCGCTCGACAGCCTCGAGGAGATGCGGCAGCGACCGAGCAATGCGGTCGATGGGCGCGACCACCAGCGCATCGCCCCTGCCGATCTGCTCCGGCGCCGGGGCCAGCTCCGGCCGCGCCCGCCCGCCCGCCCGAAGCCCGCTCTTCATGGCTGCGGCGCAGCAGCCGGCGGATTCTTTGCCCGCGGCCGGGGCAGGGGGGCCTGATCCCGGGTCGGGACGCGGGCCCGCCCGATTGGGGGGCGTCAAGCCAGCCGTGCGCGGCGGCCGCTGAGGTGCAGACGCGATAAGCGCTACTTATCGGGGGTGAAACTGATCGGGGCGGGACTGACCGGTTGTGATCATAATAGGGATCTAACTGTCACAAGAGGTGCATCTTATTGAATTGTAAGTAAGAATGCCATGTCCACGAACGCCCGGCGGTTGCGCCATGGCGGGATCGACGCGCCTGAAGCTCAAAGGCGCCGTCGCTTGGGCGACAGCCCGAACAGCGGAAGCCAGACGACACCGAGGATAGCACCGCCCTTGAGGCGCGGCCCCATCAATCCGCTATGCCGCGGCTTCCGACCTGCTCCTTCAGATCCACCACCACAACCCCGGCCTGCGGCCATCCCTCCGCCTCGGCATCCTTTGGCGCGACAGCTCGACCATAGAGATAGCCTTGCCCCAGATCACATCCTCTCGCCCGCAGATAGCTCTCCTGCTCCCTGGTTTCGATACCCTCGGCCACCGTGGTGATGCCCAGCCCGCGAGCCATCTGCAGAACGGCCTCCACGATCACGGCGCTCGCTGTGTCCGCCTGAGGCAGGCTGGAGACAAACGATCGGTCGATCTTCAGGACATCTACCGGGAACTCGTGGATATGTGTGAGGGAGGCATAGCCGGTGCCGAAGTCGTCCAGGGCCACCGTCACGCCTGCCTCGCGCAGGGTCACGAGAGCGGCGCCTACCCTGCCGGCCAGCTGTCCCAGGAAGACGGACTCGGTGATTTCGACCTCGAACCCGGATGGCGGAAGCCCAACCTCCGCCAATCGGGTGAGAAAACGTTCGGCGAAGTCCCCCCGAGCAAAGTCCGAGCCGCTCACGTTGAAGGCCACCTTGCCGACCGTCACGCCTCGACTTTGCCAGTATTGGCAGTCAAGCAGTATGCGGTCGAGCATGCGCGAGGTGATCTTCGGCGCGAGCTCGGCATCGTCCAATGCTGCGGCGATTTCGGCGGGAAGCTGCACCTGGCCTTGCGCATCCGTCCACCTCAGCAATGCCTCGACACCAACGCGCCGGCCTGTCCGAAGGTTGATCTTTGGTTGGTAGAAGGGCTGGATCCGACGGTCCGCCAAAGCGCTGCGTGCCTTTTCCAACATCGCCAGACGCTGTTCCATGGCAAGCAGCAGGGCCGGTTCAAAGCCGCGGATGCTGCCGGGATGGTCGGCTTTGGCGGCATAGAGGGCAAGGTCAGCGCTTTTTCGGAGATCCTGCGGGCGTAAGGCGTCCCTGGGCCAGAGCGCCGTGCCGATGCCGAGGCTGATATGCACCTTCTGTTCCTCGATATCCACTGGATCCAGAAAGCTCGATAATATCCGGTGGCCAGCCTCCAGCAGGGCGCCTTCAGCATGCAGTTCCGGCAGCACAACGGCAAATTCGTCCCCTCCCAGGCGCGCCACCGTCTCCTCGGGTCCGACACAGGAGCGCAGCCTGCGGGCCACTTCCCGCAGGACGGCATCTCCCGCTGCGTGGCCCAAACTGTCATTGAGGATCTTGAACTTGGTGAGATCGATCAGGATCAAGCCGACAAGCTGCCCTGTATCTCCTGCGCGGGCTATCGCCTCGTCCAGCCGTTCAACATAGAGGAGCCGGTTCGGCAGCAAGGTCAGCGGGTCGTGAAGCGCGCCCCACCGCAGGTTTTCCTCAATCGCCTTACGCTCGGTGACGTCAACCATCGAACCGACAGCCCGCGTTACCCATCCTTCCTCATCTCTGACAAGCTGCGCACGGGAGAAGGCGTGAAGGTAGCCGCCGTTGGGCATCCGGAACCGGTATTCGGCGATCCATGGGTTCGCGGTCCCCTTCATGGCTCTCTTGATCCCTTGCACGACGCGCCGGCGGTCATCCGGGTGTATGCGGTCGCACCACCAGTCCCATGAGGTGGAAAGTCCAGTCCGCTCGCTGCCGAAAACCGTCTCCAGAGCGCCGCTCCACTCGATCCGATTGGTGGCCGCGCTCCAGTCCCAGATGATGTCATTGGAAGCGCCGGATGCGAGCCGGTAGCGTTCCTCGCTTTCGCGCAGCGCCAGCTCTGCCTTGACCTGATCGTCGATGTCATCCAGCACGCCATACCAGGCGATGATGTTCCCATCCTGACCACAGCGCGGACGCGCCCTTGCCCGAAACCAACGATAGGCGCCGTCCGCCTGCCGGATGCGGTAGCGGCCATCCGCGGTTGCGGATGCGCCTGCGGCAATGGTCTCGGTCCACATGGCGAGCACGCCGGGAAGATCATCCGGATGAACGACGGATCGCCAGCCATCCCCCAAGCCCGCCTCATTCGGGAGACCCACCAGCTCGCCCCACCTAGGGGCGATTTCGATGATGGAGCCGGCGCCATCGCCAAGCCAGGGAATTTGTGGATTCAGTTCGATCGACGCCCGGTGATGATCCTCGCTTCGACGCAAGGCATCGATAGCCTCGGCAAGCTGCGCCCGGTCCGCCGCTGTGGCTTGGGCCACCCGGTCGTTGCGATAGACCACGCCGAGACCCGAGCCGATGATCAATGTCGCAGCCAGAAGAATGATGCTGGTCAGGCTGTCCGGTTCCAGCGTCGTGCCCTCAGAGATGACAACGCCGGACGGCACGACGGTCAGCGCCGCCATCGCCACGAAATGAAGTCCGAGGATGGCTAACGCCAGTGCCGCCGCCGTCGGCAGCGCAAGTGGTGACACCGGGCTACGCTGCATGAACCAACCCGCCAGGCCGCTGAGCCCGACGCCTAGAGCAAGCGCCAACAGAATGAGGGGGGTGTCATGCAGGAAGTCGCCGCCAAACCGCAAGGCGGACATGTCCAGGAAGTGTGCGGCGGCGATTCCAGCTCCCGCGATGCACCCGCCGATCAATCCGTAACTGCGCGCTCCCGCAAAGGCCACAAGCCATCCGGTCGTCGAAAGCAGGATACTGGCTGCGAGGGCATTGACGGCGCTGGGGAGATCGACCTGGATGTTCAGCACGGGCATGAAGCCCAGCATGGCTGTAAAGTGAGCGCTCCAGATCGAAACGCCACAGATGACTCCCGCCATCACCAACCAGGAAGTGCGGCGCGACGCGATACCGCGTTGCAGGAGGATGCCGGTCGTAATACTGCCCAGAAATCCAAGAGCCACTGCGAAGGCGACTTGTCGAAACTCGTGCTCGACTGCGATGCTGGTGTAGATGCGCCACATGTGCCGATACCTCGCCTGGGCCCCAGCAGCCGGGCCATGCCATGTGCCATTCGGGGTCCTCGGCCGCTGTCGCAGATCCTGAAGGACGACAGAAAGTCAGCGAGCAGGAAGAGCCCGACGAAATCGATTGTACTGCCAGGTCGCCGGATCCTCCAGCGCTAAGGAGCGATCGCCACAAGCTGTGGTTGTGGGCCTTCCTTTCTGGGCTGCTGGGGCCCCGGACGGCAGGATGTTCATTGTTGCGCGTCAACCAGCATGCGACGGACATGCTGGTTGACGCGCTACACGGGGCGTCGGCGACAACGTGCCAATCCTCGTCAGCCGTGGCGAAATGCCCCATCGCCAGCATGTGCCCCAAAAATGTGCGCGACATGGCCTAACCGACTGTATATTCGACGATAATCCAGCTTGCGATTCGTGACGAATGGCCCGCTATATCCGCTTTTCCAATGCTCGTAATGGGAACCTCTTCATGGACGCCGCCACGCATGAACTCCTCGAAAACGTCGACGCGACGGAGGCGGATCATCGTATCGCCAATCATATGGCCATGCTGTCCGGATATGTCCGGCTGAAGGTCGGCGAGCTGTCCGCTATGCCGGATGCGCCGGAAAAGATCACCACGCTGCGGCTGGTCGAGAGCATCGGCGCCCAGATCGCCGCGGTCGCGGAGCTGCACCGCATGCTGACCGCGCGGAGCCGGTTGCACTCCGGCGACATTGGCGCACAGCTCTCCAGTATCTGTGACGCGTTTCGGGCCGGACCAGCCTGCAAGGCGCTGATCAGCTATGACGGGGATCCGGATTGCCTTCTGCCGGTGCACAAGGTGCTGCCGGTCTCGCAAATCGTCAGCGAGATGGTCACCAATGCGCTGAAGTATGGTCACCGTGCTGGCTTGGTGGGAATGGTCAAGGTGAGCTGTCGGAAGATGCCTGACGACGGCGGGCTGCTGATTTCGGTCGAGGACAATGGCAACGGGCTGCCAGACGTGACGGCCGGGGCCGGTTCGGATCCGCTTGCTGGGGGGGTAGGAGTGCAACTGGTCCGCGCCTTGGCCAGGCAGGTCGGGGGGGCGATCAGCTACGACTCCTCGCCGGACGGGCTTACCTTCCGCTTGCTTGTGGAGGCCTGAACAAGATGAAGCGCGCCAATCTGCCGTAAGATGCGAGCGCATACCACGGAAGATGGCCAACTTGGTGCGCTTACGGCAACTCGGGCCGACGCCCAACAGAGGGTCGAAAGCGACCGGACGGTCGCGCCTTCGCCCTGGGATGAGTGGGTCTTCGGACCGAAATCAGGTCGGGCTCGGGAGAAAGGTGGCGGCATCCCCGTTTTCGGAAAGCGCGTTCGGAAGGGGCAGTCTGATGCTGCAGCGCAGCCCGTCCGGCTCAAATCGGAGTTCAACCGCGCCGTCGAGCGACGCGTGGAGATGGCCGGGTCCAAGCCAAGTCGTCCATTCTGAGTGCGGCACACCCGCTTGTCCCGGCCGCCCGCCCTGCGGAGGCGAAGTTCGATCTTGTGGCGTCATGAGCCACTCTAGCCACCTCCGCGATGTCGGCGGCGCGTGTCCATTCGACGCACGGGCGCCACCATGCCAATCGCCTGAACCACGATTGCCCGTCATCTCGTGAGGGGATAACCAATTTTGCTCGGAAATCTCACGGGATCAGCATCATGAATGACGACTTCGGAAAACACGCCACCCAGGTCCCGCGCCTGGTGATGGAGCACTACGCTGATCTATCTCCAGCTGGCAAAGCTGTCTTTCGGAAGATACTCGACCATGTCAAATCACTGACCGCAGAGGAACTCGCATCTGGCGAATGTGGCGACTTCGAGGAAGTGACCGGCGAGCTTTCGGTGGAGTTGTCTGACGAAGACAGGATCACTTTGCTTATGCTTGTGAATGCCTTGAAGTCAGAAGACTCCTGGTCGGGCAGGCGGCTCAACTAGCCCGCCACAGAACTTGCGCCATCAAGACGGACCTTCCACGCAGAGCATCTCGTCCCACGGGCGGGAGATCGCCCTGCGCATATGGGCCTTCAGGGTGTTGATACCATCCGTGGAAGCGACCCGTAGCATCGACGCGCCATCCGGCAAGACCTGTCCCGCCCCCGCGGGGCCGAGGTCGGCTGGCGGGTGGTGGTCGTGGTCATGGGGCATCTCGTCAGACCTTTCGGGTCAGGGCCCCTTCCAGCGGCACCGCGCCAGACAGCGTGTTCGAGATCGTGCCGTATTTCAGGATGTTGCGATGCAGGAGGTCCAGTCGCTGGTCCGTCTCGGCGCTGTCCACGGTGATTTGGTAGCGGATCAGCGTCAGCTTTGGCGGTGCGTCCTGCCGGATCGCCTCCAACGCAACCTCTGCGCCCTCGATCTGAAAGGCCAGCATTGGCGTCACCCGCTCGATGCCTTTCAGCATGCAGGCGGCAAGGGCGGACAACAGCAGTTCCACCGGGTTCATCGCATCGCGACGCCCCGCCAGGTCGGTGTCCAGCACAACCTCTGCATCCTTCGCCACCGCCAGACTGCCGTGGCTGTCGATGCGACGGGCGTGGACCCGGTATTCGGTCACAGCAGACGGCCGATCTCATCTGCGCTCAGCACCTTACCCGCTGACAGCACCTTTTCATCCACGACAAGGCCCGGCGTGGATATCACGCCATAGGCAGCGATTTCGGCGAAATCGGTGACCTTGATGATCTCGGCCTCCTTGCCTGCCGCTTCCGCAGCTGCTTTGGCATTCGCGCCAAGTGTGACGCATTTCTTGCAGCCCGAGCCGAGGATCTTGATGATCATGATGTATCCTTTCAGATGAACCAGGTGGTGAGGGCATTGAAGGCGAAGCCGATGATCAGGATGCCCACCGTCACGACGCCGGTGAAGGTGGCCAGCAGCGGCAGCTTGACCACGCGTTTGAGCAGGATCAGCGAAGGCAGCGACAGCGCGGTCACCGCCATCATGAAGGCCAGCACGGTGCCAAGCCCCACCCCCTTGCCCACCAGCGCCTCGGCAATGGGGAGCGTGCCGAAGATATCGGCATACATCGGGATGCCCACCAGCGTGGCGACCGGGACCGCCCACCACTTGTCCTGCCCGAGCAGCGCCCCGATGGTTTCGGCTGGCACCCAGTTGTGGATCGCCGCGCCGATACCGACCCCGATCAGCACATAGGGCCAGACCTTGCGCACGATCTCCATCACCTGATCACGGGCGAAGACCACACGTTCGGCCCGGGTCAAGGTTTCCTCCGCATCCGTGACCGGAACATTGCGCACAAAGCCGGCGACCTGATCCTCCATCCCCAGCTTGCCGATGATCGTGCCGCCGATGACCGCGACCAGCAGCCCGACGCCGACATAGGCAAGCGCAATCGGCCAGCTGAAGATCGAGGCAAGCAGGATGACCGAGGCCATGTCCACCAGCGGGGACGAGATCAGGAACGAGAACGTCACCCCCAGCGGCAGACCAGCGGCGGTAAAGCCGATGAACAGCGGGATGGAGGAGCAAGAGCAGAACGGTGTGATCGTGCCCAGCAGCGCCCCGAGGATGTTCGCGCCGATGCCCGACCGACCACCCAGAATGCGGCGGGTGCGCTCGGGCGGGAAATAACTCTGGACGTAGGAGATGGCGAAGATCAGGACGGAGAGCAGGATGAAGATCTTGATGACGTCATAGACGAAGAACTGCACCGATCCGCCGATGCGCGACGCCGGGTCCAGCCCCACCGCCTGCACCCTCGAGGTCACCAGCTCGGAAAGCCACTGCATCCGCAGAAGCTGGTCATTCATCCAGGCGAAGACGTTCACGCCATCACCTCGTCGACCAGCGCTGCCGCCAGAAGCGCCCGCAGAGGCGGCGGCAGGTCGGGTCGGATCCGGTAGCGCACCCATTGCGCATCCCGCCGGTCCACAACCAGTCCGGCGTGCTTCAGCACCTGCATGTGCCGCGACATCCGGCTCTGCGTCGCCTCAAGGCGCCGCATCAGATCGCAGACGCAATGCTCGTCCCCATCCTGAAGGATCCGCATCGCGGCAAGTCGGGTGGGCTCGGCCAGCGCGGACAGAGCGGTGAGTATCATGGGAATTCCTCAGCTTTTGCGCAGTTGCGCATGAGCTGATGAACAGCGCCTTGATGCAGATCAGGACTGCCAGCGGCTTCAATAGCCTCTACGCCTCTCGCTCAAGCTGCCTTGTTCCGTTTCAGCTTGGGTGCAAGACCGCCTTCGTGGACGACTGCGAAGCAAAGGCACTGGCACATCGGCCACTGACGCAGGTTAGCAGTCCCGGCCAGGCAATGCGGTAGCATCGCGCTCGAGCTGTGCTTTGCATGCCGATCTGACGGGCTGCCAGCTTTGGGGAGAACCAAGCCGAGGCAGGTGGTCGAAGTCAGACCTGCCCAAAAATGATGAGAGGATTTTGCCATGAACTGGGACGAGATCGAACAGAAATGGCGAGAGATGGCGCGTAGACTACATTCGCAGCCCGCCAATCTATCGCCGAGCATGGGGTTTTTGGGCTTGGTCGATGCTGTGACGACCGGTCCCGCTGAACCAGCCGCGACCCCTTCCGCTGTATTGCCCGCCGAGTGAGACGGACGCCAGCAGGACGCGAGCCGCTTCGACACGTGCTGCGAGACTGTTTGCTCTGGCAGTTCGACGCAAGGTCTGCGCCCGGGACGCCCTGGCTCGACGAGACGCCGATCCGCGGCGAGTTGTTCGGACTCGAGCGGCTGGAGGACCATGCGAGAAGTCTGGCGCGGGTGCAGTCCGTTGGCGGACGGCCTCCTCGCGTGCTGCCG
The DNA here is from genome assembly GCF_003034985.1 of Cereibacter changlensis JA139. Lineage (GTDB taxonomy): Bacteria > Pseudomonadota > Alphaproteobacteria > Rhodobacterales > Rhodobacteraceae > Cereibacter > Cereibacter changlensis. The sequence goes on from NZ_PZKG01000021.1 coordinate 16,683, forward strand.
CTGAACCGGCGGCTGAAGGACAATGCCTCGGTCCTGCTGGCGGCCTATCGCTTCAACGGGACCGCGCTGCTGAAGCAGCAGGCGGTGCCGCCCGCCGCGCAGTGGCTGCTGGACAACTATCACCTCGTGGAAAAGCAGTTGGCGCAGATCGCGTCGGACCTGCCGCCGGGCTACTATCGGCAGCTGCCGAAACTGGCCGTCGGGCCCTTCGCCGGCTATCCGCGCGTGCTGGAACTGGCCTGGGCCTATGTCGCGCATACCGACAGTCTGGTGTCGGGTCCGGTTCTCGGCCGCTTTGTCCAAGCCTATCAGACGGTCCAGCCGCTGACGATCGGCGAGCTGTGGGCGGTGGCCATCACGCTGCGCATCGTGTTGATCGAAAACATGCGGCGGCTCGCGGTCCAGATCAACGAGGCGCATCGGCTGCGGCTGGATGCCGACAGGCTGGTCGACGCGGCAGCGGGATCGCTGCTGCCCGCGGAGGTGAGCGGGCTCTGCTCGGGCGATCTGCCCGAGATCTTCGCCGCGCAGATCGGCAAGCGGCTGCGCGGCAGCGATCCGACCGAGACCCCGCTGCTGGGCTGGCTGGAGACGCGCCTGGCCCGGCAAGGCACCGGGCTGGACGATGTGGTGGACCGGGCGCAGGCGCGGCAGGGCGCGTCGAACGTGACGATGCGCAATCTCGTCACCAGCATGCGCACCCTGTCCGAACTCGACTGGGCGGTCTTCTTCGAGGAGATAAGCCGGGTCGACGCCCGGCTCGGCGCGGAGTCGGAGTTCGCGGCGATGGATTTCGCGACGCGCGACTCCTACCGAGCGGCCATCGAGACGCTGGCGCGCGGGTCTTCTGCCAGCGAGCTGGAGGTGACACGCGCGGCGCTGGACCAGGCGGCGGAGGGGCTGACTGCGCGGATGCGCGATCCGGGCCATGCGCTGGTCGGCGCGGGGCGGGCGGCGCTGGAGGCGCGGATCGGCTATCGCGCCCCGTGGCGGAGCAGGACGCTTCGACAGATCGGACGGGTGGGGCTGGGCGGCTACGGCGCCGCCATCGGGCTGACCTCGGCGGCGCTGCTGGCCGCGTCGGGCTGGGCGCTGGCGGTGCTGGGCCTGCATGCGGTGGCGCTCGTACCCTTGGGTCTGCTGGCGCTGCTGCCGGCGACCGACGCCGCGACGGCGCTGGTCAATCTTGTCGTGACACGCGGAGTGGCCCCTGCGCCGCTGCCGGGCCTCGATCTCGCCTTGGGGGTGCCGGAGCGGCTGCGGACGCTGGTTGCGGTGCCGGTGCTGCTGACCGGGCCGCAGGATCTGGCCGAACATCTGGAGCGGCTGGAGGTGCATCACCTGTCCAGCGTCGGCGGGGCGGTGCATTACGCGCTTCTGTCGGACGGTCCGGATGCGGCGACCGAGACGACGCCGGCCGATGCGGCGCTGATCTCGGCGGCGGGGGCCGGCATCGCCCGGCTGAATGCGCTGTACCCTTCGTCCCATGGAGACCGGTTCCTGCTTCTGCACCGCCGCCGGTGCTGGAACGCCTCCGAGGGCTGCTGGATGGGCTGGGAGCGCAAGCGCGGCAAGCTGGACGAGCTGAACCGGCTGCTTCGGGGGGCCGATGACACCAGCTTTCTGCCGGCGACCGTGCCGCAGGACGTGCAGTTCGTCCTGACCCTGGATGCGGACACGCGGCTGCCGCGCGACACGGTGAGCCGGCTGATCGGCAAGCTGGCGCATCCGCTGAACCGGCCGCATCTGGACCCGGAGCGGCAACGGGTGACCGAAGGCTACGGCGTCCTGCAACCCCGCGTCACCGCCGCGCTGCCGGTCGGCCATGAGGGGTCCCCGTTCCAGCGCATCAGTTCCAGCCCCGGTGGCATCGAGCCCTATGCCTCCGCCGTGTCCGACGTCTATCAGGATCTGTTCGGCGAGGGGTCGTTCACCGGGAAGGGCATCTACGACGTCGATGCCTTCGCGGCGGCGCTGCATGGGCGCGTGCCGGAGAATGCCATGCTGAGCCATGACCTTTACGAGGGTATCTTCGCGCGGGCGGCGCTGGTGTCCGATGTGGAGGTCATCGAGGATTTTCCGGGGCGCTACGACGTGGCGGCGCGGCGGCAGCACCGCTGGGTGCGGGGCGACTGGCAGCTCTGGCCCTGGGTTTTCGGGGGGCGGCGGCATGCGCTGACCCCGCTGGGGCGTTGGAAGATCGCGGACAACCTGCGCCGCTCGGTGGTGGCGCCGTCTGCCGCAGCGGCCATCGCCGTGGCTTGGCTGTTGCCCTTGCCGCAGGCGGCGATGGCGACGGGGGTGGTGCTGGTGTTCCTGACGCTGGGGCGTGTGCTGTCCCTGCCATTCGCCATTCTCCCGGGTCGCGCGGGGATCACCTCGCGCAGCCATTTCGCGGCGCTGGCGCTGGATGCCTCGGCGGCGCTGCGCCAGATCGGGCTGGAGATCGCGTTCCTGCCCGACACCGGCTGGCGGATGCTCGACGCCATCGGGCGGACGGTGTGGCGACTGGCGGTCAGCAAGCGGCGACTGCTGGAATGGGTGACGGCGGCGCAGTCGGCGGGCCGGACGCGGCCGGGGGTCGCGGGCAGCTACCGCGTCATGGCGGGCGGGGTGGCGCTTGGCCTTCTCGTCGCCGCCCCCGCGCTAATGAACCCGGCGGTCCTGCCGCTTGCGCTGCCCTTCGCGCTGCTCTGGCTGGCGGCCCCTGCGCTGGCCGAGCGGATCAGCCGGCCCGGAACCGTGTCGCGCGCGCGGGTGACGCCGCAGGACGCGATGGCCCTGCGGCTGATCGCCCGGCGGACCTGGCGCTATTTCGAGGTCTTCGTGACCGGGGCGGGCAACCATCTGCCGCCCGACAATTATCAGGAGACGCCGCTGCCGGTCGTCGCGCACCGGACCTCGCCCACCAACATCGGCCTCTATCTGCTGTCGACGGTCGCCGCCCGCGACATGGGCTGGATAGGGCAGGGGGCGGCGCTGCGCCGGTTGGAGGACACGCTGGCCACCATGCAGCGGATGCAGCGGCATCGCGGGCATTTCTACAACTGGTACGACACCACCGACCTGCGGGTGCTGCCGCCGGCCTATGTCTCGTCGGTCGACAGCGGCAACCTTGCCGGTCATCTGCTGGCCGTGTCGCGGTCGTGCCGCGACTGGCAGGCGCCGGTGACGCCGGAATGCCTGCGCGCGGGGCTGGACGATGTGCTGGCGCTGCTGCGCGTGGCGGGCGGAGAGGGCGACACGGTGCTGGCCGATCTGCTGGAGCGGATGCGGCAGGCGGCGACGGAGGCCCTGCCGGGGCTGGCGGAGGAAGCCCTGGCCCCGCCCTTCGACGCGGAAACGGACGTGGGGGTCTGGATGACCGCGCTGCGCGACCGGCTGGCGGAGCACCGCGCAGACGCCGGAGTGGACTATACCGATCGCTTGCGGGCGGTCGGACGGATCGCCCGCGACATGGCGCTGGCGATGGATTTCGCCTTCCTGCTCGATCCGGACAAGAAGCTGCTGTCGATCGGCTTTTCCACCGAGAGCAACAGTCTGGACCTGAACTGCTACGACCTGCTCGCCTCGGAAGCGCGGCTCGCCAGCCTGTTCGCCATCGCCAAGGGCGATGTCGAGACGCGGCACTGGTTCAGGCTGGGGCGCGGCGCAATGCCGGTGCATGCCGGCTCGGCGCTGATTTCCTGGTCGGGCAGCATGTTCGAATATCTGATGCCCTCGCTGGTGATGCGCGCGCCGCAGGGGTCGCTGCTGGAGCAGACCAACCGGCTGATCGTGGCGCGGCAGCGGGATCATGGGCGGCAATCGGGCATCCCGTGGGGCGTCTCGGAATCGTCCTACAATGCCCGCGACCTGGAGATGACCTATCAGTATTCCAATTTCGGGGTGCCGGGGCTCGGGTTGAAACGCGGGCTCAGCGAGAACCGGGTGATCGCCCCCTACGCCACCGGGCTGGCGGCGATGGTCGATCCGGCGGCGGCGGTGCGCAACTACGAGGCGCTGCGCACCCTCGGAGCCGAGGGGCGCTTCGGCTTCTACGAGGCGGTGGACTTCACCGCCAGCCGCCTGCGCGAAGGCGAGACGGCCGCCATCGTGCGCAGCTTCATGGCGCATCATCAGGGCATGACGATCACCGCCATCTCCAATGTGGTGCAGGACGGCCTGTTGCGCAACCGGTTCCACGCCGAACCGCTGGTTCAGGCTGTGGATCTGCTGTTGCAGGAACGGGTGCCACGCGATGTGAACGTGGCCGCACCGCGCGCCGAGGAGGTGCTGGTCGCCGCCGAGGAGAACATCGTCACACCGACGGTCCGCCGCTTCGACCTCGCCGGGGCGGAGCCGCCGACGGCGCATCTGCTGTCGAACGGCAGCTATGGCGTGATGCTGACGCCGACCGGGGCGGGGCAGAGCCAGTGGCGCGGTCTGGCCGTCACGCGCTGGCGGGCCGACGCCACCCGCGACGCCTTGGGTTCGTTCATCTACGCCCGCGACGTCGCCCGGGGCGGGCTCTGGTCTGCCGGGGCCATGCCGGTCCAGGGGCAGGGGGCCAGCAGCGCGGTGTTCAGCGAGCATCAGGCCACGTTCACGCATCGTGAGGGGTCGCTGACCACCACGACGGAGGTGGTGGTTTCGGCCGAGGACGACGCCGAGGCCCGGCGGGTGACATTGAGCAATAGCGGACGGCAACCGCGCGAGATCGACCTGACGTCCTATGCCGAACTGGTGCTGGCGCCCGCCGACTCGGATCTCGCGCATCCGGCATTCTCCAAGCTGTTCGTTGTCACCGACCATCTGCCGGAGCTGGGTGTCATCATCGCCACCCGTCGCCGCCGGTCGCCTGACGAGCCCGAGATCTGGGCAGCCCATATCGCGGTCGTCGAGGGCATCGAGACGGCGCCGCTCCAGATCGAGACCGACCGCGCCCGTTTCATCGGTCGCGGCCGCACGCCGGGCGATGCCGCGATGAGCGCGGCGCCGCTGTCGGGCGCCATCGGCACGGTGCTGGACCCGATCTTTGCGCTGCGCCGTCGGGTGCTGGTGCCGGCGGGCGGCGTGGCGCGGGTGACGTTCTGGACCATGCTCGCCGACAGCTCCGACAAGCTGCTGGACCTTGTCGACCACCATCGTGACGCCTCGGCCTTCGAGCGCGCCGTGACGCTGGCCTGGACCAAGGCGCAGGTGCAGTTGCGCCACCTAGACGTGACCAGCGCCGAGGCCGCGGATTTCCAGCGGCTGGCCGGGTTCATCCTGCGCGGCGATGGGCGTCTGCGGGTGTCGCGCAGCCGGATCGCCGCGGGGGCCGGGCCGCAGTCGGGGCTCTGGCAGCATGGCATCTCGGGCGACCTGCCCATTGTGGTGCTGCAGATCGAGGATATCGAGGATATGGATCAGGTGCGGCAGCTGCTGGCCGCGCATGAATATTGGCGGGCGCGGCAGCTGTCGGTGGACCTGGTGATCCTGAACGACCGCGCGGCGAGCTATGTGCAGGATCTGCAGATCGCGATCGAGACGGCGGTGCGGTCTTCGCAATCGCGGCCCCGCACCGATGCCGGGATCGGGCAGGGCGCAGTGCATGGCCTGCGCGCCGACAGGATCACGACAGAGGCGCGGGCATTGCTGCTGTCGGTCGCGCGGGTCGTGCTCGTGGCCCGCCGGGGCAGTATCGGCCAGCAGATCGAGGCGCTCCCGCAGGTCTCACTGCCGCTGCCGGCTGTCGTGGCCCCGCCCTCGATGGCCGATCCGGGGCCGTTTGCCGATGGGCTGGAGTTCTTCAACGGGACCGGGGGGTTCGGCGAGGATGGGCGCGAATATGTCACCGTTTTGCGCGACGGGGCGACGACGCCTGCGCCTTGGCTGAACGTCATCGCCAACCCCGCCTTCGGCTTTCAGGTTTCGGCCGAGGGCAGCGGCCACACTTGGGCCGAGAACAGCCGCGAGAACCAGCTGACGCCGTGGAGCAACGACCCGGTCTGCGATCCGGCAGGCGAGGCGGTCTATCTGCGCGATCTGGACAGCGGCGTGGTCTGGACGCCGACCGCCCTGCCGATCCGCAGCGCCGGGACCTATATCGCAAGCCACGGCTTCGGCTACAGCCGTTTCGCGCATCAGGCGAACGGCATTGAGGCCGAGATGGTGCAGTTCGTGCCGATGGATGATCCGGTGAAAATTACCCGGCTGAGGCTGACCAACTGCTCGGCTCGCACCCGGCGGCTGTCGGTCACGGCCTATGCCGAATGGGTGTTGGGCGCCGCGCGCAGCGCAACCGCCGCCTATCTGGTGACGCAAGCCGAGGGCGGCAGCCTGTTTGCCAGCAACCCCTGGAGTTCGGCCTTTCCCGGCCGGGTGGCCTTTGCCGACATGGGTGTGGGCGTCGCGGGCTGGACGGGGGACCGGACCTCGTTCCTCGGGCCGAACGGCAGCATGGCGGCGCCTGCCGGGCTGGCGCATCCGCTCTCGGGGCGGGTCGGCGCGGGGCTCGACCCCTGCGCCGCGCTGCAACGCGAGCTTCGCCTTGCGCCCGGCGAGAGCGCCGAAGTGGTGATGCTGCTGGGCCAGGCCGCCGATATGGCAACGGCCCGCGCCCTGATCGCGCGCTACCGCAGGCTCGATCCGGAAGCGGTGCTGAACCAGGTCACCGGGCACTGGACCGGGCTGCTGACCGCGGTTCAGGTGAAGACGCCCGACCGGGCGATGGACATCCTGCTGAACGGCTGGCTCATGTATCAGACGCTGGCCTGCCGGATCTGGGCGCGGGCCGGCTTCTATCAGGCCAGCGGCGCCTATGGCTTCCGCGACCAGCTGCAGGATGGCATGGCGCTGACCTTCTCGCGCCCCGAGATGACCCGCGACCACCTTCTGCGGGCTGCTGCGCGGCAGTTTCCCGAAGGGGACGTGCAGCACTGGTGGCTGCCGCATTCCGGGCAGGGAGTGCGGACCCGGATCTCGGACGATCGGGTCTGGCTCGGCTATGGTGTGGCGCGCTATGTCGAGGTCAGCGGCGATGCCGCGGTGCTTGACGAGCAAATCCCGTTTCTGGAGGGGCCGCAGCTGCCCCCCGGCGTGCATGACGCGTTCTTTCTGCCGCAGCAGTCCGGGCAGAGCGCCAGCCTGTTCGAGCATTGCGCGCGGGGCCTCGATCAGGCCACCGTGCTGACCGGAGCCAATGGCATGCCGCTGATCGGCACCGGGGACTGGAACGACGGCATGAACCGGGTGGGCGAAGGTGGCGCCGGGACGAGTGTGTGGCTCGGCTGGCTGCTGATCGCCACGCTGGACATGATGGCCCCGCTGGCCGAGAGCCGCGACCCCGACCGGGCGGCCAGATGGCGCGCGCATGCGGCAGGGCTGCGGATCGCCATCGAGACCGAGGGATGGGACGGCGAATGGTATCGGCGGGGGACGTTCGACGATGGCTGCCTGCTCGGCTCCGCCAGTTCGGAAGAGTGCCGCATCGACAGCATCGCGCAATCCTGGGCCGTGCTGTCGGGAGCCGCCGATCCTGACCGCGCAACGCGGGCGATGGCGTCGCTTGACGCGCATCTGATCCGGCGGGATCCGGGCCTTGCCTTGCTCTTCACCCCGCCGTTCGACCAGACGCCGCTCGATCCCGGCTACATCAAGGGCTATCCGCCCGGCCTACGCGAGAATGGCGGGCAATACAGCCATGCCGCGATGTGGGCGATCCTCGCTCATGCCAAGCTGGGAGACGGCGACCGCGCGCAGGCGTTGTTCGCGCTGCTGAATCCGATCAACCATGCGCTGACGGCCGAAGACGCCAGCCGCTACAAGGTCGAGCCCTATGTCGTCGCCGCCGACGTCTATTCCACCCCGGCGCATGAGGGGCGGGGCGGCTGGACGTGGTACACCGGCTCGGCGGGCTGGATGTATCGCGCGGGGATCGAGGGGATCCTGGGCGTGGAGCGCCGCGGCGACAGTCTGCGCCTGTCGCCCTGCCTGCCGTCGGCGTGGCAAGGGGCGGAGGTGGCGCTTGCCCTTGGCGAAGCGCGGTTCGAGATCCTCATGGAGAGGCGGGGAGAAACCGCCACGGGTGAGCCTCGCGGCCTGCTGGACGGGCGTCCGCTGCGGACCGATGGCAATGCCGTGATCGTGCCGATCCGTCCCGGTGCGCATCGCATCGGGATCGCGGTGACCTAGCCGCGATCCCGCCGCCGGGAAAGCTGGCGAGGCCGTGTCGGCCTAGGCCACAAGACCTCCGTCAGCGTCATCGCCGGCAACTTCGACAAGCTGGGGCAGGTCGGCGACCTGCACCCGGCGAATGCCGGAAAGGCCGATCACGCCGTCCCGCCTGAGCGAAGACATCTGGCGGCTGACGGTTTCTTCGGTCATGCCGAGAAAGTCGGCCATTTCCACCCGTGACAGCGGCACCTCGAAGTCCTGCAGATCCCCCGGAGGCTCTGGGCTGCGCGTCGTGGTCCGGCGCATCACCATGATCAGGAGTGTCGCGACCTTTTCGCGCGCCGTCTTGCGGCCCAAAAGCAGCATCCAATCCCGCGCCGCGTCGAGTTCATCAAGAGTCATCTCCAGCAGGCGCTGGTTCAGATGCGGCATGGCGAGAAGCAGATCCTCGAAGGGTTTTCGGCGAAAGCAGCACATCAGCATGTCGGTGGTGGCCATGAGGTCAAAGGCCGCCACCGTGCGTCCGGGCCTGCCTATGAAATCTGCGGGCAGCAGCAGTCCCACCATTTGCCGGCGCCCGTCCTCCATATTGAGGTTCAACGTGGCGACGCCGCTCACGATCGAGGCCACGAAGTCCATCCGGTCTCCGGCGTAGACGATCGTCTGGCCAGCCTGGAACCGCCGATAGAATTTCACGCTCTCCAGCGTCCTCATCTCCGCGGAATCGCAACGGGCGCATATCGCGCTCGCCCCGATGGGGCAGGTCTTGCATTGGTCCATCGACAGTCTTGAAGTCTGGAGCATCATGATGTTGATCCCGCCAATCGCGCATTTCAGGAAATGGCCGGACCGGCAGAACCTGCCCCTCGGCCAGGCATGTCCGGCGAGTCCCTAACGGGTCGCCGGACCCTCTTCGCGTAGGGCGGGTTGCTGCCGGATCCTCTGCGCCGCGGATGGCCATCGGATTGGGCGCAGGCGCAGGCCGCTACCGCATCGCAAACAGTTCCTGATGGAACCGCGTGGCGACCGGATGGCCGTTCGCGGCCAGATCGGCGCGCAGCGCGGCGCCGAACCGCGCCGGCCCGCAGAACCAGATGCTCGCCTCGCGCCAGTCCGGCGCCGTCTCGCGCAGGCGCGCGCCGGTCAGCAGACCATCACGCTCGTCGACCATGAGGTGCAGCGTCACCCCGGCCGCTTCGGCATCCGCCGCCAGCGCCGCCAGCGCCACGGCGTCGAAATCACGCGTGGTGTGGAACAGGTCGATCTGCTCGGCCCGGTCATCCGGCATCCGCGCGAGATGCTTCATCCGGGCGATGAACGGGGTGATGCCGATGCCGCCGCCGATCCAGATCTGCCGCTTCATGCCGTCATCGAAGGTGAAGCGGCCATAGGGGCCCTCGATGGTCACGCTCTGCCCGACATGCAGCGCGCCGGGCAGCTGGCGGGTATGATCGCCCAAGGCCTTGGTGATGAAGGCTATGCGCGGATCGGTGGCATTCCACGCGGAGGCGATCGTGTAGGGATGCGGGCCTTCCGAGGCATCCGAGGTGGCGAAGGCAAACTGCCCCGGCTTGTGACCCGGCCAGCCGGCGCCCAGCCCGATCTCGGTCTCCAGCGACTTCACGCCGGGATAGCTGCGCAGCGACAGGATCGTGCCGGTGACCTGACGATTGCGGCCCGACCGCCGTGTCACCAGCCAGACGGCGGCAAGGCTCCCGCCGGCCAGCAGCGGCGCCAGCACGACCGCCACGACCGATGTCCAGAGGGCGGGGTTCAGCAGGATGACCGCGTGATAGACCAGCACCAGATAGGCCAGCGCGATCAGCCTGTGTGTCCTGTAGAACCAGTGGTAGGGAAACCGGCGCCCGAGCGCCAGCGCCACCAGCAGGACGACCGCATAGAAGGCCCATTCGCCCAGACCCTCCGCCAGCCCTCGCTGCATCCCCAGAAACTGCCGGACCCCTTCCAGAGGCGCATGTTCGCCGCGCGGCTGGCGCTGCATCAAACCGAGCCCGGCTGCCCATTTCGGCGCCTGCGTCACCGTCCAGTGCAGGACGGCGAAGCCGGCCGCTGCGATCCCCAGCCACTTGTGCAGCCGGTACATCTTGTCCAGCCCGCCGAACCAAGTCTCGGGCCAGCGCGGCCGGAGCGCCAGCACCAGACCGAGGCTCATGCAGGCGATCGCCATCGCGCCACTGTATTGGATGAGATCTTGGCGCAGGGCGAATGCGGGCGCCGTCCGCAGGAGGGCGATCAGCCAGAGGAGCGTCAGCAGGCCAAGCCAGCCCCAGAATGAAAGCTTCAGTCTCAACATATCAAACCCACCGATGAAACGGCGCACAGCCGCGCCCCTCTCGATCCTAGGCTGCCCCTGCGCGCATGGCGCTAACGGGGATCAGTCACGGCAACTTGTTCCGCCGTCATTCCGAGCCATCGTGTGGCGGGCCCGGCTTGAAGTCGGGCCGCTCAATTGTTATGGTATAACACTCCGTTCAATGAACTTAATGGGCCGAAGCCGCGTTGTTCTGCGGCGGCTTCTGCGCTACCGTCTGCGGACCGAGTTTCCTCCGGCAAGAATGCTGTTGATGAGAGTAGCAACGGCAGCGTGCAGCTCCGCCTTGCCATCGTTGCCCGGGTCGTTGGTGTGGGCGGCGGCGGCATCCTGCAGGATGCCGATTATCTCGCGTTCTGGAAGAATGTTGCGATCGTTCAGCGCCAGCAGCAGAGATTCGCAGATTGCAAGTGCGGCCGTGCCGGCGACGTCTGCTTGTGATAGGGGCATCGGGGGACCTTCCGGGTGTCAGGCCACGGCAGGAACTGCCCTAGCGAGTGAACACACCCGCAGTATCGCATATGTGGCGAAGGGTAAGCTGATCCACAGCAGCATCCCGCGGTTCTTTTGAGTTAAACCATTTAAGTTCCGTTCTGCGGGATCTGACCAATGAAGAGGCGCGCCGATGCAGGTCAAGGACACAGCTTTTGCGCGCAAGCTGGGCGCATTCGTGGCGCTGTCTGATGCGGAACTGGACATCCTGAGCGCGATGCACGGTCGGCGCCGCACGTTTCCCGCGGGCCGCGACATGGTGCATGAGGGGCAGGTGAACCGCTCGGCCTATGTCCTCGCCGCCGGCTGGGTCTGCTCCTACAAGACCTTGCCGGATGGCGGACGGCAGATCGTCGACTTCCAGATACCGGGCGACTTTCTCGGGCTGAGATCGGTGCTGTTCCGCACCGCCGATCACAACATCGAACCCGTGACCCGTGTCGAAGCCTCGGAGGTGCAGTTCTCCGACCTGTTCGAAGGGTTCGCCCAATCGCCCCGCCTCGCCACGGCGGTGCTTTGGGCCGCCTCGCGGGACGAAGCCATGGTGGTGGAGCATCTGGTCGGCATCGGGCGCCGCAACGCGCAGGAGCGCACGGCGCATTTCCTGCTGGAACTCGGCGCGCGGCTGACGCTGGTGGGGCTGGCGACGCCGCGAGGCTATGCCTGCCCATTGTCGCAATACCTGCTCGCCGATGCGTTGGGGCTGAGTGCAGTCCATGTGAACCGCGTGCTGCGCGAATTCCGCGAGGCGGGTCTGGTCACTTTCCAGAAGGGTCGGGTCGAGATCCACGACCTTGCCGGGCTGGTGGCGCTGGCCGATTTCGACGTGGCCTATCTGGATCACGACGGACCGCTGCTGAAGTAGCGCCGGATGAGCCTCCACCGGCCGAACCGGACGCCGATCCCGGTGGTGACCCCGGAGACCGCCCCGCCCTTCATCCCGATCCCGCCGGAGAATATCTCCGCCATCTCGTGGCGACGGAGACGTCGACACCTCCTCCACCATCCCCGATCAGGTGCCGCGACTGCACGGGCTTCCACCCCCAGCCGCTAGCCTCTGGCCGCCATCGCTCCGGCGGCGATCTCAATGATCTCCGCTGTGATCGCCTCCTGCCGCAGTCGTCGCGCCAAGGCTTCAAGTCCGGCCAACTGTTCTTCGATCTGGCGTGTGGCTGCGGACATGGCGGCCATCCGGGCCTCGTTTTCCGCAACGAAGGCAAGGAGGGCGGCGCGGGTCACAAGGGCATGCAACAGGTCCAGGCCGAGGCTCGCCATCAAGTCGGCGGCGGGCAGGTTGGTGAGAGGCTGATGCGGCGCCATCGGGGTGCTGGTCGAGGTGAGCGGGAACAGGGCAAGGCGCTGGACCCGACCTTGGCCTTGGCTCCAGATCGTATGAACGACACTGACCTCGCGCAGCTTGCCTTCGCCAAACACGGCATCCAGCAACCGGTTCGCAAACCTCGGCAGGCTGGCTGATCGCGACGGCATCGCCGCCAACCAGATAGGGGCCAAACCCCGACCGGCGGCAATCGCAGCCCCTCTGCTGCCGATCAGGAAGATATCGGCGTCCGGGCTGCCTTCGGCAAGGCCGTCGAGAACCCGTTCCGAAAACCCGCCGACGAAGCCCTGTTCTGCGCAGAACACCACCAGCGCGGGACGGGAGGAGGGCGTCGCCTCGGCCTCGCGCAGCCCCGCCGTTGCCTGCGCATGCGCATCGGCCAGAGTTGCGGCATATCCCTCAACCGCGGCGATCTGAGCCCGGGCCGTTCGGGCGCGCGCGCCGGCGATGCCGGTCATGGCACGCACGACGCTGCCGAGCTGCCGGATGCCGTCGATCCGGCTGCTGAGATCGGCCTCAGACATCGGGGCCGCCGAAGGATGAGGCCAGTTTTCCCAGAACCTCCAGCAGCGCCGCGCAATCTTCATCGGCCAACCTGCCCGAGGCCATCACCGCGGCCGATGCCTTCGATGCAGAGCTATCCAGCGCCGCCGGCAGCGCTGCGCGCAGGGCGGTCACCTGTGGCAGCGTCAGGCTGTCCAGCAGGCCCTTCTGAACGGCCAGCACCAGCGCCACCTCGTCCACCAGCCGCATCGGGGCGTGTTGCGACTGGCGCAACACCGCGCGCAGACGCTGTCCGCGCGTCAACTGCGCCTGCGTGCGCGGCTCGATCGTGCCGCCGAACCGGGTGAAGACCTCCATCTCCAGAAACTGGGCATAGTCCAACCGCAGCGACTTCGCGGCGACGCGCAGGGCATGGGCCTGTGTCTTGCCGCCCACCCGGCTGACGGACACGCCGACATCGACGGCAGGTTTCTGCCCCTCTTGGAACAGCGTCGCATCCAGCACGATCTGCCCGTCGGTGATGGAGATCAGGTTGGTCGGAATATAGGCCGACAGGTTGCCCGCCTCGGTCTGGGCGATCGGCAGCGCGGTCAGGGACCCGCCGCCGCCCGCCGCCGACAGTTTCGCCGCGCGCTCCAGCAGGCGGGCGTGGACATAGAAGACATCGCCGGGATAGGCCTCGCGCCCCGGCGACTGCCGGGTCAGCAGCGCAATCTCGCGGTGCGTCGCAGCGTGCTTGCTCAGGTCGTCGATCACGATCAGCGCGTGCTGTCCCCTGTCGCGGAAGTATTCGGCCATGGTCATCCCGGCGAAGGGGGCGATCCATTGCAGGCCGGGCGACGTGGCGGCGCCCGCGACGACCACGATGCACCTGTCGAACGCAGCCTGCTTTTCCAGAGCATCCACCGCCCGGCGCACGGCCGAGGTCTTCTGCCCGATGGCGACATAGATGCAGACCATGTCGCTGCCCTTCTGCGCAATGATCGTATCGACGGCGAGCGTGGTCTTGCCGGTCGCCGGATCGCCCACGATCAACTCGCGCTGCCCGCGTCCCAGCGCGAAGAGGGTGTCGACCACGAGCACGCCGGTCTGGACGGGCTGGGTGACCAGATCGCGCTCGATGATGCCCGGAGCCTCGCGTTCGACCGGCAGGGTCGCCTCGAAGCCGACCGATCCCTTGCCATCGAGCGGTCGGCCCAGCGGATCGACGATCCGGCCCAGCAGGCCGGGTCCGACCGGCACGCGCACCACATCGCCGGTGCCGCGCACTGCGTCGCCGGCTTGCAGGGCATGGGCCGCGTCCAGCAGGACACAGCCGATCCGGTCAGGTTCGAGCACCTGGGCAAAGCCGAACTGGCCCGCCTCAAAGCGCAACAGCTCATCCAGCCGCACATCGGGCAGGCCGGAAATCATCGCCACACCGTCGGCAATCTCTTCGACCCGGCCGCGACGCTCGGCCATCGGACCAAGGGGCGTCGACCTTACGCGTGCGGTGGCGTCGTGCAGCCAGCCTGGGTCATGCGGCATCGGACACCGCCGCGTCAGACGCTGCGAGGGACGCCGCGATCCGGGCCAGATCGGCGGCCCAGGAGTTGCGCAGCGTGACATGCGGGCTGTGCAGCTCATATCCGGCGATCAGCGCGGGGTCTGCGCGGAAGGTCAGGGTCACCGGCTGCCCAAGCGCCGTGGCGACGATCTTCGCGATGCCTTCCTGCGCTGCGCCGTCCTTCGGCGTCGCGCTGACGATCTCCGGGGTCGCCCCGGCCAGCGACCTGCGGTCGGCGTCGGACAGGCCTGTCAACCCTTCCGCCAGCCAGCCCAGAAAGGCGGCATCTGTGGACGCCGCATCCAGCCGCGCCACCAACTGCCCGGCGATGACCAGCGCCAGCCGCTCGGCGTCCTGCCTCGCGGAGGCTTTCAGCGCCTCGGCGGCCTGCATGCGATCGACCCTGGCGGCGCTTTTCAGGGTTTCCGCCTCGGCCCGCGCCGAGGCCATCACCGCGCTGCGCGCCGCCTCGGCTTCCTTGCGGGTCTCGGCGAGGAGGGCGTCGCGCTCGGCCGCAAGCCCTGCGCGGATGGCCTCGATCTCGGCCAGGGCGCCCTCGGCCTCCGACCGCTTGGCCTCGGCCCCCTGCAGCAGGGTCGCGACATCGGCCTGCCTCGCGGCAATCGTTGCAGCGACCGGCTTCCAGAAGAACCGGTGCAGCAGCCAGACCAGAAGCAGGACATTGATCGCTTGAAAGCCAAGCGTCCAAAGATCGAAACTCACGGCAGCATCGGATTGGCGAACAGCAGGAGCAGCGCAACCACAAGGCAGTAGATCGCCGTGGTTTCGATCATCGCAAGACCGACGAACAGGGTTCGCGAGATCGTGTTGGCCGCTTCGGGCTGGCGGGCGATGGCGTCCATCGCGGCGGCGACGGCGCGGCCCTCGGCCAGCGCCGGACCAAGCGCGCCGAACGATACCGCAAAGGCGGCGCAGGCGATGCTGACGATATTCACATAATCCATTCAGGACTCCTCGGGTTTGGCTGCGCCCTTTTCGACGGCGCTGGTGATGAACACCATTGACAGGATGGCGAAGATGTAGGCCTGCACCGCACCGGTCAGCAGATCGAGCACCATCAGGGGAATAGGCACCACCAGGGCCGCCAGCGACCCGACGATGGCGATCACGAAGACCCCGCTCACCACATTGCCGAACAGGCGCACGAACATCGAAAAGCTGCGGGTGACGCTTTCGAGAATGTTGAGCGGGATCATCACGGGATTGGGCAGCGCGAAGCCGCGCAGAAAGCCGCGCAGGCCGCCTTTCCGAATGCCAAAGAAGATGATCGACAGGAACACCATCGCCGCAAGGGCGGCGGGAGTTTCCATCGTGGCCGTGGGGGGTGTCACGCCGGGGATCAGCGAGGACCAGTTGGCGACCAGGATGTACAGGAAGAGCGTTCCGACGAAGGCGCGATAGGGTTCGGGGGCCGCTCCGGTCACCGCACGGATCTGGCCATCGACCGTGCCGACAAGCAGCTCCGCCGCGGCCTGGGCCTTCGAAGGCGCCAAAGCCAGGCGGCGCTTCAGGAGGATGGCGCCAAGAACCAGCACCGCCATGATGGCCCATGTCACGACCACGGCAGGCATGATCGGGACGGGGCCCGCCATGAAGAGCGCTTCGGATTGCAGCGGGCTGTCCATCAGGTAGCCCGCCGCATCACGAGACGGCGCCCGATCAGCAGACCCAGACTGGCCGCCAGCAAAGGACCCGCACCCTGCATCGCCGCGGTGACGAGCGCGCCGCCCAGGCCCGCCATGCGCAGCAGGACGAGGCCGATGCCAAACGAGGGTCCGCCACGTCGCCCTGACAGCATCAGAGCGGCGCTGTGCCGCACCATGCGGAAATAGATCAGGCCGATCCCCGTGCCGCCCGCCAGCCAGAGCGCAAGTATCATGATCTCCCTCATGCGCTGCCGATCCAGCGCCATGCGAACCAGCCGCCAAGGCCAAGGCCGATCATCAGCAGCGGTGCGGTCCAGAACACCCCGGTATCAAACCGCCCGTCGAGCCAGCGGCCAAGGAAAATGCCTCCCAGCATCGGCGCCACGATGATCCAGCCCAGCACGCCGATCTGCGCCAGCCGCCGTGCGACCGAGGCCTCGCCGTCCCGCGCCCATGCGGCGCGCCGCGCCTGATGCGCGCGCACCGCGTCCAGCAGCGGGTCCTTGTCGGTCGGTTCGGTCAAAGGCCCGCCCCCCGATGCCTGGGCTGCAAACGGGTCAGCATCCTGCGCATGACGTCCAGTTGCAGACGTGCGGCTTCGACATGCTCGACCCGCTCCTCGTCCAGATCCGAGCGGAAGCGGGCCAGCACATCGTGATCGAGGATCCCGAGGTCATCGCCCGTCACCGCCTCGCGCGTGGCGACGGCGACATGGCCGCGGCGAACCGTCAGCGCGCCGCCGCGCACCGCGCAGAAATGCGCGGCCCCGTCCGAGGTGGTCCAGGAAATCACCGACAGGGCCAGCCGCGTCAGGAAATCCGCATGTCCCGGCAGGATGCCGAAGCTGCCGCTGGCGTCGGCGGCGCGCAGGCTGGTCACCGTCTGGTCGACGACAACCACCAGCGGCGTCATGATGCGGAGCGAAAGCGACCCGGTCATGCGGTGGCCTCGCCACGTTCCTTCGCGCGGGCGTCGGCGATCGTCCCGACCATGTAGAGCGAGGCTTCGGCCCAGCCGTCGGCTTCGCCATCCAGTATGGCGCGACATCCGGCCAATGTGTCGGTACGGCTGACGGACTGGCCGGGCGTGCCGGTGAATGCCTCGGTCACCACGAAGGGCTGACTGAGAAAGCGTTGCAGGCGCCGGGCGCGGGTGACGATGCGCTTGTCGGCGATGCCCAGTTCCTCGATCCCCAGAAGCGAGATGATGTCCTGAAGCTCGGCGAACCGCGCAAGGGTCTCGCGCACCTCGCCGGCGATCCGGTAGTGGTCCTCGCCAACCACGGCAGGATCCAGCAGCGTGGAGGATGACGCCAAGGGATCGATCGCGGGATAGAACCCCTGACCCGCCAGGGCGCGCGACAGCACGATGACGCAATCCATGTGGCCCGAGATCGTGGTGACCGCCGGATCGGTGAAATCATCCGCGGGCACATAGACTGCCTGGATCGATGTGACCGCGGCCCCCGCAACCGATGCGATGCGTTCCTGCAACCCGGCCACTTCGGTCGCCAGCGTCGGCTGATAGCCCACGCGCGACGGCAGACGGCCCAGCAGGCTGGAGACCTCGGCCCCCGCCTGCACGAAGCGGAAGACGTTGTCCATCAGCAGGAGGACGTTCCGATGATCCGTGTCGCGGAAATATTCCGAGATGGTCAGAGCAGTCAGCGGCGCCCGCCAGCGCGCGCCGGGGGGTTCGTTCATCTGCCCGTAGACCAGCACCGTCCGGGGCAGGACACCGGATGCAGACATCTCTGTCAGCAGTTCGTGTCCCTCGCGCGAGCGTTCGCCGATCCCGGCGAAGACCGAAATGCCTTGGTATTTCTCGACCATTGCATGGATCAGTTCCATCACCAGAACCGTCTTGCCGACGCCTGCGCCGCCGAACATCGCGGCCTTGCCGCCCCGGGCCATCGGGGTCAGCAGGTCGATCACCTTGATGCCGGTCTCGAACACCTCGGTCGTCGCGCTCTGTGCCGCCAGCGGCGGGGGCGCTGCGTGGATGGAACGGCGCGGGACGTCACCCGGCAACACTTCGCCCAGATCGCGCAGGCCTCCCGTCACGTCCAGAATCCGGCCCAGCACCGCCTCGCCCACCGGCGCCAGGATCGGCGATCCGGTCGGCCGCACGGCTACACCCCGCGCGAGCCCCGCAGTCGCCTGCAGGGCCACCGCGCGCAGGGTCGTCAGGTCCAGATGGCTTTGCACTTCGAGCATCAGAGGGCCGGGCCGGTCCCACTCAACCAGCAGAGCGTCGTTCAGCGCAGGAAGCGCGCCTGTGTCGAAGCGCACATCGACGACGGCGCCCCGCACGGCATGGACCCGCCCGGTGGGGTTCACCTCAGGCATTGGGTTTCCTTCTCGGATGACACGGCGCGCAAGTCTGTGCGAACGGTGACCCCCTTGTGACCTGTTCGCCCGACCGCTGCACTGATTTGCATCAGGGACGACCTTAACAAATGCGACGTGACCCAAGCTGAAGATTCGTCTTAGGTCGGATGCGTCGTGAAGAAACTCTTGCCGCAGGATCATCTTTCTGCCCGCCCCAGTTCGAAGTTCCCAGAGCTTCTCCACGGCGGCAAGGTGAACACCAGCAACGGAGTGACCATGACCTTGCCTGGGTCAGTGCTACCGACCTTGCCATCCTGCAAGCGGCTAGACTGTCCGGGGTCAGGCTTGCCCTCCTGATAACCCGGAACAGTGGGTCTGGAGATCGCCGCAGACACAGCTCAGACGGCCACGGCGACCGCGCGCCGCCTCGCGGTCCTTAGTCTTTTCAACACCAAGTTTTCGAGAACACGGCACTTGCCCGTCAAACGGGCCTCTTTCAGGGTGGCGGTGTCCGAGGATGCGGCGTCTACTCGCTGCAGTGGGTGCAGCCTGAAGGGATGTTCACCAATCACCCTGTTGCCAGTCCATCCGCAACAACGAGCTGCCGCCGACAAAGGGCAGCGATCCTTTCGTCGTGAGTCGAGATCAGGAAAGTCGTTCCTTCCTCGCGGTTGATCTCGGCGATCAGGTCCATCACCTGGCTGGCCGAGGCACGGTCGAGGTTGCCGGTAGGCTCATCGGCCAGCACGAGTTCGGGGCGGTTCATCAACGCGCGCGCCACGGCCACCCGTTGCTTCTGGCCGCCCGAAAGGTTGGCGGTTGGAAAATGGATACGTTCGGCCAAACCCATGCGATCCAGAAGCGCTTGCCCTCGTGTGCGGGCGGCTAGAGTCTCTCGCCCCTCCCGGACCGCAGTGGGGAAGAGCACGTTTTCCAGCGCAGTGAAGTCAGGCAGCAAGTTGTGGAACTGAAACACAAACCCGATGTGCAGATTGCGGAACTCAGTCAGCGCGTGGTCGGATGCGGTTGTCAGATCGACCCCGAGCATCGAATGGCCTCCCGACGTCGGATGCATCAACGTTCCGAGGATGGTGAGGAGCGTGCTCTTGCCGGACCCCGAAGGACCCAGTAGCGCCGCCAGCTCTCCTGTCGTCATCACCAGGTTCAGGCCGCGCAACACATGGGTTGCGGCCTCTCCCAAGCCGAAAGTCTTGACCAGATCCCGCACTTCCAGCAGGGCCGTCATTGTCCGATGGCCGTGATTGGGTCCAGCCGCGCCGCCGCCCGCGCAGGCAGGATGGAGGCGATGATCGCTCCCAACGTGGTCAGAAAGATGGCAAGGCCGTAAGCCCCTTGGGAGATGTCGATGGGCAATCCACTTTGCCCTGGCCCCAAGCTCTCACGCCCCGGAAAGGTCAGCAGTACGAAATACCCCGCAGCCGCGCCAAGCAGCCCGCCCATCAGGCCGATCAACGCGCCCTGTGACACGAAGACCACCATCACGAACCAACGTCCTGCGCCCATCGCCCGCATGATCCCGATCTCGGGTCGGCGGCGGTAGGTGGAGAGCACAAGCGCCGACGCCACGCCGATTACTATGGTAAGCAGGGCAAAGGCCTTTAGGATATACCCCGTCTTCGCCTGCGCCTGCAGGGCTTCCAGCAGTTGCTTGGCCTGCTCGGTCTAGGACTTTGCGTCGAGGCCCGTTAGCGCCCTGATCCGCGGGGCAAGAGTATCAGCGGCGTAAAGATCGGCCAGCTTGATCTCGAGCCGCGTTATTCCCTGCGGCATCTTGAACAGCGTCCGCGCCGTGGGGAGGCTCACGTAGGCCTGCCGACGGTCTGGCCCGCCCGAGCCCATCTCATAGATCCCAGTGATGGTCTGGAAGGCCTCGATCCCGACAGTGCTTTGCAGCCGGACCGTCTGGCCTATCCGCAAATTCATGTCCTCTGCCAGTGTCTTGCCCACCAGCACCCCGCCCGCGCCGAGGGTGGCGGTGCCTTCGGTAACGTAGCCCGCCAGATTGGCGATCACGGACTCGCGTCCCTGCTCCAGCCCATTGATAGACACTTGCGTGACCTGCGCGCCGCGCGCCAGAAAACCCGAACCATTGATCTGCTGCGAGGTGCCGATGACCCCCGATAGCGCCTCGATGAGCGGGATGAAAGCGGCAGTGTCTTTAAGTATCGCCGTGGCCTCAGTGGTGGGCTCCTGCACCAGCAGCACGGTCCGCCCATCAGGGGGCAACAGCATGGCGGGCTCCACCGCTTCGGCCTGAATGGTCACGTGGGCCATGTCGCCCGCTGTGCGCGCCATGATGAACTCGGCCAACCCTCCGATCAGCGCTGACATGAAAATAAAGATAAACACACCGATTGCGACCCCGAACACGAGAAGGGCGGTCTGTGCTTTACTGGCCGTCACATAACGGATCGCAATCTTCAGCGCATAGAGCATCAGGGAGCCACCCTGATGACTTGCCCGTCAGCAAGGCCTGTTGCGTCGGCGATCACCACATCACCGGGGGCCAGCCCCTCGGTCACGATCAGCCGCGGTGCGGGCCAATCGATCACCTTTACAGCGCGGCGTCGCGCATGGCCGTCGGAGAAGAGCAGGACCGCAAAGCCCGCTGCATCGGTGACAATAGCGGCACGGGGCACTGTGTTGGCGGCTGCACGGTCATCAACGATGATGTTCGCCGTGACGGTCAGGCCGATTGGCGCCCTAAGTGCAGAATCGGGAGCCAGCTTTACCGCCAGCCCGCCTGTAGCGGGATCGACCCACTGCGACACGAAACTGACATGCCCTGTACGCACCAGTTCTTCGCCAGACAGCTGCAGTGCCGCAGCCTGGCCAGTGCGGATCTGCGTTGCATAGGACTCGTCCACGTCGGTTTCGACCACCAGTTGGCCAAGGTCGGCAATCGTCAACAGAGATGTAACCGGATCGGCGCTTTGCCCCAGATCAGCGTGCAGGATCAGAACAGTCCCAGCAATCGGCGCACGGATGGTGAACTTCGTCAGTTGGATCTGTGCCTGCTCCAGTAAGGCCGTCATCCGGGCGACCTCTTGCGCGGCTGTCTGCTCGGCGCGGGCGGCGCCTTCCAGCACCATTCGGGCAGCATTGCCGCCAAGTGCCCGGGTGCGCTCCAGGATCGCTTTCGCATCCTCCTGCGCCACCAGTACTACATCCAATCCAGCCACAGCCTGCTTCACAATGGCCTGCTGAGCCGCGGTATCGAGCTGCACCAGCGTGTCGCCGCGGACCACGGTATCGCCCTCGGCGACCAAGACTTCGACCACTGTCCCGCTGACCAGCGGTTGCACATCCACAGATGTCACGCCCGCTATCCGCCCATTCACGGCTAGTATTCGCGTGACGGGACCCAAGAGCACCGTTTCGACCGCCACCACGGGTATCGTTGCTGACCAAGACTGCAGAACCATCAGCCCGGTCAAGCCGGCTATCATAAGGCTCCCCGCCACCCACAGCCACCGGCGGCGTTCGGGTTCGGGTTGGGCGGCAGGGGCGTTGTTAAGCGGCCGCGCGACAACAGGAAGCGTCTGCTGCGCCGTCTGCGCGGGCTGCGATGACGCAGTTTCCGCCGTGGTCCTGAGGACGGTGTCCTCTCTTGAAATGGGCATGATTTTCCTAAGGCGGGGCGTAAGAGCCGTTTCCGCCGCGAAGACTGCGTCGCAAGCCCGTGAGCGGTAGTGTAGGCGGGTGCGCAGCTGCAGGAGTTGATCTGCATCAGCGACGGAGCCGCAATGACCTGCGATAGAAAACCTTGCCCTGAGCGGGCGCGCGGGCAGTCTTGTGTCCGACAGGAACGGGGAATGGACCGATGAGCGCCGATCCCTATGAAACCCTCGGAGTGCCGAAGACCGCGACTTCCGCCGAGATCAAGACCGCCTATCGGAAGCTCGCGCGCAGCAACCACCCAGATCTGCACCTTGATGACGCAGGCGCCGAAGCGCGGTTCAAGACGATCAGCGCCGCCCATGACATTTTGAAGGACCCGGCCACCCGCGCCCGGTTCGACGCGGGCGAGATCGACGCCGAGGGGACCGAGCGGCCGCCGCGCCGGTACTACCGCGACTTCGCCGAGGCGCCGGACAATCCCTATCATCAGTCGCGCGGCTCTCGTTCGCCATTCGACGGGCAAGGTGATCCGGCGGGTATCTTCGCCGAATTCCTGCGGCAGCGGGGCGGTGGAGCGCAGGACAGCTCTTCAGGTCAGAGTTTCGCAGCCCGGGGTCAGGATCTGCGCTATGCGCTCGAGGTCCCATTCCTGGATGCCGCACGCGGGGCGGAGATGCACGTGACGCTTGGCGAGGCGAATGACGTCTCGGTCCGGATCCCTGCCGGGGCGCAGGATGGCGAGACCCTGCGCCTGCGGGGCAAGGGCGCGCCCGGCTTTGGCGACGGGCCGCCGGGGGATGCGCTGATCACCTTGTCGGTGGCCGCGCATCCGGTGTTCCGGCGCGCGGGCGACGATATCCTGCTGACCCTGCCCATCACCATCGACGAGGCCGTTCTGGGCGGCAAGGTCATGGCTCCCACGATCGGCGGGCCGGTCTCGCTCACGATCCCTGCAGGCGCCAGCTCCGGTCGGATCATGCGTCTGCGGGGGCGCGGGATCACGCGGGCAGGGCAGAAGACCGGTGGAGATCAGCTCGTCGAGCTGAAGATCGTGTCGCCCCCGGTCATCGACGATGCCTTGCGCAACTTCTTCGCAGACCGGCGCAAGACGCAGATCCATGACCCACGCCGGGACATGATGATGGAGGCCGGGACATGATGGATCTCTACTCCAATGATCACATACTCACCCTGGTGCCGGGCATGACCCCTGAACGGCTCTTCGCCTTCCTCGAAGCGCGGCTCGTCATCCCCACGGTTGAACCAACAGCGAGCGCGTCCATCCAGCTTTTCACACCGCTCGACGTGGCCCGCCTGCGGTTCCTGTGCGAGCTCGTCGACGATTTGGACTTGGATGAGCGAACGCTGGGTGTCGTGATGGCTCTGCTCGACAAGCTGCACGCGGCGCGACACGATCTTCGATGCCTGGCATGCGCCATCGAAGCAGAGCCGCCCGACGTCCGGACACGTATCGGCCTAGCCCTGACGCGTCTGAAATCATGATCCGACTGCGGAAATGTGGATGCATCCTTGATGACCATGTCGTCCTCAACATGCCGCAGGAGCGGCTTCCTGTTGCGCCCCTGACTTGCCACGGGATTTTTCCTCCATCTGATACTGGCGTCCGGCCCGAGGAGAGGACCGAGCCATGAAGAGCTCGAAGTTCACCGAGGAACACACCATCGGTATCCTGCGGGAGCAGGGTCGACGCACACGTCGACGGTGCGAAGACAGCGGAGCTGTGCCGCCGACATGGGATCAGCAGCGCGACGTCATACGCCTGGAAGGCCGAGTTCGGCGGGATGGGTGTTTGCGGCGCGCGGCGGCTGAAGACGCTGCCCGGCTGAAGCATCTCTTGGCGGGATCCCTGCTTGCTCAGGCTGCATTGAAGGATCTCCTGTCGCGAAAGTCGAAACGCCCGCCGCCGAGCGCGAAGCCCTCGCGATCCTCGTGGAGCAGCACGAGATGAGCGAGCGGCGGGCCTGTGCCGGCTGGAGGACGCAAGGCCAAGCCGTCGGCGTTGAGTCCGGCGCGTCGAGCGACAGCCCGCCCGGGGTGACGTTCAGCGCCTCGAGCCGGGCCAGCCCGTTGCGGAAGCCGAGCACGGTGAGGCGGGCCGGTCCCACAGGCAGGATGTGCCGCGGGGCGAGGCCGGCCAGCCGGTCCAGGAGCGCCCGGATCACGCCGCCGTGGCAGACCATCAGCACGGTAGCCTGCCCCTCCGCCTGCGCCTCGTCCACGGCGCGGCCGGTCCGGGCGCTGAACGCGGCCCAGGACTCGCCGCCCTCCGGCACGTGGCTGCCCTCGCGCCAGCCCTGATAGAGGCCCGGGTCCAGCGCGTCGATGCTCTCGCCGGTCCAGTCGCCGACCGAGATCTCGCGCAACAGCGGCTGCAGCCGCGCCTCCGGATGGCCGAGCAACGTCGCGCTCCGCCGGGCGCGTTGCAGGTCGGAGGTCAGCACCAGATCCGGCGCCAGCCGGGCGACCAGCGGGGCCAGCGCCCGCACCTGGTCCTGCCCCCGCTCCGACAGCGGGATGTCGGCCTGGCCCTGCAGCCGGCGTGTGGCGTTCCAGACGCTTTCCCCGTGGCGGACGAGCAGCAGTCGTTTCATGGCAGGCGGTTTCCTTTCGGGTCGATGATGGCGGCGGGCGCGGGAGGAAGGCGGAAGTGCAGCTCGGAGGGGACCGGCCCGGCCAAATCGGTGACCGCGGTGACGCGCTTGCCCTCGGCGAGGCCGGTTACCAGCCGGCGACCGGCCATCGGCACCACCTCGACCAGCTGGCGGCGAAGGTATCCGGCCCGGGCGCGTCGGCCAGCGCCAAGTCCTCGGCCCGCACCATGCCTTGCCCGGTGGCCCCGCGCAGCGCCGGGTCGGGCATCCGGCCGAACCAGGCCCCGGCCTGCACCGGAATCAGGTTGGCCGGCGGCGTGCCGATGAACCGCGCGACGAAGGCCGAGGCCGGGTCCGACAGCAGCCGTTCCGGCGGGTCGAACTGCTCGATCCGCCCGCCGTTTATCACCGCCACATGGGTGGCCATCGTCATCGCCTCGATCTGGTCATGGGTGACGTAGACCGCCGTCGCCCCGGTGGCGCGGTGCACGCGCATCAGCTCGGTGCGCATCTCGACCCGCAGCGTGGCGTCGAGGTTGGACAGCGGCTCGTCGAACAGGAGCACCCGCGGGCGCGGCGCGATCATCCGAGCGATGGCGACGCGCTGCTGCTGCCCGCCGGAGATCTCGCCGGGATAGCGCGCGGCGAGACCGGCGACGCCCAGCATCTCCATCGCCTCCGCCGCCCGGGCCCGCCGCTCCTCGCGGCCGAGATCGGCGACCCGCAGCGGCCAGTCGACATTGCCGGCCACGGCCATGTGCGGCCAGAGCGCGTAGGACTGGAACACCAGCCCGGCGTTGCGGCTGCCCGGCTCCATGACATAGCCGCGCGACGCATCGGCCACGGTGGTGTCGCCAAAGCGGATCTCGCCGGCGGTCGGATGCTCCACCCCACCATCATCAGAGCCCTGTTCAATACTGCCGCGCCGCTTCTTTGACAGATTGGCGTTTTCAGCGTCATAGCCGCTCCAACTCGAGATTTTCCAAAGCCCTTGAGGAGCGGTGTCAGGCGAAAAGGCGCGTCATCGTATCGAGATTGGCGATGATCGCAAGCTACCGGAATTGTTCCTGCCTTGCGTCAGGAAAACAGCGCGGCTTGCAGTAGACTGGCAGTCACCGCTTGGGCCTCATGCCGCAAACCGCCGAAATCATCGTTCACGAGCAAATTGCCCGCGACGGATTGGAACAGCCGTGGATCCATCCTCTCGACCACGGCCAGAGCTTCTCAAGAAGCCGACGGGAACGCTGACAGTGTTGCGGTGACACAGTTGGAGCCAAGCGCCTTGGCCGTGGCCGCGATGTCGAACATGTCGCGCGGCTGAAGTTGAGCGCCCCGAACACAACCTTCTTTGCGAGGATTCGGCGGGCGTCTCTAGCCTCACGCGCCGCCCACGGATTTCGGAAAGCGTGAAAGGGTCCTCTGTGACGGGGCCGCAGCAGATGAAGTCAATCTCGCCGACCCCGTCGAATACGATCTTCAAGGCACGTGTGCCGTCGGTCTCGTAGTCGCTCGCCGCTATTTCCAGGCGGTAGCCCTGCGTTTCGGGGTTCAAAAACGGCAAGTACTGGGCGTCACTGATGAAGAGGTCGATGTCATGGCTTTCGCGATGCCCGATCTGCAGCATGAGGGCAGTCCCACCCCCCAAAGCTCCAGTCATGCATGCCGATCCCTTGGCTATTCGCTTGGTCGATGATCGCCATCGCCATGTCGAAGAGTTCGGGCCAGCGGCTCGGAAGTGGGGTGTTCATTCAGACTGCAAGCGGCAGCCGATAACCGGCCAAGGTCGAGAACTGCTGCGCGACCTTGGCCACAGCATCCTTGCTCACGCCCATCTCGTCGATGAACGAGCGTTGCAGTTGCGGCGAGACTTCGGACAGAAAAGCAAAGACGCTACAATCGCAGGTCTCGGCACTCTTGATGTCGGCAATTCTCTCGGCCAGTTGGGTAGCCGTCACCAGCACGCCGTAGGGCGCGCTGACTGTCGACATCACCTTTGCGGCGACCGAGGCCATTCCATCATTCCTGTGCATCTATCTGTTGCCGAATGTAGTGGATGAACCTCTACAAATCAACAAAGCCGCTCGCCTACGGGTCCTTATCGGTTCCCGTCGATCCATTTTGACATCAGTCCCTTGTCGCGGAAGCATTCTTCCGGGACGGCGCGCCGCTTGATGCGCGCGAGCCGCTCAGCGAAGGCCACCTGCTTGGAGGAGGGCAGGCGGTCGAGATCGGAGATCGGTTTCATCCGGGCCTGTGCCTCGATCCAGGCGCTCAGGGACCGGCGGTCCTGCTGAACTTCCCAAGGGAGGAGGGTTTGGTTGCGCAGGGCGAGCGACTGCGCATACCCTCGTCTGGAAGCAAGCAGTGGCTGCGACGCGACCGACGCAGCCCTCATGTTCATGACTCGCCCGCTTCAGCGGCCGCACGCAAACTGCTCGACGGTCTCGTGGTACTTCTCGAGAGCCGCGGTCTCCCGAAAGCCCGTGCGGTAGGTGCTTTACATCCAGCGCGACCTGTGCCCGAGCAGGGTCTGCGCAGCCCAAGCGGCATCGGGCCTGTGGACGCGCACAAGGTCGGTAACAAGCGTGCGCACGAGGTGCCCGGATATTCCGAACTCCTCCTGCAGCAGCGCTGAGCTGCTGCAGGATGGTAGGTCGAGAACGCACCGTCCTCCAACCCGACGAGATTAGCGCCATCGAGCTCCTCCAAGCGTGCCGCCACCAACCATTCCGGCCGCCCGGCGAGGACATGGAGGTCGATCATCCGGCTGGTGATCGGCCAATAGGGTCCGAGGTCCTTCCGGCCCCGGGTCTTCGCCTGGCGGAACTCCGCCCTCCAGAGCCCGTCTTTCTGCCGCACGATCTCGCGGCCGATCCGAAACTCAGAAAGATCGCCCTGCCGATCCACCCCGTTGAGCAGAAGCGCCAAGACCACGGCCTTCCGTCTTAGCCGAAAGGCGGCCGCGCCATGCGCGGGAAACGCGTTTGCCTCATCGAGGCAGCGGTTTGCGGCATGCAGCAGATCCGAGAGCCCGTGCTTCGACAGGAATGTCCGGATCTTGGCATGCTTCGTCGGCGTCGCATCCGAAGCCTCCGACTCCAGCGCGGTATGGATCTCGAGGAACCGCTCCTCGGCCTCCGCCGAGAGCTGCGATCCGCGACGGGCGAATAGGATCACTCGCTCAAAATAGTCTGCTGCCGTGCGCACCGTGACGGGTTTACGCGCCTTGCCCGTCTCCTCGGTCAGGCGGAAGAGGAAGCGCAGGAACGCTTCCGCCAGATCGGCGGAAAATTCCTCCGGCAGCTCGACCCCCTGTCCGGCGGCCCAGTGCCGCGCCGCCGCGCATACCCGTTGCGCAAGTCGTGCGGTCGCCGCTGCGCTCGTGCCGACCCGCGCCGATCAAGCCGTCGACATCGGCTTCCATGATCAGTTGCAGCACTGCCTCGGCGATGTTGCGCAGCAAGTCGCCCTGGTCATGCTTGGCCAGAAGCTCGGACAGATCCATGTTGGTCTTGGTCATCGGGGTCTCCGTGTGTTCCGTGGTTGAAGTCGCCAAACTCCACCTCGACCATACACTTCGGTGACCACCCGGGATCACACCGTCGACGGCGACGAAATTACACAACGCTCGCGGACACGACCCGCGGTAGGCCAGCAGTTGCTCCCCTCGCTAGTTTCTTTCAATTCCTGTTGCGCCTCAGTGGGGCCACATACCTAACTTTGCGGTATCTTTTGGCAAGCCCCCGTTATTCATTTGCCAAATTGATCGGTTTAGCCCCTTGCTCGGCAAGCGCCCGCGATCCGCCGGCGGGGAGTGAATTCACCACATGTCCTGTCCTGATCGCTCTGCGCGCGTCAACTCGGCGCGCCTGCCTGCCGTATTTGCCGCTCCCACGACGTCTCATCTGCGGTGGCTGTTCATGGCCGGGGCCGCCGGCGCGGCGCTGGTGGCTGGCGGGACCGCCGTCGTGGCGGAAACGGCGGTCTGGAACAGCGGCGGAGGCAGCAACAAGCTCTGGGACTCTGGCGCCAACTGGCAGCTGGGCAGTGCGCCTTCGGCGACGAGCACTGCGACGATTGATGGTGGCGCGGTGAAGAATGCCGCTGTCAGGACCGCGGTGACGGGCGCGGCAGTCGCAGGCTCGCTCGACATCGGCCGGGACGGGGCGGCGGCCAAGGCGACCCTGGTGCAGACGACGGGCGCGGGCACGCTGACGGTCGGCGCCCTGCATCTCAAAGCGGGAAGTTGGCTCCAGATCCTCAATTCCACTCTTGCGGCCGATATCGCGGCGCTGACGACGGGCGCCCTTGTCATTGACGACAAGGCTATCCTCGACATCAGCGCGGGCAACATTGTCGCGGTCGCCTCGGAGCTGACCCTTGCCGGCACGGCGCAGGGGGCCGGCACTCTGATGGCCGGCTCGATCACCCAGACCGACGGGCGCATCGGCGCGGAACATGTCGTGACCGACAGCTATGTCATGTCCGGCGGCAAGACAGCGACGACGACGGTCAGCTTCGCGAGCAGTTTCCTGTTGTCCGGGACCGGCGCAGTCTCGGATGTCGGGGCGACGCTGACCGGTGGCGAGGGCTCCATCATGGACCAGACGGGCGGCAGCATGGGCGGCAACGTCTCCGGCATCGACAGCTACAGCCAGTCGGCGGGCGTGATGGGCGTCGTCTCCGACGGGTTCATGAACGGCAAGGTGACGACAGCGACCTACAGCCTTTCCGGCGGAAGCCTCTATGGCGCGGCGGAGGTCTCGAGCCTGTTCGCGCTTTCCGGCTCCGGCAGTGTCGAGGCGGGCGCGCTCTTAACCGGCGGTGCCGGCTCGGCGATGACCCAGTCGGGCGGGACGATGGCCGGCAGTCTTGCGGGCGCCGGCAGCTATGCCCAGTCCGCCGGGCTGCTGAGCGGCAGCGTGGCCACAGGCGTCTACGCCTTGACCAGCGCGTCAGCCAGCTCGACAGGGGGCCATATCACCGCATCCGATCGCTTCGATCTGGCTCTGGACGAGGGCGAGACGTTGGTCGAGGCGAAGCTGTCGGGTGGCGGCGGGTTGAACAAATCCGGCGCGGGCACGGCGGTGCTTGCTAATGGCGCCAATGATTTCGGCGGCGCAGTCACGATCGAGGCGGGAACGCTTGCGGTGATCGACGACGCCTTGCCGGACTACGCTTCGGTCAGCGTCGCGGAGGGCGCGACTCTGCTGATGAACATCGGCATCGACACGCTGTTCATGGGGGCCGTCGTGGGACTGGAGGGGGAGCTGGTCAAGCAGGGCGGGGCGACGCTGACGCTCGGCGGCGATGTCTCGATGGGCGGATTGCAGGTGATCGACGGCAAGGTCCAGATCGGCACAGGCCTGACGGAGAACACCGTTTCCTTCGACTACGCCATCGTGGACGCAGGAGCGACCCTGCATGTAGCGAGCGGCGCCACGCTGACGATCCGGGTCCCGAACAATCTCGTCAACAATGGCGTCTTCATAAACGACGGCACCGTGAATGACGACCTCGACAACACCGGGCAATTCGACAACAACGAAATCTACAACGCCAATGTGTTGAGCAACACCAGTTCGATCAGCAACAACGCGCCCGGGCTCTGGACCGGCGACATCCTCGGCAACGATGGCGAGATCGACAACGCCTCCGGCGCCGAATGGGTCGGCGATGTCGAGGGCAATGCGGGGACTGTCAGCAACTCCGGCGACTGGGTCGGCGATGTCGCGGCGAATGGCGCGACGGTCAGCAACGCCAAAGGCGCGACCTGGACTGGCAGGGTCGGCGCCAATTCCGGCACGGTCTACAACCGTGGCGACTGGGTGGGCAGCGTCGGGACGAACGACTACGCCATCAACAACATCGGGGGCGTCTGGGCCGGCGACATCGAGACCAACGACAGCCAGATCGCGAATACCGAGGACGGCGTCTGGAATGGCGATATCCTGGGCAATGCCAACGCGATCTTCAACTATTCCGGCGCCACCTGGAACGGCGATGTCGTCGCCAATGGCGACGTTGACACCTGGGCGCCGATCGACAACCGCGCGCAATGGAATGGCGACATCAAGAGCAATGCCGGCGGTATCCTCAACAATGGCGGAACCTGGGATGGTGACGTCGAGGCGAACGCCGGGGACGTGGCCAACCTTGCGGGTAGCTGGACGGGCGATGTCCTGGCCAATGCGGGCTCGGTGACCAACGAAGCTACCTGGTCCGGCGATGTGCTGGGCAACGCCGGCCTGATCTCCAACGACGGCGACTGGGCCGGCGACGTGCTGGCCAATGCCGGCAGCATCGTCACGAGCGGCGTCTGGGACGGGGACTTCACCAGCGCCGGACTGGTCGCCGCCGAAGGCCAGATCAACGGCGCCTTCACCAACAGCGGCGCGTTGCACGTGACCGGCGGGTTGAGCGGCATCACCACGCTCGCCTCCACCGGCATTCTCAGCCTTCAGGGCGGCGGGGCGGCGCAGACCCTCACCGTCGGAGCCCTCTCCTTCGGCGCCGGGTCCTCCCTGCGTCTCGATGTCGACGCTGCCGGGGGCGCGGACAGGCTGGTCGCTGGAACGGCGACCCTTGCTGGCGGCGTAAGCCTTTTCGCCAGCAGCACCGGCGGCGCCTACAGCCGCGACACGGTCTACGAGATC
This sequence comes from Cereibacter changlensis JA139, assembly GCF_003034985.1. Lineage (GTDB taxonomy): Bacteria > Pseudomonadota > Alphaproteobacteria > Rhodobacterales > Rhodobacteraceae > Cereibacter > Cereibacter changlensis. The sequence continues at coordinate 47,942 of NZ_PZKG01000021.1, forward strand.
CTGACGGCCGACAGCATCACCGGGACCTTCGACACCGTCAAAACCGATCTGGCGTTTCTCGCTGCGCAGCTGGACTATGACGAAACAGCCGTGAGCCTGACGCTGAAGCGCAATGACATCGGCTTTGCCGAGACCGGCCGCACCGCCAACCAGCGCGCGGCCGCGGCCGGGGCGGAATCGCTCGGTGCGGGCAATGCGATCTATGACGCCGTGCTGTGGCTCGGTGAGGAGCAGGTGGGCCAAGCCTTTGACCAGCTGTCGGGCGAGGCCTATGCCTCGTTCGAGACGGTCTCGCTTCGGTCGGCGGTGATCCTCGCCGATCTCGTCACCGCGCATCTGGACAGCAGCTTCGGCCCGACAGGAGGGTCACCGGTCGCCAGCCGCGGGCCAGCCGGCCCGTCTCGAGCCGCCGGCGTGTCGGACGCCTCGGTCTGGGCCAGGATCTATGGCGGCTCGGCCAGCCTCGGCGGAGATGGCGACACGGCGGATGTCGATGCGACGACGGGCGGGTTCGCCGCTGGAATCGACAGCCAGGTCGGCGACTGGCGCCTTGGCGCGATGCTGCATGCCGGGCAGACCAACGCCGACGCCGATGACCGCGCCACTGCGGGGGAAAGCACTGACTATGGCCTCGGCCTCTATGGCGGTCGCCAGTGGGGCGCGACGAGCCTGATGCTCGGCGCCACCTACACCCGGCATGACTGGGAGATCGACCGCAGGGTCGCGATGTCGGGCTTCGCTGACGGACTCAGCGCCGACTACGCTTCGGACACCTCGCAGATCTTCGCCAAGGTGTCACATGACTTTGCAGTGGGTGACCTCTCGCTGTCGCCCTACGCCAGTCTCGCCTATGTCCACCAATCCGCCGGGAGCTTCGACGAGACCGGCGGCGCTGCGGCCCTCAGCAGCGGCTCCGCTTCGATGAACGCCATCTTCACCACCCTCGGATTGAACGTGAGTCGCGCCTTCATCGTTGAAGGCATGCGCCTGACAACGAAGGGGGGCATCGGCTGGCGCCACGCCGAAGCTGACAGCTCCGGCAGCATGCGCAGGCTGGCGGGCGGCGATGCGTTCTATATCGTCGGAGCCGGGGTTCCTTCCGACATGGCGGTGCTCTCCGCCGGCTTCGACCTGGAGCTTGGCGCCGACAACACCATAGGCCTGGTCTATGACGGTCAGATCGGCGAGCACGGTGCCGAGAGCCACATGCTCAACGTCTCCTGGAACATGCGGTTCTAGATCGCCGCTGAAGGACCCGACGCTGGACCCCGGCCGATACGGTCTGAGCTGCTGCCGGTTTCGTGGACAGCAGGTTAAGCTAGCATAGCGCGGGCATCGAACTCCATCGGGCTGAGGTAGCCCAGTTTCGAATGCCGTCTGCGCGGGTTGTAGAAGCGCTCGATGTAGTCGAACACGTCGGCACGGGCTTCGTCGCGGGTGCGGAAGACCTTGCGGGCGATCCTTTCGGTCTTCAGCGAGGAGAAGAAGCTCTCCATCGCCGAATTGTGCCAGACGTTTCCGGCCCGGCTCATCGAGCAGGTGATACCGTTGTCGGCCAGAAGCCTTTGAAACTGCTCACTGGTGTATTGCGACCCCTGATCCGAATGGTGCAGAAGCGCATCGGCCTTGCCGCGTCGCTAGACCGCCATCATCAGCGCATCCATGACCAGTGGCGCATCCCGGTCGGCCTTCATGGACCAGCCAACCGCGCGCCGCGAAAACAGGTCCAGCACGACCGCGACATACAGCCAGCCCTCGGCCGTCCAGATATAGGTGAAGTCGGCCAGCCACTTCTGGTTCGGCCGATCTGCTTGGAAGTCCCGGTCCAGGATGTTGTCGGCTATCACCGACCGTTCGCCGTCGTCCTTGGGCTTTCCACGGCGCCTGGGCCGCGCTCTGAGGGCATTGAGCCGCATCAGCCGTTCGATCCGATGAAGCCCGCAGGCAAGCCCTTCCTCGAGAACATCACGCCAGACGCGGGGGCAGATCATTGATGCCGTATCGATCCGGGACGGACCGGCCGAGATCGAGGATCGCGCCATCCCGGGCCACTGGGAAGGTGATCTGCTGAGTGGTGCAAGAAACAGCCACATCGCCACGCTGGTCGAACGCAA
>NZ_PZKG01000022.1 GCF_003034985.1 Cereibacter changlensis JA139
GTCTATGGCACCTCGTCGAACCGCTACGCGCTGGTGCGGCAGTCAAACGGCAAGTACCGCCGCGTCTCGGTCGGGGACCGGCTGGACGGCGGCACCGTGGCGGCGATCACCGCCAGCGAGCTGCGCTACCGCAAGGGCAGCCGGATGCTGGCGCTGCAGATGCCGCGCGGCTGAGCGGAGGGGCTCCTCAGCAGCCCCCTCCTTAACTTCGCAAGATCAGCCGCCCGAGACCCCGGCCTCTTCGAAGACGGTCAAACCGAGCGACCCACAGTTGATCGGACTGGCAAACTCGGGACCGCCTTCCCCGCATCGGAAGATCAGCCGCACGGCAAGCTGGCCTCCTCAGAGGTTGGCTTCGCAGAGCGGCAGATGCCCGACACCCCCCGTCGCGGCCGCCCTTTCTCTCACAAACCGCCCAAGTCTCCGGCCGTCTCTAAGGGTGCCGTGCCGGAAGGACAGTTGCCGAACGGGCGACCTCGCGGCCGCCCGCTTCCATCAGAGGATCAGCCGCCCGAAACGCCGGCCTCCTCGAAGGTCGCCATGCCGGAGTGGCAGTCGATCGCCGCCTTCAGCACCGAGAGCGCCAGCACCGCGCCGCTGGCCTCGCCGAGACGCAGCCCCAGATCCAGCAGCGGCTCCTTGCCCAGCTTCTGCAACAGCGCCCGGTGCGCGCCCTCGCGGCTGGCGTGGCCGGCGACCGCGTGGTCCAGCGCGTCGGGGGCCAGCGCCTGCAGAACCGCCGCCGAAGCGCAGCAGATGAAGCCGTCGAGGATGACCGGGATGCGCGATACCCGGGCCCGGGCGATGGCGCCGGTCATGGCCGCGACCTCGCGGCCGCCGAGCCGGCGCAGCACCTCCAGCGGGTCGGAGAGCGCCTCGGCATGCAGCGAGAGCCCGGCCTCGACCACGCGGGTCTTCAGCGAGAGCCCGCCGTCATCGACGCCCGAGCCGCGCCCGGTCCAGTCGGCGGCGCTGCCGCCGAACAGGCCGCAGGCCACCGCCGCCGCCGAGGTGGTGTTGCCGATGCCCATCTCGCCGGTGATGAACAGATCGGTGTCGCCGTCGACCGCCTCCCAGCCGGCGGCGAGGGCGGCGACCAGCTCCTCCTCGGTCATCGCCGGGGCTTCGGTGAAATCCTCGGTCGGGCGGTCGAGCTCCAGCGGCACCACGGACATCACCGCGCCGAAGGTCTTCGACAGCTGGTTGATCGCCGCGCCGCCGGCCTTGAAATTGCCGACCATCTGCGTGGTCACCTCGGGCGGGAAGGCCGAGACGCCACGCGCCGCGACGCCGTGGTTGCCGGCGAAGATCACCACCTGCGACCGCTCCAGCCGCGGCCGGCCGTTGCCGCGCCAGCCGGCATACCAGATCGCCAGCTCCTCCAGCCGGCCGAGCGCGCCGGCGGGCTTGGTCAGCTGGGCGTTGCGCGCCTCGGCTGCGGCGATGGCCTCGGCGTCGGGCTGCGGCAAGGCCTGCAATATGGCGCGAAATCCGGTGAGGGTGGTGAACGGGGCCTGCATCTCGGTTCCTTCATTGCTCCTGAGCTGCGGCTTGGGTAACCACAAAGCCGGTGGAGAGCCAGCGGGGAAAGGTGCGTCATGAGTGTGAGGGACAGGCTGTCGCAGGAGGGGTTGGCGCAGGCGGCGAACGACCTGCGGTCGGCGATGGGATTGCTGAGCCGGCTGCCGATGCCGCAGGGCCGCGCCGCGCCGCGCGGGGCGGAGGCCGCCTGGGCCTTCCCGCTGGTCGGGGTGGTGATCGGCGCGGTGGGGGCGCTGGCCGGGGGGCTGGCGCTCTGGCTCGGCCTGCCCGCCGGGGCGGCGGCGGCGCTGGCGCTGGGGGCGCAGGCGATGGCCACCGGGGCGATGCACGAGGACGGGCTGGCCGACACCGCCGACGGGCTCTGGGGCGGCTGGGACAAGCCGCGGCGGCTGGAGATCATGAAGGACAGCAGCATCGGCAGCTACGGGGTGATGGCGCTGCTGGTGGTCGGGCTGGCCCGCTGGTCGGCGCTGGCGGCGCTGCTGGCGGCGGGGGCCTGGCCGGCGCTGCTGGCCGCGGGGGCGCTGTCGCGCGTGCCGATGGTGCTGATGATGGTCGGGATGGAGAACGCCCGTGGCGGCGGGCTGTCGAAGGCGGTGGGGGTGCCGAGCCGGCGCACGGCCGCCGTGGCGGCAACGCTGGGGATCGGGATCGCGCTGCTGCTGGGCGGCGGGGCCGGCATGGCGATGATCGCGCTGGCGGGGGTCTTCGCCTTCGGGGTGGCGCGGGTGGCGCAGGCCAAGATCGGCGGGCAGACCGGCGACATCCTCGGCGCCTCGCAGCAGTTGGCCGAGGTGGCGGCGCTGGCGGCGGCTGCGGCGGTGCTGGCATGAGAAAGCCGCAGCCCTTGCGGGGCTGCGGCTTGATCTGCGATCCGAGAGGGGATCAGGCGGCGCGGCCGACCAGGACGGCGTCGACCGTCTTCTGCGCCCCGGCCTCGTCCACGCCGGAGACGGCGGCGACTTCGCGAGTCAGGCGTTCCAGCGCCGCCTCGTAGAGCTGACGCTCGGAATAGGACTGCTCGCGCTGGTCGTCGGTGCGGTGCAGGTCGCGCACCACCTCGGCGATCGACATCAGGTCGCCCGAGTTGATCTTCTGTTCATATTCCTGCGCACGGCGCGACCACATCGCCCGCTTCACCCGCGCCTTGCCCTTCAGCGTGTCGAGCGCCTTCGTCACCACGTCGGGAGAGGACAGCGAGCGCATGCCGATCTCGGTCGCCTTGTGGGTGGGGACCCGAAGCGTCATCTTGTCCTTCTCGAAGGAGATCACGAAGAGCTCGAGGTGGAGACCGGCGATCTCCTGCTCCTCGATGGAGATGATCCGCCCCACGCCATGCGCGGGGTAGACGACAAACTCGTTCGGACGAAACTCTGGCTTCTTGGTCTTGGTCATTCAGTGCGCTTCCTCGATGCGGCCCTGTTCCACGACATTTCACCGTCCGGGGCCATGAACCCCGGCGATGTTTGCTGAAAATGTCGGTAGAAATTCCACCTCAGGCGATGCGCTCTGAAGTGGTGTCAGGCATCCGTGCTTGTTTATGACAACTGTATATCACAAAAAGCAGGTGATTCCAACTGCGGCGCAGCAGGAAGCAGGGCGCCAACGGGGCTGGATTCATTGCACTTTCGCGCGAGCCCGGCAAATAGTCCCGTCAGGTCACAGGGCGCGGCGGAAATGTCGCACCCCGGGTTGAGCCTCAGCCGCCCTCGCCGGGGGCTTCGGAGAAATGGGTGGCGCGCTTGCCCGGCTGGCCGTCGAGAGCGGCGGCTTCGGGCAGCGGGTCCTTCTTGGTGACGATGACCGGCCACATTTCGGAGTATTTCCGGTTGAACTCGACCCAGTCCTCCATGTCCGGCTCGGTGTCCGGGCGGATGGCGTCGGCCGGGCATTCCGGTTCGCAGACGCCGCAGTCGATGCATTCATCCGGGTGGATGACCAGCATGTTCTCGCCTTCGTAGAAGCAATCCACCGGACAGACTTCGACGCAATCGGTGTATTTGCAGGCGATGCAGTTGTCGGTCACCACATAGGTCATGGCAGGAACCTGTCTTTCTTGGTTTCGGGCGTTAGCTAATCCACCCGCCGGGATCAATCAAGCGGCGAAGCGCCGGTTTGCGGCGTCTGGACCGCGTCGAGATCGAGATAAAGCGACGCAGCCTCGGAGGCGGGACCGCGCCGGATGGTGAGGCCGAGGACGCGCACCAGCCGGATCCGCCCGCCCTGCGGGAAGGTCAGCACGTCGCCGGCGCCGATGGCATAGGCGGGCTTGGCGGTGCGCTGGCCGTTGACCCGGACCCTGCCGGACTCCACCAGTTCGCAGGCGAGGCCACGGGTCTTGAAGAACCGGGCCTGCACCAGCCATTTGTCGAGCCGCATCGTCGCCCGTGCGGGCCCCTCTTGCGAGGTTGGCCGCACGAAGGCTCAGCTCCGGTCGCGCAGCGCCGCGAGAACGGCGAAGGGGTTGTCCGGGTCGATCTTCTCGCTGCGCGCGGGGCGCGATTCGAAGACCTTGGGCTGGTTGCCGCGATCGTTGCGGTCCTTGCCGCCGCGGTCGCCCCGATCCTGCGGCTTGCCGCCCTTGCCCTTCGGCTTGCCCTTGAAGCCCTCACCCCTGTCGGGGCGCGGCTCGCGCGGCGGACGCGGGGCATCGGCCCCGGCCCCGGCTTCGGCGGGCTTGGCTGCGTCACCGTGACGCGGACTGCGATCACCGCGCGGAGCCCCCTGCCCCTCGCGCGGGGCCCGGTCATTGCCGCGACGCGGGCCACGGCCCTCGCCGCCACGCGGACGCGGGGCCCAGGTGAAGGTGTAGAACGACTCCATCTCGACCGGAGCGGCCGGAGACTCGGGCTCGGCGGCGACCGGCTCGGCAGCCGACTCGATGGGGGCCTCCTCGATGGGGGCCTCCTCGGTCACGGGCGCCTCGACCGACGCGCTGTCGACAGCGGAAGCCGTGGCCTCTACGGCCTCCGGCGCGGCCTCGGCTGCCGGAGCAGGCGCTGCTGCCGGCGCAGCCGCTTCGGGCTTCACCTTCGGCCGCTCGCCCGGCTCGGCCTTGTAGCCGAGCCCGGCCATCAGGCCGGAGAACTGCTCCAAGGTCATGCCGGTGATCGACAGCATCTCGGGCGTGGCCTCGAAGCCGGCGCGGCTGTCCTTGGCGCGCAGGAGGTCGGCGAGACGCTCCAGCATGTCGATGCGGATCGCCCGCGCCCCCGCCGGGTGATAGCCGGCCAGCGTGTAATGCTGCTTCGGCACATCGGGGATGTTGGGGATGGTGACGAGGCCCGGAGGCGGGCTTTCGGGGAATTCCTGCAGCCCGTTGGCCAGCGACCAGAGCACCAGCCGCAGCCGGGTCGGCGCCGGTTTCAGCAGCAAGGGCAGGAAGATGGTGAACTGGCCGAAGCGTACGCCATGCTTGCGCAGGGCCGAACGGGCGTCCTGATCCAGCGCCTTCACGTCCTCGTTCACGAGGTCGCGCGGCAGCAGGCCAAGGCCCTCGACCAGCCGGAAGGCGAAGCCACGGGCGAGGCCGGTCAGCGTCTCGTCGCGGCTCATCGCCAGCAGCGGCTCGAACTGCGCCGCGACCTTGCGGTCGATGAAATGCTGCAGGCGGCGGCGCACCTTCTCGGCGACATCCGGACCTGCGTCCTCGTCGACGAAGGCCTCGACCTGCGGACGCAGCGGCTCGGCGCCGGCAATGAGCTTGCCCACCGCCTGCGAGCCCCACATGAGGCCGCCCTGCTCGGTGAAATCCATCTCGGTATCGGGCGAGTTGTAGAACCTGTCCGCCCGGAGGTGGAACTCCGGCCGCAGCGCCTGAACGGCCGCCTGCCGCAGGGTGCGCGCCTCGTCGGGCGAATTGGACGCATCCTGTCGGAAGCGGAACCCTTCGAGACGGCCGACGAATTCGCCTTCCACCGTCACTTCACCCTTGTCATTCACCTCGGCCACAAGGCTCTCCTTTTGCTTCAACCGGCGCATCAGCACGGACGTGCGCCGATCGACAAATCGCTGAGTCAGCTGCGCGTGGAGCGCATCCGACAGGCGGTCTTCTACAGCGCGCGTTTCGTCGCGCCAATGACTTTCGTCTTCGACCCATCCGCGTCTCTGCGCCACATAGGTCCAGGTCCGGATATAGGCCAGCCGTTTCGACAGCGCGTCAATGTCGCCATCGACGCGGTCGATCCGGGCGATGGTTCGGGCGAGCCAATCGTTGGGCACCATTCCGCTCTGGAGGAAATCGAAAATCCGCGACAACAGCGTCGTATGCTCGACGCCGGACTTGCCCCGGAAGTCGGGGATGCGGCACACGTCCCACAGCAGTTTCACCGACTGCGGACCTGTCAAACGATCCTTCACCTCGGGTTGTTCCGAAAGCACCTTCAGCGCCTGAAGATCGTCGGCCTCGCGCGACCGGGTCAGCCATTCGTTGGCGGTCGGCGCCTCGAGACTGGCCACCAGCCGCTCGACGCTGCCGAATTCCAGTGCCTCGTTGCGCCATTGCAGCTTCTGGATCGGGGCGAAGCGGTGGTTCTCGATGGCGTCGACCACGCCGTCGTCAAGCGGGCGGGCCTCGCCGGTGACGCCGAAGGTGCCGTTGTCCATGTGCCGCCCGGCGCGGCCTGCGATCTGGCCGAGTTCGTGCGGGAACAGCGGCCGCATCCGCCGGCCGTCGAATTTCGAGGTGGCGGAGAAGGCGACATGGTCGATGTCGAGGTTCAGCCCCATGCCGATGGCGTCGGTCGCCACCAGATAGTCCACGTCGCCGTTCTGGTAGAGCGCCACCTGCGCGTTGCGGGTGCGCGGGCTCAGCGCCCCCATCACCACGGCGCAGCCGCCCTTCTGGCGGCGGATCAGCTCGGCGATGGCATAGACGTTGTCGACCGAGAAGCCGACGATGGCCGAGCGCGGCGGCATCCGGCTGATCTTCTTCGATCCGGACCAGCTGAGGGTGGAGAAACGCTCGCGCCTGAGGAAGGTGACATGCGGCACCAGCGAGGCGATGGCGGGGCGCATGACGTCGGAGCCGAGGAACATGGTCTCGACCAGCCCGCGGGCGCGGAGCAGCCGGTCGGTGAAGACATGGCCGCGCTCGGGGTCGCCGCAGAGCTGGATCTCGTCGACCGCGACGAAATCGGCGCCGATCTCCTGCGGCATCGCCTCGACCGTGCAGACCCAGTATTGCGTGCGGTCCGGCACGATCCGCTCTTCGCCGGTGACCAGCGCCACCACCGAGGGGCCGCGCAGGGCGACGATCTTGTCGTAGACCTCGCGCGCCAGAAGGCGCAGCGGGAAGCCGATGACCCCGGTGCGGTGACCGAGCATCCGCTCGATGGCGTAATGAGTCTTGCCGGTATTGGTCGGCCCGAGGACCGCCGTGACCCTTGCGGTCGCGCGCATCAGTGCCTGCCCTAGAGTTCCTGCCCGGCCGCCTTGGCTTCCAGTCGTTCCACCGCCTGCTCTACCCCGTCGAGGTGCGGATGTATAGCAAGCGCCGCGCGATAGGCCTCAAGCGCCTTCTCGGGCCGGTCGAGTTCCTCCATCATCGCGCCGAGCCCGGCCATCGCGCCGAAGTGGCGCGGGTTCAGCGTCAGCACCCGGGCGATGTCGCTGATCGAGGGGCCGTATTGGCCCAGCGAGAAATAGGCGGTGGCGCGGGCGTTCCAGCCTTCGGCGAAGTCGGGGGCGTGATCGACCAGCGCGGTGAAATGCTCGACCGCGGTCCGCCCGTCGCCCGCCTCCATGGCGTCGCGCCCGCGTTGCAGCAGGAGGTCCGCCGAGGCCGAGCCGGATTTCGACCATTCCGCCCAGATCTCCCGCTCGATTCGGCTGGCCTCGCGGCCCTCGGCGGTCTGCAACCGGGCAAAGAGGTCGTCCAGCGGTGCGGCATGGAGGCCGAGCGGCGCGCAGGCGAGCAAAATCGGCAGCGCTGCCGCTACGATACGATTGTGAAACAGCCGGTGCGCTTTCATACTTCGAATGTAACCTGACCGCGGCGGATTGCCAGCCGCCTCGGCTCACGAAAATGACAGCGCGGAAGCCTCCGCGTCAGCAGCAACAGAGAGACCCGCATGAGCAAAGTGATCGAAGCCGCCGTGGCGCAACTGTCGCAGAAGGTGACCACCTTCGACGGCACGGCGAAATTCATCATCGAGGATGAGGGTTCGATCCTCATGGACGAGACCGGGGTGCGCGCCGGCGACGGCGAGGCCGATGTGACGATGACCGCCACCGCCGACGTGTTCCGCGCCATCCTCGACGGCGAGATGAACCCGACCATGGCCTATATGTCGGGCAAGCTGGCGGTCGACGGGTCGATCCCGATGGCGATGAAGGTCGGCGCGGCGCTGAGTTGAGCGAGGCGCCGCTCCACCCGCTGGCCGAGGGCCCGCCCGGCGGCTTCGCCCGCTGGGTGCAGAGCCTCGACGGCGTGCGGCTGCGGGCAGCGGTCTGGCCGCAGGGCGACCGCGGCACGGTGCTGCTGTTTCCCGGCCGCACCGAATATGTCGAGAAATACGGCCGCGCCGCCGCCGATCTTGCGGCGCGCGGCTATGCCAGCGTGGCGATCGACTGGCGCGGCCAGGGCCTGTCGGACCGGGCGCTGGCCGACCCGCTGACCGGCCATGTCGGCGATTTCGCCGAATACCAGCTCGACATCCAGGCGATGCTGGGGCTGGTGGCCTCGGCCGGTCTGCCGCAACCCCTGTACCTCATGTCGCACTCGATGGGCGGCTGCATCGCGCTGCGGGCGCTGCACCGCGGGCTGGAGGTGCGGGCGGCGGCCTTCTGCGCGCCGATGTGGGGGCTGCGGCTGAAGCCCGCGACCCGCATCGTCGCCCAGCAGCTTGCGGCGATGTCGCGGCTGTTCCAGCAGTCGCACCGCTATGCCCCCGGCACCTCGCGTTTCAGCTACATGACCGACGCGGGCTTCGAAGGGAACGTGCTGACCACCGATCCGGAAATGTTCGGCTGGATGAAGGCGCAGGTCGCCGCCGTGCCGGAACTGGGGCTGGCGGGGCCGAGCCTCGGCTGGCTGCATGCGGCGCTGGTGGAATGCCGGACGCTGGCGGCGCGGCGGTCACCCGCCCTGCCCGCCTTCTGCGCCGTCGGCTCGGCCGAGCGGGTGGTCGACCCGGCGGCGATCCACAGCCGGATGGCCGACTGGCCCGGCGGAACCCTCTCGGTGGTGCAGGGAGCCGAGCATGAGATCCTGATGGAGACCCCGGCGATCCGCCGCGGTTTTATCGACAGTGCGACCGCCCTGTTCGGGGCGAACCGCTAGATCTTGATCTGGCTGAAGCCGTCGCGCAGCGCCTGCGACCAGCCCTCGCTCATCGCGCGGAAGCCTTCGTCGCCCGCCTCGATCCGGCGGCGCAGGGTGACGCGGCAGGCGTCGCGCTCGATCACCGCCATGTCGAGCGGCATGCCGACCGAAAGGTTGGAGCGCAGCGTCGAATCCATCGACAGCAGCACCGCCTTCTGCGCATCGGCCAACGTCGTGTCCATGTTCACCACCCGGTCGAGGATCGGCTTGCCGTATTTGTGCTCGCCGATCTGCAGGAAGGGCGTGTCCTCGGTCGCCTCGATGAAATTGCCCTCGGGATAGATGAGGAACATCCGCATCTCGCCGCCCTTGCGCTGCCCGGCGACGATCAGGCTGGCCGAGGCACCCTGCCGCATCGCCGACAGCTTGTCGTCGATGTCGGCGCGGACCTTGGCGAGCATGTTGCCGATGATCTCGGCCGCCTTCAGCATGGTCGGCGCTTTCATGATCGAGCTGTCCTCGTCGGCGTCGGGATGGTTCATCGCGTCGCGCAGCCGGGCGATGGTGGTCTGGGTCACCGACAGGCTGCCCGCGGTCAGGATGGTGATGACGCGCTCGCCCGGTTCCTCGAAGATGAACATCTTGCGATAGATCGCGATGTTGTCGAAGCCCGCATTGGTGCGGGTGTCCGACAGCAGCACCGCGCCGTCGTTCAGGAGGAGCCCCACACAGTAGGTCATGAGTCGTTCCGATCGGTGATTTGACGCGACCCTATTGCTGCACCGCTTGGACCGCAACCGTCACATCCAGTTTTTCGAAACCCGTGCCCCTTGCCGTGCCGCGGATCGGCGCCGCATCCTGTGCGTCGAGTCCCGATCCCAACCGTATGTAGCGGTCATCCGGGCAGCAGCGGTTGGCTGGATCAAATCCGACCCATCCCAGCCCGCGCACCCAGATCTCGGCCCAGGCATGCGCCGCCTCCTGCCCCTCGGCCGCGCCGTCGCCCTCGACCAGCAGGTAGCCGGAGACGTAGCGCGCCGGCAGGCCCGCTTGCCGCGCGACGGCGAGGAGCGCATGCGAATGGTCCTGGCAGACGCCCTTGCCCAACGCCAGGGCCTCGGAGGCGGTGGTGGTGGCCGCGGTGGCGCCTGGGGTGTAGACGATGGCCTCCGACACCAGCCCCGACAGCCGGTGCGCGGCGTCGAGCACGTCGTCATGCCCGGCGACGGTCGCCGCCAGCTCGGCCAGCGCCAGGTCGCTGCGGGTGGAGGGCGTGCTCTGCAGGTAGCAGTCGGGCGGGGTCAGCTCGCGGTGGCCGCGCAGCACCCCGGCCTGGTCGGTGGTCTCCACCGTGCCGCGCACCGTCACCGCCACCTCTGAGACCGGGCCGGGCACCGACCAGCCCTGGATCCAGTCGCCCGCCCCGTCACGGAAGGCGCCGCCGGCCAACCCGTCGGTCACCGTCACCGCCCAGTTCAGCACCCGCTGCCCGGTGCAGGTCGAGGGCATCAGCCGATGGCTCTGCACCAGCCCGCGCACCGGGCGGTCGTAGCGGTAGAGCGTCACATGATCGACCGTCAGGATCATCGCACATCTCCGCTCAGATAGGTCTCGAACACGACGCCGCCCAGCGAGGCGATGTCGCCGATGAAACGGGTGAGGAACTCGTGCAGCCCCTCCTCGATGATCTCTTCGACGCTCAGCGCCGCGAGCCCCGCCTCCAGCGCCAGCGCCATCTCTTGCGCCCGGGTGTTCTTGCCGTAGTTGCGCTCCAGCCGCGCCAGATGGCTGGTGATGCCCTCGGCGCAGGTGATGAGCGAGCGCGGGCATTGCCGGTTGAGGATCAGGAAATCGGCGATCTTGCGCGCCGTCACCTCGCCGCCATAGGCCCAGTGGAAGGCCCGATGCGCCGACATGGCGCGCAGCAGCGTGGTCCACTGGTAGTTGTCGAGGCCGGAGCCCACGAATTCCACCCGCGGCAGCAGCACGTAATATTTCACGTCCATCAGCCGCGCGGTGTTGTCCGAGCGTTCGAGATAATAGCCGAGGTTCAGGAAATCCCAGCCGTCGTTGCGCAGGAGCGTCGCGTCGATGGCGCCGCGCACCATGGCGGCGTGGCGCATCGTCCAGTCGGTGAGCCGCGACAGCTCCAGCTGGTGCCGGGGCTGCTTGGCGAGGACGCGCAGCTCCTGGAAGGCGGTGTTCAGCGCGTCCCAGACCTGTGCGGTCAGCGCGGTGCGCACGATCCGCGCATTCTCCCGCGCCCGGCTGATGCAGGTGGCGACGGAGGACGGGTTGTCGAGATCGAAGAACAGATAGCTCTCGATGTCGCATTGCTCGGCTTCGGCATATTTCTGGTGAAAGCCGAAGGCGGTGCCCGAGGCCTGCAAGAGGCTGTCCCACTCGTTGCGATAGCCATGCGCGGTGGGCAGCAGCGAGATGCGCGAGCCTACTTCCAGGAGGCGGGCCATGGTCTCGGCCCGTTCCATGTAGCGGGCGATCCAGTAGAGGTTGTCGGCGGTCCGGCTCAGCATCGCATCACTCCGCCAGCACCCAGGTGTCTTTCACGCCCCCGCCCTGCGACGAGTTCACCACCAGCGAGCCCTCGGTCAGGGCCACCCGGGTCAAGCCTCCCGGCACCAGCTCCACCCGCTCGCCGACGAGGCAATAGGGCCTGAGGTCGACATGGCGCGGGGCGATGCCCTCGTCGACGAAGGTCGGCGTGGTCGAGAGCGCCAGCGTCGGCTGGGCGATGTAATTGCCGGGATCGGCCTCGACCCGGGCGCGATAGGCCTCGATCTCGGCCTTGGTGGATTTCGGGCCGACCAGCATGCCGTAGCCGCCCGAGCCGTGCACTTCCTTCACCACCAGCTCGTGCAGGTTCTCCAGCACATACTTGCAGTCGTCGGTCTTGCTGCATTGCCAGGTCGGCACGTTCTTCAACAGCGGCTCCTCGCCCAGATAGAAGCGGATCATTTCCGGCACATAGGTGTAGACCGCCTTGTCGTCGGCCACCCCCGCCCCCGGCGCCGAGCAGATCGACACCCCGCCGGAGCGGTAGACATCCATCAGCCCGGGGATGCCCAGCATGGAGTCGGGGCGGAAGCAGAGGGGGTCGATGTAGTCGTCATCCACCCGGCGATAGATCACGTCGACCCGTTTCGGCCCCTCGGTAGTGCGCATGAAGACATACTCGCCCTCGACGAAGAGGTCGGCGCCCTCCACCAGTTCCACCCCCATCAGGTCGGCGAGGAAGCTGTGCTCGTAATAGGCCGAGTTGAAATGGCCCGGCGTCAGGATGACGATGGTCGGGTCGCGCTCGCATTTGGTCGGCGCGACCGAGGCCAAGGTGCGGCGCAGCTTTTCGGGATAGCTGTCCACCGGCTCGATCCGGTTGCCGCGGAACAGGTCGGGGAACATCCGCATCATGATCTCGCGGTTCTCCAGCATGTAGCTGACGCCGGAGGGGGTGCGGCAGTTGTCTTCCAGCACGAAGAACTCGTCGGCCCCGGTCCGCACCAGATCGATGCCGACGACATGGGAGTAGACGCCTTTCGACGGCACGAAGCCCACCACCGCCTTCTCGTAGGCCGCGTTGCGGTAGACCAGCCGCCCGGGGATGCGCCCGGCCCGCACGATCTCGCCCCGGCCATAGACATCGACCAGAAAGGCGTTCAGCGCCCGCGCCCGCTGCTTGATGCCGCGTTCCAGCCGCGCCCATTCACCCGAGGTGAACACGCGGGGGAACATGTCGAAGGGGATCAGCCGGTCCGGGTCGCCGCCCTCGCCATAGACGGCGAAGGTGATGCCGATGCGGCGGAACAGCGCCTCGGCCTCAGCCTGCTTCATTTCGCGCAATTCCGCGGGCATCGAGCGGGTCCAGTCCTCGAGCCGCGCATAGGGCGGGCGGACTTTGCCGGAATCATACATTTCATTGAAATAGGTCGTCACGTTACGCCTTTCCCCCCCGCGCCCCTTGCCGGAGCTTCCCGCCAGTTAATCAGCCGGCTTTCGGCGGGGGAAGGGCCGAGTGTCGCTTTGCTGATCGCGGCTGTCGCCGCTGCCCGATTATTAGGCGCAAAATGCCGGTGGCAGGCGGCGGCCCGCGCACTATTCTCGGTGAATGAGCCGTTCCCCCGTCCTGACCTTCACCGATCGCGGCATCTACTGCCCCTCCGGCGACTTCCACATCGACCCGTGGCGTCCGGTGGATCGGGCGCTCATCACCCACGGCCATTCCGACCACGCCCGCTGGGGCCACCGCCGCTACCTCTCGACCGAGGCCGCCGCACCCGTGATCCGGCACCGGCTGGGCGAGATCGACCTGCGCACCATCGCCTATGGCGAGCGGCGGACGATCGGCGGGGTCACCGTCTCGTTCCATCCGGCGGGCCATGTGCCGGGCTCGGCGCAGATCCGGGTGGAAGAGGCGGGCGAGGTCTGGGTGGTCTCGGGCGATTACAAGGTGGCGGAGGACGGGCTTTCCGAACCTTTCGAGCCGGTCGCCTGCCACGCCTTCATCAGCGAGTGCACCTTCGGCCTGCCGGTGTTCCGCTGGACCCCGCAGGCCCAGATCGCCGCCGATCTGAACCATTGGTGGGCCGCGAATGCCGCCGAGGGCCGGACCTCGGTGATCGGCGCCTATTCGCTGGGCAAGGCGCAGCGCATCATGGCGGCGGTCGACCCGTCCATCGGCCCGATCCTGACCCATGGCGCGGTGGAAGCCACCACCGTCGTGATGCGCAACCAGGGCATCGCCCTGCCCCCCACCACCCATGTCACACCGAGCTTCGACGCCAAGGGCCATCCCGGCGCGCTCGTCATCGCACCGCCCTCCGCCCTCGGCACCCCCTGGGCGAACCGCTTCGGCCCCGCCGCCGAGGCTTTCGCCTCGGGCTGGATGGCGCTGCGCGGGGTGCGCCGCCGACGCGGCCTCGCCCGCGGCTTCGTCATGTCCGACCACGCCGACTGGGACGGGCTGAACGAGGCGATCCGCGCCACCGGGGCCGAGCGGGTCTTCGTCACCCATGGCTACACCTCGGTCTTCCGCCGCTGGCTGGAAAGCCAGGGCTACGACGCGGGCATCGTCGAGACCGAATACGAGGGCGAGGAAGCCGCCGAGCCGGAGCCGCTCGTCGAATGAAACGCTTCGCCAGCCTGTTCGAGGCCCTCGACCGGACCACCAAGACCACCGCCAAAGTCGCGGCGCTGACCGAATATTTCACCACCGCCCCCGAGGAAGACCGGCTCTGGACCATCGCGCTGCTCTCGGGCCGCCGCCCCAAGCGCGCGGTGAACTCCACCGAACTGCGCGAATGGGCGTCCGAGGCGGCGGGCCTGCCGCTCTGGCTGTTCGAGGAGGCCTATCCGGTGGTCGGCGACCTGTCGGAAACCATCACGCTGATCCTGCCGCCGCCGCAGCACGAGAGCGACCGCAGCCTCGCCACATGGATCGGCACGCTGATCGCCCTCACCGGCCAGCCCGCTGAGGCGCGAAAGTCCGCCATCTTCGCCGCCTGGGACCAGCTGACCACCGAGGAACGCTTCCTCTTCAACAAGCTCATCACCGGCGGCTTCCGCATGGGCGTGAGCCAGGGCCTGATGACCCGCGCCCTCGCCCGCGCCACGGGGATCGAGGAAACCACGCTGGCGCATCGGCTGATGGGCGACTGGAAACCGAGCTCCACCACCTATGCCGCGCTGATCGGCGAGAACGACCCCGAGGCCGATGCGTCGAAACCCTACCCCTTCGCCCTCGCCTCGCCGCTGGAGGCCGAGGCCGAAACGCTGGGCGCCCCCGCCGACTGGCTTGCGGAGTGGAAATGGGACGGCATCCGCGGCCAGTTGATCAACAGACCCTCGGCCTTCGCCCTCTGGTCGCGCGGCGAGGAACTGATCACCGACCGCTTCCCCGAACTTGCGCCGCTGGCCGACTTCCTGCCGCAGGGCACGGTGATCGACGCCGAGGTGCTGGCCTGGGGGCAGGACACACCCCTGCCCTTCGCCGCGCTGCAAAAGCGCATCGGGCGGCTGGTCGTGCCGAAGAAGCTGCTGACCGAGGCCCCGGCGCATCTGCTGGCCTACGACCTGCTGGAAGACGCAGGCGAAGACCTGCGCAGCGCCCCCCTCGCCCATCGCCGCGCAAGGCTCGAGGCGATCATCGGCGCCCTGCCTCCCGGCCTGCCGCTCTCTGCCTCGCCCGCCCTGAGCTTCGACAGTTGGGAGGCACTGGCCGAGCAGCGCCTGACCGCGCGCGAGCGGAACTCCGAAGGGCTGATGCTGAAACGCCTGTCCTCCTCCTATCACGTCGGGCGCAAGCGCGGCGACTGGTGGAAATGGAAGCTCGATCCCTACACGGTCGATGCGGTGATGCTCTACGCCCAATCCGGCTCCGGCCGCCGCGCCACGCTCTTTACCGATTTCACCTTCGGCATCTGGGACGGCGACCAGCTGGTGCCCTTCACCAAGGCCTATTCCGGGCTCACCGACGCCGAATTCCGCAAGATCACCGACTGGGTGAAGAAGCACACGCTGGAACGCTTCGGCCCGGTGCGCCGCGTGCCGCCGGAACTGGTGTTCGAGCTGGCCTTCGAGGGCATCCAGGCCAGCCCGCGCCACAAGTCCGGCATCGCCCTGCGCTTCCCGCGCATGCTGCGCTGGCGGCAGGACAAGCCGGTGGCCGAGATCGACACGATCGACAACCTGCGCGCGCTTCTGGCCGCGAGCGGGGGCCAGCCCCCGCACCCCCGGGATATTTAGACCAAGATGAAGGGGCCTGGGTTGAAGTCACGCCCCGCCACGGCCTACATCAGGTGAAACCACGAAAGGATTTCCCATGACCCTGCCGCTTCCCCGCCCGGTCTTCGACGCCAACGCCGCGAGCGGCGGGTTCGGCTCCCTGCCAGAATGGGATCTCTCCGACCTCTACGCGGCCCCCGACGCGCCGGAAGTGGCGCGCGACATGGAGTGGCTGAAGACAGCCTGCGCCGATTTCGCCGCCGATTACGAGGGCAAGCTGGCGACGCTCGACGCCGACGCGCTCTTGGCCTGCATCCTGCGCTACGAGGAGATCGACATCGTCGCCGGGCGGCTGATGTCCTACGCGGGGCTGCGCTACTACCAGAACACCATGGACAGCGAGCGCGCCAAGTTCATGGCCGACAAGCAGGACAAGGTGACCGATTTCACCACGCCGCTCGTCTTCTTCAGCCTCGAATTCAACCGGCTGGAGGAAAGCCACCTCGACGGGCTGCTGGCGGCCAATGCCGATCTCGCCCGCTACAAGCCGGTCTTCGACCGGATGCGGGCGATGCGGCCCTATCAGCTGTCGGACGAGCTGGAGAAATTCCTGCACGACCAGTCGGTCGTCGGCGCCGCGGCCTGGAACCGGCTCTTCGACGAGACCATGGCGGGGCTCACCTTCGAGCTGCCGGGCGAGGAGGAGCCGCTGAACCTCGAGGCGACGCTGAACCTTTTGACCGACCCCGACCGCGCCAAGCGCGAGGCGGCGGCGCGGGCGCTGGCGGCGGTCTTCGACAAGCACATCAAGCTCTTCTCCCGGGTGCACAACACGCTGGCCAAGGAGAAGGAGGTGCACGACCGCTGGCGCAAGATGCCGACCCCGCAGACCGGGCGGCACCTCGCGAACCATGTCGAGCCCGAGGTGGTCGAGGCGCTGCGCAACGCCGTGGTCGCGGCCTATCCCAAGCTCTCGCACCGCTACTACCGGCTGAAGGCGAAATGGATGGGGCTCGACCGCCTGCAGGTCTGGGACCGCAACGCGCCGCTGCCGCTCGACGCGCCCAAGGTCGTCGGCTGGGACGAGGCCCGGGACACCGTGATGGGCGCCTATGCCGCCTTCGCGCCGAAGATGGCCGAGATCGCCCAGCCCTTCTTCGACAAGGGCTGGATCGACGCCGGGGTGAAGCCGGGCAAGGCTCCAGGCGCCTTCGCCCATCCGACCGTCTCGACCGTGCATCCTTACGTCATGCTCAACTACCTCGGCAAACCGCGCGACGTGATGACCCTGGCGCATGAACTGGGTCACGGCGTGCATCAGGTGCTGGCCGCCGGTCAGGGGGAACTGCTCAGCTCCACCCCGCTCACCCTGGCCGAGACGGCAAGCGTCTTCGGCGAGATGCTGACCTTCCGCCGCCTGCTCGACGCGGCCCAGACCAAGGCCGAGCGCAAGACCCTGCTCGCTGGCAAGGTCGAGGACATGATCAACACGGTCGTGCGCCAGATCGCCTTTTACGATTTCGAATGCAAGCTGCATGCCGCCCGCGCCGAGGGCGAGCTGACGCCGGACGACATCAACGCGCTCTGGATGAGCATCCAGGCCGAAAGCCTGGGCGACGCCTTCGACTTCATGGAGGGCTACGAGACCTTCTGGGCCTATATCCCGCATTTCGTCCACTCGCCCTTCTACGTCTATGCCTATGCCTTCGGCGACGGGCTGGTGAACGCGCTCTACGCCGTCTACGCCGAGGGCACGCCGGGCTTCCAGGAGAAGTATTTCGACATGCTCTCCGCCGGCGGCTCCAAGCACCACAAGGAGCTGCTGGCCCCCTTCGGGCTCGACGCCAGCGACCCGACCTTCTGGGACAAGGGCCTGAGCATGATCGCGGGCTTCATCGACGAGCTGGAGGCGATGGAGGACTGAGCGGGCGCAAGCCAGGCAGGCAAAACGGGGCGGTCGCCCACGGTCGAAAACGTAGGGTGGGGTTTCACCCCACCCTTGCGGAACGGCGCCTGGCTCCCGGAAAGGGGGAACGACACTCCGATCCCCCCGGCAGTGCCAACCGGATATGGAGCTCCGCCAAGCTGCGGAAGCGGGAGCCGACCGCGCCCCTTTCCGCCCGCAGCCGTTAAGGGATTCTTGGACATTTCGCCCTAAGCAGGAGGCATTCTCTTCTGGCGAGGTGTGCGATGTGTCAGCTATCAACCTGCCCCCACAAGGGGCCGGATCGGCGGGGGGTCTTGGCGGGGCTTGCGGCGATGGGGGCCGCGCTGGCCCTGCCGGCGCAGGCCGGGGGCAAGGCCGACGCCATCCTTCTGTCCTGCATGGATTACCGGCTGATCGACGATCTGGCGATCATGCTGAACCAGATGCAGTACCGCAATTCCTATGACCATGTGATCCTGGCCGGCGGCGCGCTGGGCGCGGTGCATCCGCAATTCGCCGCCTGGCACCCGGTGTTCTGGGACCATGTCGGGCTGGCGGTGAAGCTGCATTCGGTGCACGAGATCCTGGTGATCGACCACAGCGACTGCGGCGCGGCCAAGCTGGCCCTGGGCGAGGAAGCGATCGCCACGCCGCAGAAGGAGATGCAGGCCCATGCCGCCGTCATGGACCAGCTGACCCAAGCGGCGCATGAGCGCTTCCCGGAGCTGCGGCTGCGCGGCTTCCTGATGACGCTCGACGGCACGATGGAGCGCATCCCGACGGCGGGGGAGACGCATTGAGCGGACGGGCATAGGGGACTCGCGCCCCCACGCTTCACAGGCTGATGTTGGCTACCATGGCGAAGGCCCGGTAAATCGTCTCTGCCTCCCACGGCTGAACTCCAGCGGCGGCGGCGTATCGAGGGGGCATGCAAGGAGACATACCCCCGCGCCTCACAAGCCGGCAAGGGGGACTCACGTCTCCCCGCGCCTCACAGGCTGATGTCGGTCGCCACCGCAAAGATCCGGTCGATCATCACCTGCGTGCCGCGGCTGAACTCCAGCGGCACCGGATAGGCGACGCCCTCGCGGACCGACCGGCAGAAGGCTTCGACCTGCAGCTTGTAGTGCCGCGCTGCCGGGAAACGCTCCACGGTCACGCTCAGGCCGGGGCGGTGCAGCTCCACCTGCGCCTCGCCGAACACGGCAGCGTTGAACGGCGCGGTCAGGCGGATCAGCCCCAGATCGCCCTGGAACACCACCTCCTGCCGCGGGAACAGCCGCATCGAGGTCAGCGCCGAATAGGTGAAGCGCTGCCCCTCGCCCGCCATCACCCCCGTCACCTGCGCCCAGGTGTCGACGCCATTCTCGCGGATCAGCCGCGCCTCCAGCGCCTCCGGCTCAGCCCCGGTGACATAGCGCACCGAGCCATAGGTGTAGACGCCGATATCGCGGATGCCGCCGCCGCCGGTCTCGGGCCGGTTGCGGATATTGGCGCCGTCGCGGTTGTCATAGGAGAAGACCGCATCGACATGGCGCACCGGCCCGATGGCGCCCCCGCGCACCAGTTCGCGCGCCCGCTGCCATTGCGGGTGGTGCAGGATCATGAAGGCTTCCGCCGCCAGCAGCCCCGAGGCGTCGCGCGCCGCGATGATCCGGTCGATCTCATCGGCATGCAGCGCGATCGGCTTTTCGGTCAGCACATGCTTGCCCGCCGCCAGCGCCTTCAGCGTCCACTCCACATGCAGATGGTTCGGCAGCGGGATATAGACCGCCTCCACCGCCGGATCGGCCAGCAGCGCCTCGTAGCTGTCGTGCAGCCGCAGGCCGGGGGCAAAGGCGCGGAACGGCTCGGCCTTCGCGGGGTCGGAGGTGGCGAGCGCCACGAGTTCGGCGCCCAGCGCCTCGTGGATGGCCGGGGCCATGAAGTGACGCGCGAAATTGGCGGCGCCGAGCACGCCCCAGCGGACCGGATCTGTCATGCGGATCTCCTGATTTGGCGCCGAGGCTACCCCGCAGCCCCGCCGTCGTCACCCCATGAAAAAGCCGCCCCGGAGGGTGGCTTCGGACCGGCGCGCCAAGGTCACGCCGGGATCGACATGCCCTTGCCGCGCGCCAGCTCGCGCATCTTGTTCTGCAGCTTCTCGAAGGCGCGCACCTCGATCTGGCGGATGCGCTCCCGGCTGACGCCATAGCCGTCCGACAGCTGCTCCAGCGTCACCGGCTCCTCGGCCAGACGGCGCTGCACCAAGATGTCCTTCTCGCGCTCGTTCAGCACCGACATCGCCTGCGCCAGCAGCTCGCGCCGGGCCTCAAGCTCGTCCTTCTCGGCATAGTCGTTGGCCTGATCGCTGTTGTCATCCTCGAGCCAGTCCTGCCACTGGGTCGAGCCGTCGCCATCCGACCCCACCGTGGCGTTGAGCGAGGCATCCCCGCCCGACAGCCGCCGGTTCATGTCGATCACCTCGGTCTCGGTCACGTTCAGATCGGTGGCGATCCGCGCGACATTCTCGGGCCGCAGATCACCCTCCTCCAGCGCGCCGACCTTGGCCTTGGCCTTGCGCAGGTTGAAGAACAGTTTCTTCTGCGCCGAGGTCGTGCCCAGCTTCACCAGGCTCCAGGACCGCAGGATGTATTCCTGGATCGAGGCGCGGATCCACCACATCGCGTAGGTCGCCAGCCGGAAGCCTTTCTCAGGGTCGAACCGTTTCACCGCCTGCATCAGCCCGACATTCGCCTCCGAGATCACCTCGGCCTGCGGCAGCCCGTAGCCGCGATAGCCCATGGCGATCTTGGCGGCGAGCCGCAGGTGCGAGGTCACCATGCGATGCGCCGCTTCGGTGTCCTGATGGTCCACCCAGCGTTTCGCCAGCATGTATTCCTCTTCCGGCTCCAGCAGGGGAAACTTGCGGATCTCCTGCATGTAGCGGTTCAGCCCCTGTTCGGGACTCGGTGCGGGAAGATTGGCATAGGTACTCATTCATGACCCCCTTACGGCATCCTTGCGGCAAGACCCGCCGGAAACCCTCGTTTCTGCCGCCCGTGCCACGCTTTTGCGCTAACACTGGCAGTTTAACGCCAGATGTTCATTGAACCGTCGCCAAGCCAGCATTGTTGCGTAAACTCACGCGATTGTAACTAAACGTGGGGTTGTGCCGCGCGCAAGACATCCAACAGAGCCTGCATATCGGGCGGCAGCGGAGCCTCGAACATCAGCTCCTCGCCGGTCACCGGGTGCTCGAATCCCAGCGAGGCGGCATGAAGCGCCTGCCGCGGGAAGCTCAGCGCCGCCTCGGCCGCCGCGGCGCCGGCGGCCTTCGCCGCCACCTTGCGCTTGCCGCCATAGGTCTGGTCGCCGATCAGCCCGTGCCCGGCATGGGCCATATGCACCCGGATCTGATGCGTCCGCCCGGTCTCGAGCCAGCATTCCACCAGCGAGGCCACCGGCGGCTGACCGAAGTCCTCGAGGATGCGCACCCGGGTCACCGCGTGCCGGCCACCATGGAACAGCACAGCCTGCCGCTGCCGGTCGGTCTTGTGCCGGGCCAGCTGCGTCGCGATCTTGACGATTCCGGCGCTTTCGAAGCTCACCCCCTTGATGCCGCGCAGCCGCGGGTCGGCGGCGTCGGGGCGGCCATGCACCAGCGCGATGTAGTGCCGCGTCACGGTATGCGCCTCGAACTGCGCCGCGAGGCCATGGTGCGCGCGGTCCGATTTCGCCACCACCAGAAGGCCCGAGGTGTCCTTGTCGATCCGGTGCACGATCCCCGGCCGCTTCTCGCCGCCCACGCCCGACAGCGTGTCGCCGCAATGGTGCAAGAGCGCGTTCACCAGCGTGCCGGTGTAGGAGCCCGGCGCCGGATGCACCACCATGCCCACCGGCTTGTCGATGACGATCAGGTCGTCATCCTCCCAGACCACGCTCAGCGGGATGTCCTCGGCCAGCGTGTCGGTCTCCGCCGCCTCGCCCAGCGTCACGGCAAAGACCTGGCCCTCGGCCACCTTCGTCTTGGGATCGGTCACCGCCACCCCGTCCAGCGCCACGGCGCCCTCGGCGATCAGCTTCATCAGCCGCGAGCGTGACAGCGCGGCTTCCTCTGGCACCTCGCGGGCAAGCGCCTTATCTAGACGGTCGGGAGGGTTCTCCCCGATCGTCACCAGCAGGATGCCCGTCTCGGGGCTGAAGGGATTCGCCATGGATCAGGCTCCGGCACCGGATGGGCTTCCGCCCAGCCTCAGGTTTCTCAAGGGACTCGTGATAACGCTGACGCTCACGATGATCGTCGGTGTCATAGTCGTGGTGGCGGTCATTGTCACCCGGATGCCGCAGATGATGCGCAGCAGCGCGCCACTGCCGGCCGAGATCACCCTGCCCGCCGGCGTCAAGGCGCAGGCGGTGACCCAGGGCGGCGACTGGTATGCCATCGTCACCACCGACGACCGCATCCTGATCTTCGACCGGGCCAGCGGCGACTTGCGGCAAGAGGTGAAGATTTCCGCCCCAAGCCGCTGATCTGCGGTAGAAAGAGGGCATCCACTCCGGGAGGCCGCCGCAGATGATCACCAGCCCGCATGATCCGGCCGCCCTGCGCGACGAGCTCGTGCGCCAGAGCGACCTTCTGCGCCGCGAGCGTCCGGTGCGGCTGGTCGCCATGACGCTGGCCAATGCCATCGCCGCGACGCTGCTGCCGCCCTCGCTGATCCTGCCCTGCCTCCTCGCGGTGATCCTGGGCGAGATCGGCCAGTTCCTGCTGGACCGCGAGCCGTCCCGGCTGGTCGAGCCGGCGCGCTACCGGCTTTACCTGCTGATGGCCTTCCTGCTCGAGACCGGATTCGTGATGCCGCCGGCGATCCTCTGGCATCTCGACGACCCGTTCATGAAGGCCTTCGCCGTCGGGCTGGCGACCTGCCTGATGCTGCATGTCGCCACCGTGCGCTCGATCCACCTGCCGATGGGTCTCACCGGCATCGCCGCCGTGGCCCTGCCGGGGCTGGCGAGCAACACGCTCTACTGGCTGCCGCGCGGCGAGTTCACCGGCTTCCTGGTCAGCACGCTCTGCGCGCTGGTCGCCATCGGCTATACGCTGGGGGCCATCGTGGTCAGCAACCGGCTGCACCGGGAAAGCGCCGAGCGCGGCCTGGCGGCGCAATCGGCCAGTGCGGCGAAGGACCGTTTCCTCGCCCAGATGAGCCACGAGCTGCGCACGCCGCTGAACGCCATCCTCGGCATGGGCCATGCCGAGCTGCGCCGCGCCCGCGATCCGGCGAGCCGCGATCACCTCTCGGTGCTGATCACCGCGGCGCAGGGGCTCAGCGTCATCCTCGACGACATCCTCGACATGTCGGCGGTGCAGAAGGGGCTGCTGCCGATCCGCCCGGTCGCGGTTTCGCCGCGCGACGAGATCCTGGCGACGGCCGAGCTGTTCCGCCCGATCATCGAGGAGGCGGGGGTGGCGCTGCTGCTCGACCTCGCGCCCGACCTGCCGGCGCGGTCGCGGCTCGACCCGCAGCGGCTGCGGCAATGCCTGTCGAACCTCCTGTCCAACGCGCTGAAACACACGACCAGCGGCTCGATCCGCATCACCGCGCGGACCGAGCCGCGCGCCGGGGGGCGGCCGCTGCTGCGGATCGAGGTCAGCGACACCGGCCCCGGCATCGACGCGGGCCGGCAGGAGGCGATCTTCGAGCCGGTGCTGCGCGACCCCGATGCGACGGCGCCGGCGGGCAACGGGCTCGGGCTGTCGATCAGCCGGGCGCTGGCCCGGCGGATGGGCGGCGACCTCTGGGCCATGCGGCTGACCCCGGGCGAGAGCGGCGCGCATTTCATCCTGACGCTGGAACAGGAGATCCTGGCCGACCCGCCCGCCCCGCCGCCCGCGCGACAGCCGCAGCGGCCGGAGGAGACGGAGCTTGCCGGCCGCCGGGTGCTGGTGGTGGATGACATCGCCACCAACCGGCTGGTCGCGAAAGCCTATCTGCAGCTCTTCGGCATTGCCGCCGCCGAGGCCGGCAGCGGGCCGGAGGCGCTGGCGATGGTGCGGGGCGGCGGGTTCGACCTCATGCTGCTCGACATGAACATGCCGGGGATGGACGGCGTCGAGACCTTCCACGCGCTGCGCTCCCTGCCCGGACCGGAGGCGCGGCTGCCGGTGGTGGCGATGACCGCCGACGCGATGGAGGACCAGCGCAGCGCCTATCTGGCCGAGGGGATCGACGGCTATGTCGCGAAGCCGGTCACCCCGGAGCGCATCGCGGCGGAGCTGCGCCGGGTGCTCGCCGGCTGATCAGCCCTGCGCCCTGCGCCAGCGCAGCCAGTCGGCTGTCGCCGCCGCCACTGCGCCGCGCACCGCAGCCCCCACCGCCTCGCCCGCCGCCGTGTGCTTGCCGGCATAGCGCCCCGCCCCCGGCAGGCAGGCCAGCGCCACGCAATCCGTCCCGGTGCCGGTCGCCGTCCCGGTGGCGAGCTCCCAGCCCGTCGCCATCACCGCCGCCGTCCGCGCCTCGACGGCGATCGACAAAGCCTCGAGCTGCGCCGCCTCGGTCAGCTCCGCCTCGACCGCCACCGCCAGATTGATCGTGCCGAACTCCGCCGCATGCCACGGCAGCCGCCGCCCGACGCTTTCGGCATTGGATAGCCCCACCGTCGCCAGACAGGCCGCCCGCAGCCCCTCGACCGTCACCACCTCCAGCCGCCATGTCCCCACATCGCGCGAGGTCATCATCGCCACCGCCTGCCCCAGCCCCGCCGCGCCCAATGCCTCCGCCAGCCACGCCTCGGCATCGAAACCCGGCGCCAGATCGGCATTGCGCACCTCGCGCCAGACGATCCGGTCGGTGGTGACGAACCCCGCGCGATGCGGCGCCCAGCTCAGCACCCGCATCGGCCGGGCCAGCTCCGCAATCAGCCAGGGCCGCTCCAGCCTTACCTCGATCACCGCGTGACCCCCAGCGGCTGGACCACCGGCCCCTCCGGCGTCTCGGCATAGAACACCCGCACGCCGAAGACCGCCGCCATGTTCTCCGCCGTCAGCACCGCGGCAGGCGGGCCATCCGCCACCACCTGCCCGCGCGCCAAGAGCACCAGCCGCGTGCAATGCCGCGCCGCCAGCCCCAGATCGTGGATCGAGGCGACCACCGCCCGCCCCTCCGCCGCCAGGTCCTGGAACACCTGCATCGCCCGGATCTGGCTCTCCGGGTCCAGCCCCGCCACCGGCTCGTCGGCCAGAAGCAGCGGCGTCTCCTGCGCCAGAGCCCGCGCGATCAGCACCCGCGCCTGCTCGCCGCCCGACAGCGCCGTGGCGACGCGCGCGCGGTAGCCCTCCAGCCCCATCCGCTGCAACGCCCGCTCCACCGCCGCGCGATCCTCGACCCCCATCGCCCGGCCCAGATGCGGCGCCCGGCCCAGCGCCACCAGCGTCTCCACATCCACCGGCCAGGCGATCTCGCGCGCCTGCGGCAGGAAGGCCACCGCCCGCGCCCGCTCGCGTGGCGTCAGCCGGGCCAGCGAGCTTTCCCCCTCATGCGCCAGAAATCCCAGCGCCGCGCGCAACAGCGTGGTCTTGCCCGCGCCGTTCGGCCCGATCAGCCCGACGAACTCGCCCGGACCCACGGTCAGCGTCACCCGGTCCACCACCGGGCAGTCGCCGCGCCGCACCGTCAGGTTGGAGAGCGCCAGCATCATGCCTCCAGCCTCCGCATCCGCCAGATCAGGTGCAAGAAGAACGGCGAGCCGACCAGCGCCGTCAGCACCCCCAGCTTCAGGTCGCGGTCGGGCGCGATCACCCGCACGGCGATGTCGGCGGCCAGCAGCATCGCCGCCCCGCCCAGCGCCGCGGCAGGCAAGAGCCGCGAGGGCCGCGCCCCGACCAGAGGCCGCAGCACATGCGGCACCACCAGCCCGACGAAGCCGACCGTTCCCGCCACCGCCACCGCCGCGCCCACCGACAGCGCCGTGCCGAAGATCAAGACCAGCCGAAGCCGCCCCAACCGCACCCCCATCGCTTCGGCGGCATCCTCGCCCAGCGTCAGCGCATCAAGCCCCCGCCCCAGCGTCAGCAGCATCAGCGTGCCCAGCAGCATGAAGGGTGCGGCCAGCGCCACATGCACCATCGACCGATCGGCGAGCGAGCCCATCATCCAGAACACGATCTCCATCGCGGCAAAGGGGTTGGGCGACAGGTTCAACACCAGCGCCACCCCGGCCCCCGCCAGCGCGGAAATGGCGATCCCGGCAAGGATCAGCGCCAGCGCCCCGCCCCGCGGCCCGGCCAGCCCGAGGATCAACAAGACCGACAGCGCCGCCCCGGCCAGCGCCGCCAGCGGAAGGGCCAGCGTGAAGGCGGCGGCGATCCCGGTCTGCAGCGCGATCACCGCCCCCAGCGCCGCCGAGGAGGACACGCCGATCAGCCCGGGCTCGGCCAGAGGATTGCGCAGGAAGCCCTGCATCGCCGCCCCCGACAGCCCCAGCACGGCGCCCACCATCAGCCCCAGAAGCGCCCGCGGCAGGCGGATCTCGCGCATCACCAGCACCACCGCCTCGCCGCGCCCGGTCAGCAGCGCCACGACGGACTCCGTGAACCCCAGCGCCGCGGGCCCGACCAGCAGCGATGCCGCGAACAGCAGCGTCACCAGCGCGCCCAGCGCCGCAAGAAGCCCGCGATAGCTCAAGGGGCGGCCTGCGACAGCTGCATCGCATCCAGTCCGCGCCGCGCCTCGCCCATCCCCGCCACCGCGCGCAGGACATGGGGCGTGCCGCAGATCCAGTCGGCGTCGGTCACCTCGGCCGACCCCGCCCGCTCCCGCACCGCCTGCAACGCCGGATGCACGAGGATCTCCTCCGACCGCGACGCGCCGGGATAGGGCAGCGAGGTCACCACCATCTCGGGCTCGGCCATCACCAGCCGTTCCAGCGGCAGGATGCCGCCCCCCGCGAGCCCCGCCGCCACCGCGACATTGGAAAACCCGGTATGGCGCAGGATCTCGTCAGCCAGCGTCCCCGCCCCCGTGGTATAGCCGTTCGGGTAATACATCGCCGCAGGCGCAGGCTCGGCGCTCACCCGCAACCGCGCCAGATCGGCCTCGTAGCGCGCCACCAGCCGCTCGGCCTCCGCCTCCCGTCCCATCGCCGCGCCCACCAGCCGCAGATGCGCGGCCACGTCGTCGAGGCTGTCGGCCGGCGGCAGCTCCACCACCGTCACCCCCAGCCTGCGCAGCAGATCCACCGTCGCCCGCGCCGTGAAGGCGCCCGCCAGCACCAGATCGGGCCGCAGCAGAAACACCTGCTCCGCCTGACCGTAGTTCTGCGGAATGCCCCGCGCCTCCTCCACCATCGACGAGGACTGCGGCTCCACCGCCAGCGCCGAGACCGACACCAGCTGCCCCGGCGCCGCCAGCATCATCGCCAGCTGATCGGTGCAGAGATTGATCGACACGACGCGCGCGGGGGCGTCGGCCTGCGCGCGCGCCGGCAGAAGCGCCGAGCCCGCGACCGAAGCGCAAAGCGCCACGGTGCGCAGGCCTGCGCCCAAGGGATCAGAACCGCGCACGCAGCCCCGCAAAAACCGACCGCCCGGGTTGGCCATAGCCTCTCACCGTCTGATAGTCCTCGTCGAACAGGTTCTCGATCCGCAGATAGGCATCGGCGCTGTCGCTCACCGCATAGCTCAGCGCGGCATTGGCCAGCGTGTAGTCGTCGAGCGGCTCGTCCGGTGCGCCATAGGTCACCACCGTATCCATGACATCCGCGACATGCTGCACCGTGAGCGTCCCGGTCAGCCGGGCGGTCAGACGCGCGTCGAGGCCAAGGACCAGATCGTGCCGCGGCACGCGCACGCTGCGCGTCTCCACACCCTGATCGGTGGTCTTGGCGTCGGTATAGGTATAGTTTCCGAACAGCGTCCAGCCTTCCGCGACAGCCACCCGCCCCGAAAGCTCCACTCCGCGGCTGCGGGTGTCGCCATCGACCTGCGCATAGCAGCCGAAGCCCGACCCGCAGCTCGTCTCGTTGGCGTCGAAGCCGATGCGGTCGGTGATCGTGCTGTCGAACAGCGTCAGTTGCAGGCTGCCCTCCTCGCCGAACAGCCGCTCCACCCCCAGCTCGTAACTGCGGCTGGTTTCGGGCTGCAGGTCTTCCGAGGCGTAGCCGCCGAAACGTTCGTAGATCGACGGCAGCCGGAAGCCGGTGCCCGCGGCGCCGCGCAGGATCGTCGCGTCGGTGATCCGCCATGCCGCCGCCAGCCGGCCCGTGGTCCTGCCGTCGAAGTCGCTGGGGTCGTCATGCCGCAGCGCCAGCGACAGGTCGAGCTCGGGCGTCACCGCATAGCGCAGCTCGCCGAACAGGGCATCCGACTCGTTGCTGCCCGGCTGGCCAGCCCCGGCGACCAGTTCCTCCTTCGTGCGCTCCGCCCCGAAGGCGAGACGGATCTGCCCGGACAGATCGGCGCCGCCGAGATAGGAGATCCCGGTCTGCCGGCCCTCGTAATAGCCGATGTCCGAGGGCTTCTGCACAGGCGTCCGGCGCTCGATCGTGGTTCGGGACAGCGAGAGCGTGTGCTCCACAGCGCCGGTCGTGAACTCCGCAAAGACCCGACCGCCCCTCAGGTTGCCGCGCGTCGTCTCGAACGAGTCTGCCGGCCCCTCCGTGCCGAACCGGTCGAAGTCGAGCACCGTATCGGCGGACAGCCCGCTGGCGCCGAGGCGAAGCGTCTCGGTGAGATCGAACGCGCCATAGAGCGTCGCGAAGGTGCTGGCGAAACTGTCGCGCTCGGTTCCCGAGGCCGCCGAGGAAATGCCGTCGGTGATGGTCCGCGTCACCGTGAAGGCCAGTTCCGCCCGGTCGGTCAGCAGCCCGCTCGACAGGTTGCCCGACCAGGTGCTGTTGCTGCCGGTCTCGATCGAGGCGACGCCGCTCACTCCCTGATCGGTCGGGCGGAAGCTGCGGATGTCGACCACCCCCGCCACCGCCTCGGAGCCGTAGAGCGCCGATTGCGACCCGCGCAGCACCTCGACCCGCGACAGACCGCCCGTCGCCAGCCCGCCGAAATCGAAGGCCGTCTGGGTGGCCGAAGGGTCGGCCACGTCCAGCCCGTCGATCCGCACCGCGATATGCTCCCCCCCGAGCCCGCGGATGCGCAGCTTGCTGGTCGCCCCGAGACCGCCGCTGCGGCTGTAGGACAGGCCCGGCAGCCGGGCGAGGTTGTCGGCCAGAGCGATGTCGCTCGCCTGAAGATCCTCTTCGCTGAGGAGGCTGACGCTGGCCCCCGTCCGGCTCGCCTCGGTCTCTTCGAGGCTCGCCGACACGACGATCCCCTGCAGCAGGATGTCCTGCGCCAGGGCCGGCGCGGGGATTGCGGCCATCAGGGCCAGCAGCGGAAGGCTTGGGTGTTTCATCTTCACTTCCTTTCCTCCGCGGACCCTTCGGGGCGGCGGAGCGGCTTTGCGACAGTGCCGGCCGAGGAAGGTCCCCGGGGCGGCGGTTCGTCACCTGAAGCGGGAAGACCGCCTCCGGAACGCGCCCCGCGCCCCGGAAAGGGTGAGCGCCTCGGCAGGTCTCCTGACTCGCGGGTCTCCGCTCGGGTCGGCCTTCCCGGGGGAACCCCCAGTGGCGCTGTCGACCGTCGCTCGCCGCTCACAGTTGCGGGGGCAGCCGCGGGATGGGCCGGATGGCCGCACCGCGTTCCCTTTTCATCCGGGGTCAGCCGGAACCGAAGCCCGCCCTGAATAGGTTAACGCTCCCGCCTGTCAAGCCCTGCCCCGGCGCGTGGTACGACTGCGACGAAAGGTGTCGCATTTGCCCCTTGGAACGGCGAATCCGGGTGGACCCCGGCCCCCTGCCGCCGCAGCATGGCCGGGACCGCCAGAGCAGACAGAGGGGAATCGCATGTTTCGGACTTTCGGCGCAGAGGACGCAACCGATCTCGCGGCCCTCGTCGCCCGGCGCGACGTGACGCCCGACGAGCTGCTCGACGCGGCGCTGCAATCGGTGGAGGAGCTGAACCCGGCGCTGAACGCCGTGGCGCTGGTGCAGGAGGAGGCCGCGCGCCGCGCCATCGCCGCCGGCCTGCCCGCCGGCCCCTTCACCGGCGTCCCCTTCCTGTTGAAGGATCTCGGCTGCGAGGCGGTGGACTTCCCGGCGCACAACGGCTCGCGTCTGCTGGCCAATACCCGCTACGCGCAGGATTCGGCGATCTTCGAGCGGATGCGCGCCACAGGGGTCGTCACCTTCGGCCGCACCACCTCGCCCGAGGGCGGGATCGGCGTCGCCACCGAGGCCGCGGTCTATGGCGGGCCGACCCGCAACCCATGGAACCCCGACCACACCTCCGGCGGCTCCTCCGGCGGGTCCGGCGCGGCGGTGGCGGCGGGGATCGTCGCCATGGCGCATGGATCGGACGGCGGCGGCTCGGTGCGGGTGCCCGCCTCCTGCTGCGGGCTCTTCGGCTTCAAACCGACCCGCGCCCGGCTGCCCGACGGGCCCTATTCCGGCGAGGGCTGGGGCGGCATGGCGATCGACGGCTTCCTCACCCATTCGGTGCGCGACACCGCCGCCATGCTGGACGCCTGCGCGGGCGCCGATCTGGGCGCGCCCTATTGGGCGCCGCCGCTGGTGCGCAGCCATGCCGACGCCATCTCGCGCCCGCCGCAGCGGCTGCGCGTCGCGCTCTGCGACACCACGCTGACCGGCGAGCCTATCCATCCCGAGGTGCGCGACGCCGTGCTGGCCGCCGGCGCGCTCTTGGAGAGCCTCGGCCATGTGGTCGAGCCGATGCGGCCGCACGCCGATGTGGCGCGGATGATGGCGGCCTGGACCGACATCGTCGCCTGCGGCACCGCGCTCGGCATCCGCAAGGCGCTGCGCGGCCAGCCGCTGGCCGAGGGCGAGGTGGAGGGCGTGTCGCGCGGCGCCATCGCCCGCGCCGCGCAGATCCCGGGCGAGCGCTATCTGGAGGCGGTGGGCGAGATCCATGCCTTCGGGAGGCAGATGGCGCGGTTCTTCGACCCCGAGCGCGGGCCGGACATCCTGTTGTCGGCCACGCTAGCCGAGCCGCCCGCCAAGGTCGGGCGCTTCTCGCATGACACCGAGGATTACGTGGCCTTCCGCACCGGGCCGGAGGGCGTCTTCGCCTATTCGCCGTTCTGCGCGGTGTTCAACGCCTCGGGCCAGCCCGCCGCCTCGCTGCCTTTGGGCATGTCGGCGGGCGGGCTGCCGATCGGCATCCATCTCGCCACCCGCTTCGGCGAGGATGAACTCCTGATCGCGCTCTGCGCAGAAATCGAGCGGGCGGCGCCCTGGAGCCACCGCAGACCGGCCCCGTTGCCTCTGGGCCCCGCGTGAGGGTTGCCAGAGGCGGAGGGGCCTGCTTAACCTTGGCGAAACGACAGCGGGGAAATCAGTGACCGAAACCATAGCCGTCGAGGCCCGCAATGCAATCAAGGCCTTCGGCCAAGGTGACGTGGCCGTCCGGGCGCTGGACGATGTCTCGGTGCAGATCCGCAAGGGCGAGTTCTTCACGCTGCTCGGCCCCTCCGGCTGCGGCAAGACTACCCTCTTGCGGCTGATCGCCGGCTTCGAGACGCCGACCTCCGGGTCCATCCTGCTGGATGGCAAGGACATCACCAGCGATCCGCCGAACCGCCGACCGGTGAACACCGTGTTCCAGAGCTACGCGCTGTTCCCGCATCTGACCGTGGCGCAGAACGTGAGCTTCGGCTTGCAGATGCAGGGCCGACCGAAGGCCGAGGTCACCGCCACCACCGACCGGATGCTGGCGCTCGTCCGGCTGGAGGCGATGGCGGGGCGCAAGACCAGCCAGCTCTCCGGCGGCCAGCAGCAGCGCGTGGCGCTGGCCCGGGCGCTGGCCCCGCAGCCGAAGGTGCTGCTGTTGGACGAGCCGCTTTCGGCGCTGGATCTGAAGCTCAGGAAGGAGATGCAGACCGAACTGAAACGGCTGCAGACCGAGACCGGGATCACCTTCATCTTCGTGACGCACGATCAGGAAGAGGCGCTCACCATGTCCGACCGGATCGGGGTGATGAGCGCCGGCAAGATCCTGCAGATCGGCGGGCCGCGCGACATCTACACCCGCCCGGCCAACCGCTTCGTCGCCAGCTTTATCGGCGAGACCAACTTCCTGCCCGGCACGCTGCGCGACGGCCGCGTCATCCTCGCCTCGGGCGGCAGCATCGAGGTGGCGGCGACGCTGCGCAACGCCGGCAATGTCACGGTGGCGGTGCGGCCCGAGCAGGTGCGGATCGTGCCAGCGACCGAGCCCGACGCCCTGCCCGCCACCATCACCGATCTGGTCTATTTCGGCACCGACACCCATTGCCACATGGCGCTGGCCGACGGCTCCGAGGTTGTGGCGCGGCTGCAGAGCAGCGTCTCCGGCGAGGCCGGACTGGAACGCGGCGGCCGCGTCGGCCTGCGCTTCGCCCCGGGCGCGGCGCAGGTTCTGGGGGAATGAGCATGTCCGCAGGCGAAGAGGCCGCCAAGCGGCGGCGGGTGCGCGACGGCTGGCTGCTTTCGGCCCCGGCGCTGCTGCTGCTGACCCTCGCCGCCGCCGGGCCGCTGCTGGTGGTGCTGGTCTACAGCTTCCTGACGCCGGGCCAGTATGGCGGGGTGGTCTGGGAGTTCTCGACCGACGCCTGGGTCGGCATCCTGTTCACCCGCGACATCTTCACCGAGACGATGCAGCTGGCCGACGCGCATCTGGCGATCTTCTGGCGCTCGGTGCGGCTGTCGCTGCTGACCACGCTGATCACCTTCGCCGTGGGCTTCCCCACCGCCTGGTTCATCGCCACCCGCCCGCCAAAGGCGCGGGCGCTCTGGCTGTTCCTGATCACTATCCCGTTCTGGACCAACCTCTTGATCCGCACCTTCGCCATCAACGAGGTGATCCGCAACGAGGGCATCCTGAATTCGGTGCTGATGGCCGCCGGGATCATCGCGACGCCGATCCAGATCCTCTACACCGATACCGCCGTGCTGATCGGCATGGCCTATGTCTACCTGCCGCTGATGGTGCTGCCGCTGTTCGCCGCCATCGACCGCTTCGACATGCGGCTGCTGGAGGCGGGCTACGACCTCTACGCCAACCGCTGGCAGGTGCTGCGCCGGATCGTGCTGCCCATCGTCAAGCCGGGGATCGTCGCCGGGTCGATCCTGGTCTTCGTGCCCTCGCTGGGGGCTTACGTCACCCCGCGCGTGCTGGGCGGCGGCAAGCAGATGATGATCGGCAATTTCATCGAGCTGCAGTTTGGCCAGGGCCGCAACTGGCCGCTGGGGGCCTCGCTGTCGATGCTGCTGTTGCTGATCGTGCTGGCGGCGCTGCTCGTCTATGTCCGGGCCGCCGGCAAGGGAGGCGCGCATGGCCAGTAAGGGTTTCGACGCGACCTCGCTGCCCGGCTTCACCGCCATCGCGGCCATCGCCTTCATCGCGCTCTACGCGCCAATCATCACGCTGGTCGGCTATTCCTTCAACGGCGCCAACTCGATCTCCAGCTGGGGCGGCTTCTCCTTCCGCTGGTATGAGGCCGCCTGGGCCAACGCCACGGTGCAGGAGGCCACGATCCGCTCGCTGGTCATCGCCGCCTCGGCCTCGCTGATCGCCACCACCGCGGCCACCATGGCGGCGCTGGGGACCACGCGGCGCGGCAGCTTCGGCGGGCAGACCTTCATCTATGTAATGATCAACCAGCCGCTGATGGTGCCCGAGATCGTCACCGCCGTCGCCCTGCTGATCGTCTTCGCCAGCGTCAAGGTCGCCACCGGCTACACCGGCCTCGGCTATCTGATCCTCGCCCATGCCGCCTTCTGCATCCCCTTCGCCTACCTGCCGATCCGAGCCCGGCTGGAGGGCATGGACCTCAGCCTCGAGACCGCCGCCGCCGATCTCTACGCCAATCCCTGGCAGACCTTCCGCCATGTCACGCTGCCGCTCGTCCTGCCCGGCATCATCGCCGGGGCGATGCTGGCCTTCGTCATCTCGCTCGACGATGTGGTCATCACCGAATTCGTGAAATCGGCGGGGCAGGACACGCTGCCCACCTACATGCTCGGCCAGCTGCGCCGCGGCGTGACGCCCGAGGTCAACGCCATCTCCACGGTGCTGCTCGGCCTCACCGTGCTGCTGCTGACCGTCTTCTTCCTGCTCACCCGCAAGCGGGATTGAACCCGCGCCAAGACCAACATGGAGAGACCGATGAAAAGACTGATCACCGCCACCGCGCTGCTGCTGGCCAGCAGTTCGCTCGCCAGCGCCGAAGGGGTGCTGAACCTCTACAACTGGGGCAACTACACCTCGCCCGAGCTTCTCGCGAAGTTCGAGAAGGACACCGGCATCAAGGTCAGCGTCACCGATTACGACAGCAACACCACCGCTCTCGCCAAGATCGAGGCCGGCGGTGCGGGCTTCGACCTGGTGGTGCCCTCGGCCAACTATGTCGGCATCTTCCGCGACAAGGGTCTGCTGACCGAGCTCGACCTGTCGAAGCTGCCGAACCACAAGAACATCGCCGCCGACTGGATGGATGTCGACTGGGATCCGGGCCGCGCCTATTCGGTGCCGTGGCTCTGGGGCTCGACCGGCGTGGGCGTGAACACCTCGGTCTACAAGGGCGACATCAACACCTCGGCCATCTGGCTGGACGTGCCGGACGAGCTGAAGGGCAAGGTGAACGTCACCCCCGAGATGAACGACGTGGTGGCGCTGGCCACCATGTATGCCGGCGGCGAGTTCTGCACCGAGGATGTCGAGGTGCTGAAGAAGACCCGCGACATCCTGATGGCGGCCAAGCCGCACTGGATGAGCATGGATTACGGCATGGAGGACAAGATGGCGACCAACGACGTCGCCGCCTCGGTCTACTGGAACGGCGCGATCCTGCGCGCCCGGCTGAAGAACCCCGACGTCGCCTATGGCTATCCGAAAGAGGGCTTCATCCTCTGGATGGATTCGATCGCCCTCCTGAAGGACGCGCAGAACGTCGAGAACGCCTATACCTTCATCAACTACATCCTCGAGCCGGAACATGCCGCCATGCTCTCGGCCTTCGCGCGCTATTCCAACGGCGTCGCGGGCTCCGAAGAGTTCATGCCGGAGGACATGAAGGATGCCCCCGAGGTGGTGGTGCCCGAGGAGTTCAAGGCCGCCGGCCACTTCCTGCCGGCCTGCAGCCCCAAGGCGCAGGAATACATCACCGCGATCTGGACCGAACTCCAGAAGTAACCTGACCCCCGGGCGGGGCCTCCGCGGCCCCGCCCGTTTTTCTGGAATGCCATGACCGATCTCACCAGCCTCTCGGCCTCCGACCTCTCGCGCCTCGTAGCCGCCCGCAAGGCGGCCCCCTCCGAGATCATGCAGGCCTTCTTCGCCCGCATCGCCCGGGTGAACCCGGCGCTCAACGCCATCGTGGCGATGCGCGACCCCGACGAGCTCTTGGCCGAGGCGAAGGCCGCCGACGACAGCACCGGCGGTTGGCTGCACGGGCTGCCGCTGGCGGTGAAGGATCTGGTCGCGGTGCGCGGCATCCGCTCCAGCTTCGGCTCGCCGATCTTCGCCGATCTCGTCCCCGAGGCGGACGAGATGCTCGCCGCCCGGATGCGCGCGGCGGGGGCGATCTTCATCGGCAAGACCAACACGCCCGAATTCGGCCTCGGCTCGCACAGCTTCAACCCGGTGCACGGCGTCACCGCCAACCCCTATGCCCCTGAGCGGACGGCGGGTGGCTCCTCCGGCGGGGCGGCGGCGGCGCTGGCCGCGCGCCTCGTGCCCGTCGCCGACGGCTCCGACGCCATGGGCAGCCTGCGCAACCCCGCCGCCTTCTGCAACGTCTACGGCTTCCGCCCCAGCTTCGGCCTCGTGCCTTCCGATCCCGTGGGCGACAGCTTCCTGCACCAGCTCGCCACCGACGGCCCGATGGCGCGCTGCGTCGAAGACCTCGCCCGACTGCTGGAAACGCTGGCCCAGCCCGATGCCGCCAATCCCCATTCCCGGCCGTGGCAGCCCTATGCCACCGATCTCGACGCCGCCCCCGAAGCGCTGCGCATCGGCTGGCTCGGCGACTGGGGCGGCGCCTTTCCGATTGAGCCGGGCATCCTTGGCACCTGCGAGACCGCGCTCAAGACGCTCACCGACCTCGGTCACCATGTCGAACCGCTGGCCCCGCCCTTCCCCGCTGCCGAGCTCTGGGACAGCTGGACCACGTTGCGCAGCTGGTCCAACGCCGCCGCCCGCGCCGCGCTCTACGACGATCCGGCCAAGCGCCGCCTGCTGAAGCCCGAAGCGATCTGGGAGATCGAGCGCGGCCTCGGCTTCGACGCGATGCAGGTCCACCGCGCCTCGGTGATCCGCTCGGCATGGTTCACCACGCTGGCCGATCTCTTCACCCGCTTCGACGCGCTGGTGCTGCCCGCCGCGCAGGTCTGGCCCTTCCCGAAGGACTGGCGCTACCCCGAAAGCATCGACGGCAAGCCGATGGACACCTACCACCGCTGGATGGAGGTGGTGATCCCGGCCAGCCTCGCCGGCCTGCCGACCCTCGCCGTGCCCGCAGGCTTCCGCGACGGGCTGCCGATGGGGATGCAGATCCTCGGCCCGCGCGGCGCCGACCGGGCGATCCTGCGGCTCGGCCAGCAGTATCACCGCGCGACCGACTGGCCCGGCCGGCAGCCGCCAAGCCTGCCATAGTTTCAGACTTTTGCATATGTTGACAGCCGCCGCCCCATGCCGGACTCTCGGGGCGAGAAGGCCGCGTTCAGCAAGCGCTGTCAGCCATTCCGGATCAGCGTGCCAGAACAGAAACCTCCCCGGCGGGATCTTCCAGCGAAGACCGTGCTCAACCAGGTGGAACCGCTGACCCGGGACCTTCTGGCGCAACGCAAGGCCGGGGCCAGCCGTCGTCCGATCAGCCGCTATGTCGCGCAACTGCGCGCCGCCTGCCTGCGCGATCAGCCGGGGGCCTGCCTGCGCAGCGCCAAGGGGATGATGAAGGCCGGCATCGACGCGGGGCGGATCGCCGACATCTACGTGCCCGCCGTGGCGCAGGCGCTGGGAGAGGATTGGGTCGCCGACCGCAACAGCTTCGCCGATGTCACCCTGGGCGCCTCTCGGCTGCAATCGCTGCTGCGCGAGCTCGACGAGGCGGCGGCGCTGCATCCCTATGGCGATGGACCGGCGGTGCTGGTGGCGACCGCGGCCGAGGCGCATCACACGCTGGGCGCGGTGCTGCTGGCGGGCCAGCTGCGCCGTCAGGGTTTTTCAGTCCGGCTGCTGCTGGGGGCACGGCCCGCCGACCTGCAACAGCAGCTGCGCCAGAGCGGCTTCGACGCCGTCTTCCTCTCGGCCTCGCGCAGCGAGGATCCGCAGGTGCTGCGCCGGCTGGTCGAGGCGGCTCGGCCCGTGCCCTTGGTTCTGGGCGGCGGGCTGCTGGAGCTGGGGCCCGAGGTGGTGGCGCAGACCCGCGCGCCGCAGGCGACCAGCGACCTCTCCGAGGCCTTGCGGCTCTGCAACCTTGCGCGTCCCGCGCCTCGGGTAGCGTCGTGACACAAGACGCGATCCTGCCGGATGACGACGCATCTGGCGAACCTTTGCCACCGTCTCGGCGGCTGAGGGGGAGAGGGGCGGCGGGCCGCCCCTCCCGGATCAGTTACTGCAGCAGCTCGACCGTCGGGCGCGGCGTCTTGGCGGTTTCCGGCGGCAGTTCCGGCAGCGTCACCGGCGGCACGGTTCCCGTCAGGCTGTCGAGGAAGGCCACGACCTGCGTCACTTCGATGTCGCTCATGTCCTCGCCCAGCTGCGATTCCGCCATGATGGTGACGGCGGTGTTCAGGTCCCAGACCTTGCCGGAGTGGAAATAGGGCGCGGTCACGCCGACGTTGCGCAGCGGGGCGGCGCGGAAGACATATTCGTCATCCACCGTCGCCGTCACCGCGAAGCGGCCCTTGTCGCCCTCGGGCAGCACATCGGCGCCGGGTTTTTCGACCAGGCCGAACGGGTAGTAACCATGCCCGCCGACGTTCACCCCGGAGTGGCAGGAGGAGCAGCCCTTGTCGATGAACAGCTCCAGCCCCGCCTTGGCCTCCGCGGTCAGCGCCGCGTCATCGCCGTTCAGCCAAGAGTCGAAGGGAGCCGGGGTGATCAGCGTCGCCTCGAAGGCCTCGATCGCCCGCGCCATGTTGTCGAAGCTGATAGGCGAGGTCTCCTCCGGGAAGGCGGCGGTGAACCACTCGACATAGAGCGGCATCGAGGCCAGCGTGCCCTCGACCTGGGCGGGGGTGTTGGCCATCTCCACCCCGGCCTGGATCGGGCCCTTGGCCTGCGCCTTCAGGTCATCCGCGCGCCCGTCCCAGAACTGCGCCTCGTTCAGCACCGCGTTCAGCACGGTGGGCGCGTTGCGCGGCCCCTTCTGCCAGCCATGCCCGACCGAGGTCTCCATGTTGTCGTCGCCGCCGGTCGCCAGGTTGTGGCAGGAGGCGCAGGAGAACACGCCCGAAGCCGACAGCCGCGGATCGAAGAACAGCGCCTTGCCGAGGGCGATCTTCTCGGGGGTGATCGTGTTGTCTTTCACCGCCGGCACCGTGGAGGGCAGCGGAGCGAAATAGGTCAGGGCCTTGTCACGAAGGGCATCTGCCTGTGCCGCTCCGGTCATCGCCGTGCCGGCGATCAGGGCGGCCATCAGAACGCGCATTTTCGTCTCCTGTAATCGATTTACCATGCTAGAAGAGCCTAGGATTTCATCACGGTCTTCAACTTGACTTCGATCAATTCTAAAAAGTTCTTGTGGGTGGCGACATGTCGCACCCCCTGCCTCGCGTCCGATGCCAGTGTCTTCCGCTTGCCCCCGCCCTGAATTCTCGCCAAGACACTGTGCGAAGGACTTCCCGTGCTGACCCTTTACCGCCTGATCCTCACCCTTGCCCTGCCGGTCCTGCTCGCCGCGACGGCCTGGCGCCGGCTGCGCGGCCGCGGCGTGGCGCAGGAGGCGGAACAGCGGCTCGGCCTGATCCCGGCGCAACCCGGCCGGCCGCTCTGGCTGCACGGGGCCAGCAACGGCGAGATCACCTCGGCCCGCTGGCTGATCGAGGAGTTGCTGGCCCGCGATCCGGACCGGCCGCTGCTCATCACCTGCAACAACCCCAGCGCCCGCGCCATGGTGCAGGGCTGGGCCCTGCCCCGCACCACCGCCCTGCTCGCCCCCTGGGACACGCCGGGCTGCCTGCGCCGCTTCCTCGCCCGGGCGAAGCCGCGGGCGCTGGTGACCATCGAGAACGAGCTCTGGCCCGAGCGCATCAGCCGGACCGCCGCCGCCGGCCTGCCGGTGATCGCGCTCGGCGCGCGGCTCTCGGCGCGGTCCGCGCGGAGCTGGGCGCGCTTCGCCCCCGGCCTGCTGCGCCACATGCTCACCCGGCTGAGCTGGGTCTCGGCGCAGGATGAATCCTCGGCCCGCCGGCTGATCGACGCCGGCCTGCCGCCGGACCGGCTAGGGCCGCGCGTGGTGCTGAAGTCGCGGCTCACCGCCGCCGCGGCGCCGCCCGCCGCCTTCGCCACGCCGCCGCGCGCCCGCTGCCTGCTCGCCGCTTCGACCCACGAGGGCGAGGACGCGGTGATCCTCGACGGGTTCGCCCGCAGCCGCGACCGCTTCGACCTGCTGATCCTCGCGCCGCGCCATCCGCAGCGCGGCGCGATGATCGCCGGGCTGGCCGCCGCCCGCGGGTTCGACACGCGGCGCCGCTCCGAGGGGCACGACCCCGGGCCGGGCACCGCCGTCTATGTCGCCGACACGCTGGGCGAGATGCCGCTCTGGTACGGGATTTGCGGCGCGGCCTTCATCGGCGGTTCGCTGGTGGAAAAGGGCGGCCACACCCCGTTCGAGCCGATCGCCCAGGATTGCGCCCTGCTGCACGGCCCCTCGACCTACAATTTCGCCGAGGTCTTCGCCGCGCTCGACGCCGCCGGCGCCGCCCTGCCGGTGACCGACGCCAAAAGCTTCGCCGCCG
Source organism: Cereibacter changlensis JA139 (assembly GCF_003034985.1). Classification (GTDB taxonomy): domain Bacteria; phylum Pseudomonadota; class Alphaproteobacteria; order Rhodobacterales; family Rhodobacteraceae; genus Cereibacter; species Cereibacter changlensis. The sequence goes on from NZ_PZKG01000022.1 coordinate 39,465, forward strand.
CGCTGGCGGGGCTTTCGACCGAGGAGCAGGCCCGCATGGCCGCCACCGCGCACCGCGCCCTGCCGCCCTCCGGCGACGAGGCCCAGCTGATCGCCGCCGTCCACCGTCTCACCGCCTGAGCCGCGCGCCGTGACGTAGCGGCAGTGCCGGCGGGCCGGGCTTTCCCGACCGCGGTCGCAGCCTAGCTGAAAAAGCTGTGGTACCCGGTTGCGGAGCCTGTTGCGGATGGTGCTGTTGACGATTGGTCTTCTGCTGTTCATCGCCGCCCATCTTTTCGGGCGGCTGGCCCCCGGCCTGCGCGCGCGGATGGGCGACCCGGGCAAGGGCCTGCTCACCCTGGTCATGCTGGCGGGCCTCGCGCTGATCGTCATCGGCTTCCGCAGCGCGCCCTTGCTGCCGCTGTACCAGCCGCTGCCGCATGTCGGCTACCTGAACAACCTGCTGATGCTGCTCGCCCTCGTGCTGTTCGGGGCCAGCGTGCTGAAGGGCGTGCTCTGGACCCGGATCCGCCACCCGCAATTCCTCGCGACCATCCTCTGGGCCACGGCGCATCTGCTGGTGAACGGCGATCTCGCCTCGGTGCTGCTGTTCGGCAGTCTGGGGCTGTGGAGCCTCGGGTCGATCCTGCTGATCAACGCGCGCGAGGGGCGTTGGTCGCCGCCGCCGCCCGGCCCGCTCCGGCGCGATCTTGCTCTGGTCGGCATCGCCGTCACACTCTATGGCGCGATCACCTCGACCCATATCTGGCTGGGCCACAACCCCTTCCTCGGCAGCTTCGGCTGAGCTCAGGGCAGCAGCGCCTCGATCTCGTCGGTGATCGCCGCCGAGGTCGGGCTGACCGCCGAGCCCCAGCTCTGCACCAGTTCGCCCTCCGGACCGATCAGCACCTTGTGGAAGTTCCAGCCCGGGGTGACGCCGTGGTCCTGCGACAGCCAGCGGTAGAAGGGATGCGCCGCCGCGCCGGTGACATGCGAGATCTCGGTCATCGGGATGGTGTGGTCGAAGTTCACCGCGCAGAAGTCCTTCACCTCGTCGCCGCTCGCCAGCTCCTGCCGGAAGTCGTTGGAGGGCACCGCCAGCACCGTCAGCCCCCGCGGAGCATAGCGGTCGGAGAGCGCCTGCAGATCATCATATTGCGGCGTGAAGGCGCAGAGCGAGGCGGTGTTCACCACCAGCACCGGATGGCCGCGCAGCGCATCCAGCGCGATCTCGCCGCCGTCGATCGAAGCGAAGCGCAGGTCCGGCGGCATCGCCGCCGCGGCGGGCAGCGCCGGCAGGGTCAGGGCGAGGGCAAGAACGGCGGCGCGCATCACGGGTCTCCTGTCGCCGGTGGAAGCAGGTGCGTCTCATATAGACCGCCGCCGATCCGCGTCCACCGGCATATCCCGCAAGGGAAATGCGGATTTTTCGGCATCGACGCGAACATCCTGAGAAGAGTTTCGTTGATGAAATCCCTCGCCCCGGCTTCGTGCTTAAGCTTTCGACAAGCAACAACGACGAACATGGGCGCAAAGCCCGGACGAGCAGAGACTTGATTGAATGACCCTGATGTCCGCCGCATCCCCCGATCTCGGCAGCCCGCTGCCGGAGACGCGCAGCCAATATGCCGCGCTCTGCTGGCGTCTCGACGCCGGCCGGGTCCAGGTGCTGCTGATCACCAGCCGCGACACCGGGCGCTGGGTGATCCCGAAGGGCTGGCAGGTCGAGGGCCTCTCGCCGGCGCAATCGGCGGCGCGCGAGGCTTTCGAGGAGGCCGGAGTGCGCGGCGCTGTCTCCGACGCGAGCCTCGGTCATTATCATTATGACAAGGCGCTCTGCCGCCGGCCGGGGCGCGAGGACCATGTGACCTGCGTCATGACGGTCTACCCATTGCAGGTCGCCGACCTGGCCAGCCGCTTCCCGGAGCGCGGCCAGCGCAAGCGCAAGTGGTTCGCCCCGGAAAAGGCCGCCCGTCGTGTGGCGGAGCCCGAGCTTCGCGCCCTGCTGGCCGGATTCGTCCCGCCGCCAGCCGGGATTGCCGCGCCAGCCTCTTGAAGCGCGGCGAGCGCGGATTTAGGTGACAAGGGTGAGGTGCCGCATTGGGCGGCGCTCCCCGGTGCCAGAATGATCCGCTACAGTCTGAAATGCGACCAGGACCACGGTTTTGAAAGCTGGTTTCAATCCGCCGCGGCCTTTGATGACCTCGCCGCCGCGGGCCGGCTGTCCTGCCCGGTCTGCGGCTCCGTCACGGTCGATAAGACGCTGATGGCTCCGGCGGTGCGCCCGGCCCGCAAGGCCGCGCCCGGCGCGCTGGCAGCCCCCGGCTCCAAGGTGGAGGAGGCGCTGGCGGCGCTGCGCAAGCAGGTCGAGGAGAACTCGGAATATGTCGGGCTGAATTTCGCGGCCGAGGCGCGGGCGATCCACGAGGGCGACGCGCCGCAGCGGGCGATCTACGGCGAGGCCAAGCTGGAAGAGGCGCGCCGGCTGGTCGAGGACGGCGTGCCGGTCGCGCCGCTGCCCTTCATGCCGCCGCGCAAGGTGAATTGAGCGGCGGGAGTCCGGAGGGGGGTGGGGTCGAACCCCACCCTACGGGGGACATAGCCGCATCGATAGCAGCGCGGCAGGTTGGGGGGCGAAGCCCCCCGCTTGCGATCAGATCTGCTTTTCCGGCATCTGCACCACCAGCCCGTCCAGCGCGTCGGAGACCTTTAGCTGGCAGGTGAGGCGCGAGCGGACCGGGTCGGGCTGCCAGGCGAAATCCAGCATGTCCTCTTCCATCGCGTCCTTCTTCGGCAGTTTCTCCACCCATTCCGGGGCGACATAGACATGGCAGGTGGAGCAGGCGCAGGCGCCGCCGCAATCCGCCTCGATGCCCGGCACGCCGTTGTCGCGCGCGCCTTCCATCACGGTGAGGCCGTTGGCCACCTCGATCACATGTTCCTTGCCGTTGAATTCGACATAGGTGATTTTCGCCATCGCTTGCCTCGTTGCTTGCCCCTCTGGGGGTATTCCCGAGCCATAGGCGAAACGCCGGCGATTTGCCAGAGCCGCGGCGGCGCTCTCCCCCCGATGTGACGGGCCTGCCGCGCCGGAGCCTGTGGAGCGAATAGCAAAGGGGCGGCCGGTGCCCGGCCGCCCCCAAAAAGCCTCGCCTCAGCGGCTCACTCGTCCAGCGACAGCGCCACGAAGCGCGGGTCGCCGCCGCGGCGCACCAGCAGCAGCAGCGACTTGCGGCCGGCGTCCTTCGCCTCGGCGATGCGGTCCTGCAGGTCCTTGATCGTCACCACCTTCTGCTGACCGGCCTCAGTGATCACGTCGCCCTCGCGCAGGCCCTTGGTATAGGCCTCCGACAGCTCGTCGACCGAGGTAACGGCCAGACCCTCGGTGCCGCCCGGCAGGCCAAGCTCGGCCGCCTCTTCCGAGGACAGCGGCGCCACGGTCAGCCCCAGCACCTCGGCCGTCGCCGGATCGGTCTCGGGCGCGGCGGCGGTCGGCAGGATCTCGTCGCCCTCGGCCTCCTCGCGGCGGCCCAGCGTGACCAGCAGCGTCTCGTTCTTGCCGTCGCGCATCACCAGCACGTCCACCGCCTCGCCGATCGGCGCGTCGGCCACGCGGCGCACCAGCTCGCGGGTGTCCGAGACTTCGGCCCCGTCGAAGGACAGGATCACGTCGCCGGCCATCATGCCGGCCTCCTTCGCCGGGCCCTCCGGCACGTCGGTGATCAGCGCGCCCTTGGCCTCGCCGAGCCCCATGGCCTCGGCCACGTCCGGCGTCACGTCCTGGATGCGGACGCCGAGCCAGCCGCGGCGGGTCTCGCCGAACTCGCGCAGCTGGCCCACGACCTTGGTCACCACGTTCGAGGCCATCGAGAAGCCGATGCCGATCGAGCCGCCGTTCGGCGAGAGGATCGCGGTGTTCACGCCGATCACCTCGCCCTCCATGTTGAACAGCGGGCCGCCGGAGTTGCCGCGGTTGATGGCGGCGTCGGTCTGGATGTAATCGTCATAAGTGCCCGACAGCGCCCGGTTGCGGGCCGAGACGATCCCGGCCGAGACCGAGAATCCCTGCCCCAGCGGGTTGCCCATGGCGACGACCCAGTCGCCCACCCGGGCCTCGTCGCTGTTGCCGAAGCTCACGAAGGGCAGAGGCGTCGGGCTTTCGACCTTCAAGAGCGCGATGTCGGTCTTGGGGTCGGTGCCGACCAGCGTCGCCTCCAGCTTGTTGCCGGAGAAGAACTCGATCTGGATGTCGTCGGCCCCCTCGATCACGTGGTTGTTGGTGACGATGTAGCCATCGGCCGAAACGACGAAGCCCGAACCGAGCGCCTCGGAGCGGCGCGGGCCGCCCTGCTCGCCCCGGCCCTGCGGGTCCATGAAGTCGCGGAAGAACTCCTCGAAGGGCGAACCTTCGGGCACCATCGGCGGGCGCTCCTGCGTCGGGGCGGCGATGGTGGTGGAGGTGGTGATGTTGACGACCGAGGGGCTGATCTTGTCGGCGAGATCGGCGAAGCTTTCCGGCGCGCCCTGCGCATGGGACGGAATCGCCTGCGACAGGGCCAGCGTCAGCCCGAGCATCAGCGCGAGGAAGAGGCGCAGCACGGGCTCCGGCGCGGCGTCTGCCCTGCGGCTGAGGGAAATGGCGTGAGGATGCACCCCGAACTCCTTTCGAATTGCGAATGGCGTCCCGGCGCGGCGCCGGGTCTGCTGATACCCAACAGTTAGGCGGAACGCGGCGCAATGCAAACCGGGTCATGCCCTGTCAATTGGATGTGAAGATGGCACGGATCGGCGCGAAACGAAAAGGGCCGGCGATGGCCGGCCCTTTCCTTCGGAGATTTGCCGCTCAGGGCGTGCCGGCCGGCGCCGTGGCGGGCTCCGCCGGAGCCTCCAGCGCGGGGGCTTCCGGAGCGTCGGCTTCCGGAGCATCGGCGGCGGGAGCGTCGGTTTCGGGCGCCGTGGCTTCCGGAGCTGCGGCTTCCGGCGCGGGGGCCGTGGCCGGGGCTTCCGGGGCCGGTTCAGCTGCCGGGGCCTCGGTCGCGGCCAGCGGCTGCGGCACGGGCGAGCCTTCCGGGGCCGCATCGCTGCGCAGGTACTCGAAGAACTGGCTGTCCGGCTGCATCACCATTGAGGAATTGCCCGACTGCAGCGCCCGCTCGTAGGAGGTGAGCGACCGGGTGAAGGCGAAGAACTCCGGATCGCGGCCGAAAGCCTCGGCGTAGATCGCGTTCCGCGCCGCATCGGCCTCGCCTCGGATCACCTCGGCCTCGCGCCGGGCTTCCGAGGTCACCTCGACCACGGTCCGGTCGGCCGAAGCCCGCACCCGCTGCGCCGCCTCGTTGCCGCGGGCGATCTCGTCCGCCGCCTCGCGCTCGCGCTCGGCCCGCATCCGGGCGAAGGTGGCCGAGAGGTTCTGCGTCGGCAGGTCGGTCCGGGTCAGACGCACGTCGATCACCTCGACGCCGAGCGCCAGCGCCTGGCGCCGGGCGATGTCGCGGATCTGGTTCATCAGCCCGGTGCGGTCCTCGGACAGCACGCTGTTCGAGGGCACGGAACCGAGCACCTCGCGGATGGCCGGGTTCATGATCCGCTCGAGCCGGCTCTGCGCCGCCTCGATGCCGCCGGCGCCGACGGCCTCGCGGAACTCGACCACGTCGACGATCTGCCAGCGGGCGAAGGCGTCGACCACCAGACGGCGGTCATCGAGCGGCGTGACCTCCAGCGGCTGCGTCGGCAGTCCAAGGATGCGGCCGTCGTATTTCACGACTTCCTGGATGAAGGGGATCTTGAAGCCGAGACCCGGCTCTTCCTTCACAGCCTTCACCTGACCGAATTGCAGCACCAGCGCCTTCTCGCGCTCGTCCACGATGAAAACCGAGGACAGGAGGCCGACGACGGCGACTGCCAGGACCGGCAGGATAAGGGATGCGCGGTTCATCAGTTGGTCCCTCCGGTGGTGTTGGAGGCGGCCGCGGCGGCGGGTGCCGGGCGGTTCAGCTCGTTCAGCGGCAGGAAGGGCACGACGCCCTGGCCGGCCTCGCCGCCGCTCACCCCGTCGAGGATCACCTTGTTCATCCCGCCGAGCACCTTCTCCATCGTTTCCAGATACATCCGGCGGCGGGTCACATCCGGCGCCTTCACATATTCCTCGTAGACCGACAGGAAGCGGCTCGCTTCACCCGAGGCGTTGTTCACCACTTCGGCGCGGTAGCCCTCGGCCTGTTCGGTCAGACGCGCGGCCTCGCCGCGGGCGCCCGCCGTCACCTGGTTGGCATAGGCGTCGGCGGTCCGCTCCAGACGGTCGCGCTCCTGCTGCGCGGCCTGGACCTCGCGGAAGCTGTCGATCACCTCTTCCGGCGGGTCGGCCTTGTCGAAGTTCACCCGGATGACGTTGATGCCGGCCTGATAGCTGTCCAGCGTGGTCTGCACCGCCGCCAGCAGGTCGGAGGCGATCACGCCGCGGTCCCGGTTGAGGATCGGCGACAGCTCCGAGCGCGCGATGATGTCGCGCATCGCCGAGTCGGAGACGGCGCGGATCGTGTCGGTCGGGTCGGCCAGGTTGAACAGGAACTGCGACGGGTCGGAAATATTCCAGACCACCTGGAAGGCGATGTCGACGATGTTCTGGTCGCGGGTCAGCATCAGACCGGAGTCCATGTCGCCGCTGCGGCCGGTGCCGATGTCGGTCTGGCGTTCGCCGGTGACCTGCACCACCTCGGCGGTGACCAGCGGCCAGGGCGCGAAGTTCAGGCCCGGCGTTCCGATGCTGCTGAATTCACCGAGGAACAGCTCCACCGAGCGCTCTTCCGGGCGCACCGTGTAGAAGGACATGTAGGCCCAGAGCCCGGCCGCCGCCAGCGCGCCCAGCGCCAGCCCCTGCCGGGTGAACAGCGGCCCCATCGGGTTGCCGCCCCGGTTGCCGCCACCGCCGCCGCCGCTGCCGCCGGTGCGGCCACGGCCGCCCATCAGCACGCGGAGCTGCTCCTGCCCCTTCTTCACGATCTCGTCGATCTCGGGGATCTGCGAGCCCTCGTTGCCGGGCCGCCGCGGGCCGCGCGGCTCCTTGCCGTCCTTGCCATCGCGGTTGTCGCCACCCGATCCGCCTCCGCCCCAAGGCCCTCCATTCGACATACGTGATCTTCCCCTTTGTTGCTTACCGCCTTAACTGGTCATTCCGGCGGCAAAATCAAGCTGTTCTCACCGGCTTGCGAAGTGTGACCAGTTCTTCCGACATCGTCGGATGAACCGCCACCGTCCGGTCGAAATCTTCCTTCGTTGCGCCCATCTTCACCGCGATCGCGGCAAGCTGGATCAGTTCGCCCGCATTCGGTGCGACGATGTGACAGCCGAGCACCTTGCGGGTCTCGATGCTGACGATCAGCTTCATCAGCACCCGGTCCGGACGACCGGCGAAAGCCGACTGCATCGGGCGGAACGCCGCGGCATAGACCTCGATCGGCTCCTGCTCGCGCGCGGCCTCCTCGGTCAGCCCGACCGAGCCCAGCTCCGGCTGGGTGAAGACCGCACTCGGCACCAGCTCGTGATCGGCCTTGGAAGGCTTGCCGCCGAACACGGTGTCGGCGAAGGCATGGCCCTCGCGGATCGCCACCGGCGTCAGGTTGATCCGGTCGGTCACATCGCCCACGGCGAAGATCGAGGGCACGTCGGTCTGGCTCCACTCGTCGACGATCACCTGCCCGTGCCGGCCAAGCTCCACCCCCAGCGCCTCGAGCCCGAGCCCCGCCGAATTCGGCGCCCGGCCCGTGGCGTACATCACCGCGTCGAATTCGGCGTCCGACCCGTCGGTCGAGATCACCCGGATGCCGGTCAGGCTCTTCTCCAGCCGGATCACGTCGGTGCCGCAACGGATGCGGATGCCGCGCTCGATCATCGCATTGGCGACATGGCCGCGCGCCTCGTCGTCGAAGCCGCGCAGGATCTGCGCGCCGCGGTAATACTGGCAGACCTCGACCCCGAGCCCGTGCAGGATGCAGGCGAACTCGCTGGCGATATAGCCGCCGCCCACCACCAGAAGCCGCTTCGGCAGCTCCGGCAGGTGGAAGATCTCGTTCGAGGTGATGGCATGTTCGCAGCCCGGAAACTCCGGCACGAAGGGCCGCCCGCCGGTGGCGATCAGGATGTGCTTGGCGGTGAAACTCTCGCCCGAGGCGAGCTTCACGGTATGCGCATCCTCGACCGTGGCCCGCGCGTCATGGATCGTCACGCCGGCGTTCTTCAGCGTGCCGCGATAGGCCGCCTCCAGCCGGTCGAGCTCCTTCTCCAGATGCCCGCGGAAGCGCGGCCAGTCGAAGCCGCCAATCTGGGCCGTCCAGCCATAGGCCTGCGCATCCTCGGCCATCGTGGAATAGCCCGAGGCGAAGACCATCAGCTTCTTCGGAACGCAGCCGCGGATCACGCAGGTGCCGCCCATCCGGCTTTCCTCGGCCAGCCCCACCTTGGCGCCGCCCTCCGAGGCCGCGATCCGCGCCGCGCGCACCCCGCCGGAGCCGCCGCCGATGACGAAAAGGTCGTAGTCGAAATCCACTCTCACTCTCCCAGACCGGCAAAGATGGTGTCGGCCCGGGCCAGATCGACCCGACCCTCCTGCGATGCCCCGCCGGCGATGTCGCGCAGCGTCACCCGCCCGTCGTCATGGCCGAAGATCACGGTGTCGCAGATCTCGATGAACAGGCCGTTCTCGACCACGCCCGGAATCTGGTTCAGCATCAGCGCCAGCTGGCGCGGGTTGCCGATCCGGCCGAGATGCAGATCGAGGATGTAGTTGTTCTCGTCGGTGCGCAGCGGCTGGTCGCCCGCCCTGCGCAGCGTGGTCTCGCGGCCCCCGACGTCGAGCCCCTCCAGCACCTGCCCGATCAGCAGCTGCGTGGTCTGCCAGCCGAAGGGGATCACCTCCACCGGCAGCGGGAAGGCCCCGAGCTGCGGCACATCCTTGGCGGCATCGGCAATGACGATCATCCGCTCGCTGGCGGTGGCCACGATCTTCTCCTGCAGCAGCGCCGCGCCGCCGCCCTTGATCAGGTTCAGCTGCGGATCGACCTCGTCGGCCCCGTCGATGGTCAGGTCGAGCCATTTCGCCTCGTCCAGCGTGATCACCGGGATGCCGAGCTGCCGCGCCAGCTCCGCCGTGCGGTTCGAGGTCGGCACGCCCTGCACCCGCAGCCCCTCGCTGCGCACCCGCTCGCCGAGACAGCGCACCATGAAGGCGGCGGTCGAGCCGGTGCCGAGCCCCAGCTTCATGCCATCCTCCACGAAATCCACCGCGCGCTTCGCGGCTGCGAATTTCGCCTTGTCGATCGGGGAAAGCTCTGCGGCCATGCCGGTCTCCTGTGCTTGACTGCCCAAGCTTATAGGCAAAGTGGGCAGGCGGGGCGAGGGGCAATCGCGGCGGAACCGGTCGCCGCGGCGCTTCTTCTTGGCCCAAATACTCCCGCCGGAGGCGTCCCACCCGGGCCGGAAGAGCCGCGCTCGGGGGCATCGAGCCCCCTCGCGCGGCGCTGCCGCCGCCCCTGGCCCGCGCCCCGCCAGCCTTGCCGGCGCTGCGCCCGGTCCGGCTGTCGCCGCCTTCGGCGAGAGTATTTTTGCCAAGAAGAAGACGGGACGGCGCGGCCTGGCCATGGCAATGCCGTCCGAGGGGCCTCGATGGCCCCGAGGACGGCTCCCCCGGCCGGAATGCCGCGAATTCCTGCCAGCTGTCGCTTTCCGCCTGCAAGACCGGCGCCTGCGACCCTATGTAGGATGGACAGCAAAGCGGGGTGCAGCGTGTTTCTTTCCGTCTTCGACATGTTCAAGATCGGCGTCGGGCCGTCCTCGTCGCATACGATGGGGCCGATGGTCGCCGCCGCGCGCTTTCTCGACCTGCTGCGCGGCAGCCCGTTCCATGCCCATGGCCTGCGCGCCTCGCTGCATGGCAGCCTCGCCTTCACCGGCGTCGGCCATGCCACCGATCGGGCCACTATCCTCGGCCTCGCCGGTTTCGAGCCCGCCAGCTATGACGCCGAGAAGGCCGACGCCGTGCTGGCGGCGATCCACGAGAGCCACGTGATCGAACCGCCGGGGCTGAACCCGCTGCGCTTCGATCCGAAGGCCGATCTCGTCTTCGACTACGGCCCCGCCCTGCCCGGCCATGCCAATGGCATGGTGCTGCGTGCCACCGACGCGCAGGGCGACGTGATCCTGCAGGAAACCTACTACTCCGTCGGCGGCGGCTTCGTGCTGACGGCGGCGGAGCGTGGCGGAGAGCAAGGCCGAGCGGGTGAA
>NZ_PZKG01000023.1 GCF_003034985.1 Cereibacter changlensis JA139
CCGGGGTGATCTTCTGCTCGATCTCCGAGGCGGTGCGCGAGCATCCGGAGCTGGTGAAGAAATACATCGGCTCGGTCGTACCACAGTCGGACAACTTCTTCGCCACGCTGAACTCGGCGGTCTTCTCGGACGGTTCCTTCGTCTACATCCCGCCGGGCGTGCGCTGCCCGATGGAGCTGTCGACCTATTTCCGTATCAACGCCGAGAACACGGGCCAGTTCGAGCGGACGCTGATCATCGCCGACAAGGGCTCCTACGTGAGCTACCTCGAGGGCTGCACCGCGCCGAAGCGCGACACCAACCAGCTGCACGCCGCGGTGGTGGAGATCGTCATCCTTGAGGATGCCGAGGTGAAGTACTCGACGGTGCAGAACTGGTATCCGGGCGACGAGAACGGTCTGGGCGGCATCTACAACTTCGTCACCAAGCGGGCCGACTGCCGCGAGGACCGGGCGAAGGTGATGTGGACCCAGGTCGAGACCGGGTCGGCGATCACCTGGAAATACCCGTCCTGCATCCTGCGCGGCGAGGCGAGCCAAGGCGAGTTCTACTCCATCGCCATCGCCAACAATGCGCAGCAGGCCGATACCGGCACCAAGATGATCCATCTCGGCAAGAACACCCGCTCGCGCATCGTGTCCAAGGGGATCTCGGCGGGGCGAGCGCAGAACACCTACCGGGGGCTCGTGTCGATGCACCCCAAGGCGACCAACTCGCGCAACTACACCCAGTGTGACAGCCTGCTGATCGGCGACAAATGCGGGGCGCATACTGTTCCCTACATCGAGGTGAAGAACAACTCCTCCCGCGTCGAGCACGAGGCGACGACCTCCAAGGTCGATGACGACCAGCTGTTCTACTGCCGGTCGCGCGGCATGGACGAGGAGGAGGCGGTGGCGCTGGTGGTGAACGGCTTCTGCAAGGAAGTGCTGCAGGCGCTGCCGATGGAATTCGCCATGGAAGCGCAGGCGCTGGTGGCGATCAGCCTCGAAGGATCGGTGGGATGATCGTCACGACGACGCCGAATATCGAGGGTCATCTGATCGCCGAATATCATGGCATCGTCTGCGGCGAGGCGATCCTCGGCGCCAATGTGATCCGCGATCTCTTCGCCGGGATCACCGACATTCTGGGCGGCCGGTCGGGCGCTTACGAGAAAGAGCTCGGCAAGGCGCGCAAGACCGCGCTGGCCGAGATGGAAGACCAGGCCCGTGCCGCCGGGGCGAATGCCGTGGTGGGAGTCGATCTCGACTACGAGGTCATCAACAACATGCTGATGGTGTCGGCCTCCGGCACTGCCGTTACCATTGCCTGAGGGAAAAATATGCTTGAGATCAACAACCTGCATGTGAAACTTGAGGAAGAGGACAAGGTTATCCTCCGCGGCGTCGACCTGAAGGTCGAGGCCGGCTCGGTCCATGCCATCATGGGGCCGAACGGCTCCGGCAAGTCGACGCTTTCCTATGTGCTGGCGGGCCGCGACGGCTATACCGTGACCGAGGGCTCGGCCAAGCTCGAAGGCGCCGAACTGCTGGAGATGGAACCGGAAGAGCGCGCCGCAGCCGGCCTGTTCCTCGCCTTCCAGTATCCGGTCGAGATCCCGGGTGTGGGCAACATGACCTTCCTGCGCACCGCGATGAACGCGCAGCGCAAGGCGCGCGGGCAGGACGAGCTGAGCGCCGGCGACTTCCTCAAGCTGGTGCGCGAAAAGGCCAAGGCGCTGAAGATCGACGCCGACATGATGAAGCGCCCGGTGAACGTGGGCTTCTCGGGCGGCGAGAAGAAGCGCAACGAGATCCTGCAGATGGCCATGCTGGAGCCGCGCATGTGCATCCTCGACGAGACCGACTCGGGTCTCGACGTCGATGCGATGAAGCTGGTCTCCGACGGCGTGAACGCGCTGCGCGACGCGGGCCGCGCCTTCCTCGTCATCACCCATTACCAGCGTCTGCTGGACCATATCCACCCGGACGTGGTGCACATCATGGCCAACGGCCGCATCGTGAAGACCGGCGGGCCGGAACTGGCGCTGGAAGTCGAGAAGAACGGCTACGCCGACATCCTCTCGGAGGTGGTGTGATGGCTGTGGCGCAAGCCAAGCAGGACACGCTGGAGGCGCGGATCGCCGGGCTGTCCTTCCCGAACGAGGGTTGGCAGGCCCCGGCGCGTTTCGACGCGCTGGAACGGCTGGGCGCCATGGGGATGCCCGGACGGCGCGACGAATACTGGCGCTACACCCACCCGTCCTCGCTGACCTCGCCCGAGCCGCTGCCGGCGCCTGTCTTCGTCGACACGGCCGAAACGATGGTCTTCGACGCGATCGACCGGCTGAAGCTGGTCTTCGTCGATGGCGTCTTCGATGCCGAGGCCTCGGACGATCTGGCGCTTTCCGGCGTCGAGATCGATCTGCTGTCGCAGGCGCAGAGCGACATCCACTGGGCGCGCGACATCTACGGCGTGCTCGAGGCGCGGGGCCAGACCCCGGTGCAGCGGCCGCTGGCGGCGCTCGGCACCGCCTTCTCCACTGAGGGCGTGCTGATCCGCGCGACGGCCAAGGCGGCGAAGCCCATCGCGCTGGTTTATGTCCATAAATCAGATACTTCCGACGTGATCCTGCACAACTGCATCAGGGTCGAGGCCGGGGCCGAGGTAACGGTGCTGGAAAGCGGTCCTGCCGCTGCGCGCTTCACCAAGGTGATGGAGGTCGACGTGGCCGAGGGCGGCCGCTTCCACCACATCCGCGCCCAGGGCCCGGATCAGGACCGCCGCGCCGCGACGCATATCTTCGCCCGGCTGGCCGAGGAGGCCCTGTTCAAGAGCTTCACCCTCACCGCCAATGGCGTGATGACCCGCAACGAGGCGGTGCTGGAGCTGGTCGGCGACGACTGCGTGGCACATGTCGCGGGCGCCGCGGTGGGCGACGGCATGTTCCACCACGACGACACCGTGTTCATCACCCATGAGGGCCAGCGCTGCGAAAGCCGGCAGGTCTTCAAGAAGGTGCTGAAGAACGGCGCGACCGGGGTGTTCCAGGGCAAGATCCTGGTGAAGCCCGGCGCGCAGAAGACCGACGGCTACCAGATCAGCCAGTCGCTCCTGCTCGACGAGGACAGCCAGTTCCTCGCCAAGCCGGAGCTGGAGATCTACGCCGATGACGTGAAATGCTCGCATGGCTCGACCTCGGGCGCGATCGACGACACGGCGCTGTTCTACCTGCGCTCGCGCGGCGTGCCGCTGAAGCAGGCGCAGTCGCTGATGGTGCTGGCTTTCCTCGCCGAAGCCATTTCCGAGATCGAGGACGAGGGCATCGCCGAGGACATCCGGCAGCGGCTGGAAGACTGGCTTGCGAGCCACGAGCATTGAATGTCGGTCACATCTGACATCGTGGCCAGCTGGCGACACCCGCGCAAGGTGATCGCCAGCCATCTGGCGCGCGGCCGGTCCGAGCCCTTCGCCTTCAGCCTGCTCGTGGTCTTCCTCGTGCTGGCCTTCGTCGCGCAATGGCCGCGGCTGTCGCGCCAGTCGGTGCTGGGGCCGGACGTGCCGCTGGTGCAGGGCATGGTCGCCACCGGGCTGGCGCTGCTGGCGATGATCCCGGTCTTCTACCTGCTGGCCGCGATCAGCCGCGGCGTCGCCATGCTGCTGGGCGGCAAGGGCAGCTTCTACAGCGCAAGGCTCGCGCTGTTCATGGCGCTGCTCGCCACCTCGCCACTGATGCTGCTGCACGGGCTGACGCTCGGCTTCACCGGCTCGGGCGCGCAGAGCCTGCTGGTCGGCGGGCTCGCCTTCGCCGCCTTCGCCATTCTCTGGATCGTCATGCTGATCGAGGCCGAAACATGGAGCTGACCTTCGGCTCGATCCTGCAACTCGCCCGCTTCACCGTGCAGAAGCCGCGCGAGGGGGCGCGGGCCGTCCTGTCGCTGAACCTGCCGAACGACGCGCGCTGGAGCCTGCTCTTGCTGGTGGCCATCGGCGCAGCGCTGCTGACCTCGGTCTCCATCGCGCTGCTGCCGGCCGAGATGCGCGAGATGCTGGGCGGGGGCGCGCAAAGCCCGCTGGTCAGCGCCGGTCTGCAAAGCGCGGCACTGCTGCTGCTGGTCGGAGTGATGACCCAGGTTGGCCGCTGGCGCGGCGGCAAGGGCAGCTTTGCCGATGCGCTGCTGCTGGTTGGCTGGCTGCAATTCATCCTGCTGCTGGTGCAGGCGGTGCAACTGGCGACGCAACTGGTCGCGCCCTTCATCTCCGAGATCATCGGCATCGCCGGGATCGCGCTGTTCTTCTGGCTGCTCACCAATTTTGTGGCGGAGCTGCATGGCTTCCGCTCGCTGGGCAAGGTTTTCGCCGGCATCCTGCTGACGATGTTCGCGCTGTCCTTCGTGCTGGCGCTGTTTCTGATGCCGCTGATGGCGGCCCAAGGGGTTTGAGCGATGTATGACGTGGCCGCGGTCCGCAGCGATTTCCCGATTCTCTCGCGCGAGGTGAACGGCAAGCCGCTGGTCTATCTCGACAACGGGGCCTCGGCGCAGAAGCCGCAGGTGGTGATCGACGCGATGACCCGGGCCTACAGCCATGAATATGCCAATGTTCACCGGGGCTTGCACTATCTTTCGAACCTTGCGACCGACAAGTACGAGGCGGTGCGCGGCACTGTCGCCCGCTTCCTCAACGCGCCTTCCCCGGAGGAGATCGTCTTCACCACCGGCACCACCGAGGCGATCAACCTCGTCTCCTACGCTTGGGCCGCGCCGCGGCTGCAGCCCGGCGACGAGATCGTGCTGTCGATCATGGAGCATCACGCCAATATCGTGCCCTGGCACTTCCTGCGCGAGCGGCAGGGCGTGGTGCTGAAATGGGTCGATGTCGACGCCAATGGCGATCTCGACCCGCAGGCGGTGCTCGACGCCATCGGGCCGCGCACCAAGCTGGTGGCGGTGACGCATATGTCGAACGTGCTCGGCTCGGTGGTCGATGTGGCGGCGATCTGCGCGGGGGCGGGCGAGAAGGGCGTGCCGGTGCTGGCCGACGGCTCGCAGGCGGCGGTGCACATGCCGGTCGACGTGGCGGCGATCGGCTGCGACTTCTACGCCATCACCGGCCACAAGCTCTACGGCCCCAGCGGCTCCGGCGCGATCTTCATCCGGTCGGAGCGGATGGCCGAGATGCGGCCCTTCCTCGGCGGCGGCGACATGATCCACGAGGTCAGCCGCGACGCCGTGAGCTACAACACCCCGCCGATGCGCTTCGAGGCCGGCACCCCGGGCATCGTGCAGCAGATCGGCATGGGCGTGGCGCTGCATTACATGATGACGCTGGGGATGGACCAGATCGCGGCGCATGAGCGTTCGCTGCGCGACTATGCCCGCGATCGTCTCGCCGGGCTGAACTGGCTGAATGTGCAGGGCAATTCGGCGGGCAAGGGGGCGATCTTCTCCTTCACGCTGCAGGGCGCGGCCCATGCGCATGACATCTCGACCGTGCTCGACAAGAAGGGGGTCGCCGTCCGCGCCGGCACCCATTGCGCCATGCCGCTGATGACCCACATGGGCGTCGGCGCCACCTGCCGCGCCTCCTTCGGGCTCTACAACACGGTGCAGGAGGTCGACGTGCTGGTCGAGGCGCTGGAGCTCTGCCACGAGCTGTTCGGCTGACGCGCCGCCCGCGCCGACGAAACTCGCGCGGGCCGCACTCTTGATGTTGCAGCCCGCCGAGCAACTGGCTATACGCATCTGCGACGCACCCGTAGCTCAGCTGGATAGAGCGCTGCCCTCCGAAGGCAGAGGCCACAAGTTCGAATCTTGTCGGGTGCACCAACACTTAGCAGACCTCCGGCAACCTGCTGGCCCTCGTTTCGCCCTCGATTGCCCCCGAATCCTACCGTCTCGCTTCCATTGCGCGCACCGCGCCC
This sequence comes from Cereibacter changlensis JA139, assembly GCF_003034985.1. Classification (GTDB taxonomy): domain Bacteria; phylum Pseudomonadota; class Alphaproteobacteria; order Rhodobacterales; family Rhodobacteraceae; genus Cereibacter; species Cereibacter changlensis. Next base: position 5,906 of record NZ_PZKG01000023.1, read on the forward strand.
TCCTGGAAATGGGGGCTGTGGTGCCAGTAGACGCGCTCGATCGTCTCGGTCGAGGTGGCGAAGAAGCCAGCGGCATCCGTGATGCTCGCGCCGCGCTGGATCGCCCAGGTGATCGCCGTGTGCTTCAGGGTGTGCGGCGTCGGATGCCATCCCAGCTCCGCCTCGACCGCGATCTTTCCCCAAGCCATCTTGATGTCCGCCACGCGCGAGCCCCGCCACTCAATGGCCCAAGTGCTGCCGGATGCCTTCCAGCGCCGCGCATGGGCGAGGATCTGGCGGGGCAGCTTCGCCGGGGTGCGCCGCTTCTTCGTCGCCCGCTCACCAGATCCGCGGCGGTAGATCACGCCGGCCTCAAGGTCGATCCAGCCGCCCACGGTGCTGGGGCCGCCGAGCCGCAGGTTCAGGATCGCTTCCTTCCGGGTGCCGGTGTAGAGCGCGATCAGGACGAATCGAGCGATGTGATGCTGCTCTCGGGCGCGAGCGGCGCGGATGAACTTCGCGGCCTCGCTGCGTGTCATCGCCCGCTGCTTGGTCACGGGCCGCCTGCGCTACCGCTACGCCACGGTCCCTCACCAGTCTAACGGCCTCGATTTTAAACTCACGGCTGAACTTCCGTCTCGTCGTATCTGCACTCCAGTTCCTTGGTCACGATCTTATCTTCGTGTCCACGAAACTGGCAGCAGCTCACCGTGGCCTCCGGCGAGACCGTGTCGATCATGAACTTCAACGTCCTGTGTGGTGACGAGGCGCGGGGCGACGACGAGACCGACGCAGCTTATGCCGCAGATGTGGCTCGCGCCATTGCGGGCGGCCAATTCTATGTGAACAGCCCGGTGTTTACCGGCCTCACTCCCGACCAGATCGCAACGCTTGTGAACTGGAACGTCAAGCTTGACGGCGCGCTTCCCGCGGCCTCTGCCGCGAGCAGCCTCTCCTTCGACATGCACAGTGCTTTTGACCGTATTCTCTGGCAGACGCAGCGGGTGGATCAACAGGCGGCAGAACCGGCTACCCAGCGCGGTGATGATGGCATTCGCGCCGCGACGATCGCTCTCTCGACCTCGGGCGGCCGGGCGGCGCTTTCCGCCGACGGCGCGAATATGGCCTATCTCTTCGGTGGCCTGGCCCCGGGCTGCAGGACCTCGAAGAGGGCAAGCTCGACTATGATGGCGACGTGCTTGGCCTCGGCATCGAGAGCGAGCTGTCGACGGCTCTGGTCGCGGGCGTTGCGCTCGGTCTCAGCCGGGCCGACGGCTCGATCGGCGATCTTTGCTCGTCGATCGACAGCCGGCAGGTGACGATGTCGCCCTACATGCGCATGGATCTTGGTCCGGGCCTGTCGTTCTCCGGCCGTGTCTTCGCCTCGACCGAAGACTGAAGCTACGAGCGCACTGCAGGTGCGGCGACAGCTTCCGCCAATGCTGAGGGCAAGAGCTTCGGCGGCAAGATCGAACTCGCCAAGGATCTGCGCTCCATGGTCTCCGGTCTGGGCGCCTATGCCGGTCTGTCCTACTCCCATACGGATGTCGATGGTTACACCGGGGGCGCCGCGGGTGCGGCGAACCTGGTCGTGCCGTCCTACGACATCGAGAAGACGGACATCCACGCCGGGCTTCGGCGCACCGCCTCCTGGACGACGGTGGGCGGCACGCTGCTGAACGGCTTCCTTGGCGCAGGCGTGGGCGCGAACCTCAGCGGCGACAGCTCGATCCTGACCAGCTATGCCGGTTCCGGCACTGGTTACAGCAGCATCGTGGAGAATGACCAGGGCGCATACGCGACCCTGGAGTTCGGTCTCTCCGGCGAAGTCGCGCCGGGCGTCACCATTGCCGCAGCCTACGGCGGCCGCTTCAATGACGAGGGCAACGAGCAGTCCGCCATGCTGCGGATTTCCGCAAGCTTCTGATCGGACCGCAAAACTCTCAAGCGCCGCCCCGGGGATTGACATCCCGTGGGCGGCGTTCTTTCAAAAGCAGTATCGCTAATTGCGACGCTACGGTGCTCGGTTCATTGTCGCCAATTACTCGTAGCAGAGGGGGATATGAACGGCTCTGATGATGGGGGCATTTTGCTGCAGAACGGGCTGAACGACTGCTTTCAGGGACTGCAGCCGCTCAGCCCGTTCTTAATCAAAAGATGCGTCGTGGGCCGCGGCCAGTCCTTAGGCGAGTATAGCCTCCTGGTCTTGACCTGGGCAGGCGAAAGGTACCGTGATCCAGTCGAGCGGCAGGCCCGCGGGACCCGGGGAAGCGGTCAGATGATGTGCGCGGAAGTCTGGGGGGTATTCTGGGACTCCGTCCCCAGCTGCCGCCGAGTAACTGCGATTCCCGCCGGTCTGCGATCAGCGAAAATTTTGTGTAACGGCACACCAAACGTGCCAGACCCCAACAATATCAGACCGTTACCCAGGGGGATGCTGGAGCGGGTGAAGGGAATCGAACCCTCGTATTCAGCTTGGGAAGCTGCTGCTCTACCATTGAGCTACACCCGCGACAGGAACTGACCTAAGCCAGCGGAGAGGCTTCGTCAAGCGGGGTCGAGGCGGGAAAATGAGGGGGCCGCGCCGGAGACGCGGCCCCTTCCTCGCCGGCCAGGGGGCAGGAGCCCGGCGAGGACAGATCCGGAGCGCGGGTCGGGTGTGAGCGCCCGCCCGCGGTCCCCGGCCGGTGGACCCTGGCGGGCCTCACATCGCGGGAAGCAGCACCGTGTCGATCACATGGATCACGCCGTTCGACTGCTTTACATCGGCAATGGTCACCGTAGCCACATTGCCCTGACCGTCTTCCAGCATCACCATGCCGTCCTTGGTCATGGCGGTGTATTCGCAGCCGCCGACCGTCGTGACGGTGTGCTTGCCGCCATCATCGGTCACCATCTTGGTGATCGCATCCGACATCGCATCGGCGGCGACCACGTGGCAGGTGAGGATCTTGGTCAGCATTTCCTTGTTCTCGGGCTTCAGCAGGTTGTCCACCGTGCCGGCGGGCAGCTTGGCGAAGGCCTCGTTCGTCGGCGCGAAGACGGTGAAGGGGCCTTCGCCCGAGAGGGTCTCGGCCAGACCGGCGGCCGTGACGGCGGCGACCAGCGTGGTGTGATCGGCGGAATTGGCCGCGTTCTCGACGATGTTCTTGTCCTCGAACATTTCGGCGCCGCCGACCATCGGGTTTGCGGCGAAGGCCGCCCCGGCGAAGAGCGCGGCGGCGGCGGTCAGGGATGCGAAACGGAATGCGTTGGTCATAGGGGTTCCTCCGGGTGGCTGGCAGGGCCATTCCCTGCCTCACGACGAAGCTACGGAGGTTTCTCCCCCGGAGTTTCATCCCGGGCCGATTATCACGGCTTCGTTAGGAAGACGTGACCACGCCCGAGACCAGAACCTCGGTCGGCGCGCCGTCGGGCGAGCCGCCGAGGGGCTCGCGGCTGACCGCCAGCGTCGCGCCGGGCGTGAGCGCGGGCAGGCTGCGCGTCACGGTCTGCGCGTCGATCAGGCCGAGCGAGGCCGGAGCCCCGGTTCCGACGATCACCCAGAGCTCATAGCTGCTGTCCGCCCCGGGGTTCGGTCCGGCGGTATGGGTGACGGTCAGCTCCTCGGTCGCCGCATCATAGGAGGCGGCGAAGGTCAGCGGCTCCGCCGTGGCGCTGAGCGTCGCGGTGAGGGCAGGGGCCGCCGGTCGCGGATCGACCGCGATGAAGACCGCCAAGGCCAAGGCCGCCGCTGCGCCGGCGCCAGCGAGGAAGCGCAGGAAGGCGAAGCGCCGCCGCGGCGCGGGCAGACCGAAGAGCCGCGCCTCGATCACCGGCAGCAGATCGGGCGCGGGCACCTCGGGGTAGGCGTCGTTCAGCGGCGCGAAATGCTGCTCCCAATGGGCGACGCGGGCTGCGAAACCCGCATCGCTGCGGATCAGCGCCTCGGCGCGCTGGCGCTCGGCACGCTCAAGTGTGCCCAGCACGTATTCCGCCGCCAGCGCCTCGCCCTCGTCCCGCTCCTGATCCCGTGCGTCGCTCATCCGTCCAGACAATCCTTCAGCCGCAGCAGGCTGCGGCGCAGCCATGTGCGCATGGTGTTCAGCGGCACGTCGAAGCGGCTGGCAAGCTGCTGATAGGACAGCCCGCCGAGATAGGCGCCGCGCACCGCCTCGGCCCGGTCGGGCTCCAGCGTTTCGAGGCATTCCACTACGCGCCGCGCCTCGCCGCGTGCGATCAGCCCCGCCTCGACCCCGGGCCGCTCATCGGCAAGCTGCTCGGTCTCCTCGCCGTCCTCACGGTCGGGGCGGGCGCGCAGCCGGTCTATCGCGTGGTTGCGCGCGATGGCGATCAGCCATGTCATCGCCCGGCCCCGCTCCGGATCGAAGCGGGCGGCTTTCAGCCAGACACGGGTAAAGACCTCCTGCAGCGCATCCTCCGCTTCGCTCCGGTTTCCGAGGATACGCAGCAGCGTGCCGAAGAGTTTCGCCGAGGCCGCGGAATAGAGCGCGCGAAAGGCGGCGCGGTCCTGGGCGGCGATGCGCGACATGAGCGGGGCCAGCGGATCGTCTGTCATGCCCATCCCGGTGCCTGTGGAGCCTGCCCCTTGATCGGGGATTGGAGGGCGGATGACAAGCCGTCACCTGCCCTCGGCCGATCACGATCTGCGCCGCCGCGCCCCGGCGCCGCCGCCGCCGCCGGTGTTGAAGCTCACCTCGGGCAGGGTGACGATCTTGTGCAGCTCGGGGAAGGCGTCGACCGCATGCGGGATCGCGTTGGCATTGACGAAATGCTCTTGGAAGCGCGGCTCGATCGCGGTCTCGACCTTGTGGATCTCATGCACCGTCGCCTCGATCGCATCGCGGGCGGCGACGCTGGCCAGCGCGATCCGCGCCCCGGTGCCCGCCGCATTGCCGGCCGAGATCACATGGTCGAGCGGCACATCCGGGATCATCCCCAGCACCATCGCGTGTTTCGGGCTGATATGCGCGCCGAAGGCCCCGGCCAGCACGACCTTCTCGACCTTGTCGATGCCCATTTCGTCCATCAGCAGCCGCGCCCCGGCATAAAGCGCAGATTTCGCCAGCTGGATCGCCCGGATGTCGCCCTGCGTCACCATGATCCGCGGCCCGCCCTCGGCGCTGGCGTCATGCAGCAGGTAGGAATGCGTCCGCCCCGAGGGCAGCATCCGCGCCGTCCCTGTCTGTTCCGCCGAGCCGAGCAGGCCTCCGGCATCGACCAGTCCGGCCAGCCGCAGCTCCGCCACCGCCTCGATGATGCCCGAGCCGCAGATGCCGCTGATACCCACGGCCTTCGTCGCCTCGGCAAAGCCCGGATCGTCGGACCAGAGATCGGACCCGATGACGCGGAAGCGCGGCTCCTTGGTCACCGGATCGATCTCCACCCGCTCGATGGCGCCCGGCGCGGCGCGCTGGCCGGAGGAGATCTGCGCCCCCTCGAAGGCCGGGCCGGTGGGAGAGGAACAGGCGAGCACGCGGGTCTCGTTGCCGAGCAGCAGCTCGGCATTGGTGCCGACATCGACGATCAGCACCATGTCCTTCGACTTGCCCGGCTCTTCCGACAGCGCCACCGCCGCGCAATCGGCGCCGACATGGCCGGCGATGCAGGGCAGGATATAGACCTGCGCCGAGGGGTTGACGGCTGTCAACGCGAGATCCCGGGCGGCAAGGCTCATGCTGCCGGAGGTCGCCAGCGCGAAGGGCGCCTGACCCAGCTCCACCGGGTCGATGCCAAGGAGGAGGTGGTGCATCACCGGGTTGCAGACAAAGACCGTCTCGTAGATCGACTGGGGGTCGATGCCCGCTTCCCTGGCGATCTCGGAAGCCAGCGTGTTCAGCGCGGCGCGGACGGCGGCAGTCATCTCGACATCGCCGCCGGGGTTCATCATGGCGTAGCTGACGCGGCTCATCAGATCCTCGCCGAAGCGGATCTGTGGGTTCATCACCCCCGAGGAAGCCAGCACTCGCCCGTCGCTCAGATCGCAGAGATGGGCGGCGATGGTGGTGGAGCCGAGATCGATCGCCAGGCCGTAGAGCCCGTCCTCGTGGAACCCGGGCCAGATGTCCAGGAGCCGCGGCGCGGCATCGTGGTTGCCGCGGTGGACGGCGACGGTCACCTTCCACTCGCCCTTGCGCAGCGCGGGCTGTAGCCGGCGCAAGAGCGCGAGATCGGCCCGCACATCCGTGATGCCCCACTGCTCGGCGAGCGCCTGCGACAGCCGCTCGAAATCGCCGGATGGTTCCTCCATGTCGGGCTCGGCCACCTCGACGAAGAGGGCGCGGGTCGCCGGGTCCATGACGATGTCGCGCTGGGTCGCGGATTTGCGGATCACCTGCTTGTGCACCTGGCTCTCCGGCGGCACGTCGATCACCACATCGCCCTGCACCTGCGCCTGACAGCCGAGCCGCCGCCCGTCGAGCATGCCACGCTTCGTCTTGTAGCGCTCCTCTACCGCGTTCCAGGGCGAGAGCGCATCGGCGTCCACCGTCACGCCATGCTTGGGAAATTCGCCCATGCCGGGCGAGACCTGACATTTCGAGCAGATGCCGCGGCCGCCGCAGACCGAGTCGAGATCGACGCCCAGCTGCCGCGCCGCCGTCAGCACCGGCGTGCCGAGCGGGAAGCGCCCCCGCTTGCCGGAGGGGGTGAAGATCACAAGCGCGTCGGTCATGGGGGCCTCATCGGAGGGGAGCGGAACAGCCTTCCTTTTAGAAGGCGGGCGGGGCGGCGCAATGCCTGAACGCGGCAGGTCGTGGTCGCCTTGCGCCCGAAGGTGAAGTCTTCTGCGAAGACTTCAAGGGGCGATCTTTCTGCGAAAGATCGGAGTTCGTGTTTTCGCAGAAAACACGCCTGCGAGGATTTTCGCAGAAAATCCTCAGAACAGGATATGCACCGGGCGCGGATCGCAGACGATGACGAACTGATCGCCCGCCATCAGCAGGTGAAACCCACGCCTGCGCACCTCGAACAGGAAGCGGTCCCGCCCGACCTCGCGGTCGACCCAACTGATGCTGCGTCGGATCACACCGTCCTTCGCCGCCTTGGCGGCAAAGATCAGCGCGATCCAGGTCTCGGGGTCGGTGATGCGACAGGGCTGGTCCATGGGGCGATCCTGCCGCCCCATGGTAAAGATCGGGTTATCAGCCGCGCGACTTGCGCCCGCCGCGCCGCCCCGAGGCCGCCGAGGAAGCCGCGGCCGAGGCTTCGGCGAAGCTCGCCCCGGCCTGCACCGCTTCCAGCACTTTGGCGAAGCGGATCCATTCGCCGCCGTTCGGATCGTGGTTCATCAGGAAGTTGGCGGCGCGGATCGCCTCCATCTCCTGCAGGCGCACCGGGTTCATGATCGCCGAGGTCATGCCGGCGGTGATCGCCATCGGCAGGAAGGCCGCGTTGATGCCATGGCGATGCGGCAGGCCGAAGCTGATGTTGGAGGCGCCGCAGGTGGTGTTCACCCCCAGTTCGTCGCGCAGCCGCCGCACCAGCGCGAAGACCTGCTGCCCGGCCGTGCCCATGGCGCCGACCGGCATCACCAGCGGATCGACGACGATGTCATGCGCCGGGATGCCGAAATCCGCGGCGCGCTCGACGATCTTCTTGGCCACGGCGAAACGCACGTCCGGGTCTTCCGAGATCCCGGTGTCGTCGTTGGAGATCGCCACCACCGGCACGTTGTATTTCTTCACCAGCGGCAGGACGAGTTCCATCCGCTCCTCCTCGCCGGTGACCGAGTTCAGCAGCGGGCGGCCCTCGCAGGCCTTCAGCCCTTCTTCCAGCGCGCCGGGCACCGAGCTGTCGATGCAGAGCGGCACGTCGGTGATCGCCTGGATCCGCAGGATCAGCTCGCGCATCAGCGGCGGCTCGACGAAGTTGTTGTCGGCATAGCGCGGGTCTTCGGCCATCTTGTTGGTGAAGACCGCGCCGGAGTTCACGTCGAGCACCATGGCGCCGCAGGCCACCTGCTCCAGCGCGTCGCGTTCGACGGTGGAGAAATCGCCCAGCTCAAGCTCGGCGGCGAGTTTCTTGCGACCCGTGGGATTGATCCGCTCGCCGATCACGCAGAAGGGTTCGTCGAAGCCGATGACAACGGTTTTCGTTTTCGATTCAATGATTGTACGGGTCATGCTTCAACCTATTTCTCAGGAGTTTGCCGGGACGCCGGAAGCGCCGCCATTGTCTTTGGCCCACTGGGCATTCGTCTTGATCCCGCCGAGCGGGAAGAAATGAACCGATTCAATGCCGAAGCCGTGGTTCTTCGCCTTGTGCGCGGCGAGGCCCGCGACGAAGTCGGTCGGCTCGTAGGGCACGAGCAGCTTCGTCACATCCATCGCCCGCTTCTGCAGCACGCGCAGCGACGAGCCGACGCCGCAGGCGATGGCGAACTTGATCAGCGTCTGCAGCTTGGCCGGGCCCGCCACACCGATATGGATCGGCAGGTCGATACCTTCCTGCGCCAGACGCTCGGCCCAGGCGATCACGGGATCGGCCTCGAAGCAGAACTGGGTGGCGATCGCCATTTTCGCATCCGACCGCTCGTGGAAGGCCTGCTTACAGCGCAGCGCCTCCATCACCATCCGGTCGGAGCCGTCGGGATCGATGTCCTTGTTGCCCTCGGGGTGGCCCGCCACATGCAGCCGCTCGAAACCGTCGAAGAGCCCGGTCTCCATCAGCTGCATCGAGCAGTGGAAATCACCCACGGGCTGCTTCACGCCACCCGCCAGCAGCAGGGCCTGGGTCACGCCGGCCTCGCCCCGGTAGCGCGCGATCCAGTCGGCCAGCGTCGCCTTGTCCTTGATGATCCGCGCCGGGAAATGCGGCATGACCGGGAAGCCTTCGCTGGCGACGCGCTTGGCGGTCGCCACCATGTCCTCGATCGGCGTGCCTTCGATATGGGCGACATAGACCCGGGTGCCTTCCGGCAGCAGGTCGCGGAAATTCTCGACCTTCTCGGCGGTGCGGGGCATCACCTCGATGGAATAGCCTTTCAGCAGCGCCTCGACGGGCGCGCTGGCGGCGGGAGCAGAGGGCGCCTCGCGGCGGAAGTTGAACAGCGCCATAGCGGCCTCCTTGAGGCGGCGGGGAAGGTCAGGCCCAGCCGTCATTTGCGATCAGCGTCTTCAGACGCGCGGTGTCGTATTCTGTCTCGAGACGCGCGGCCTCGGCGGCCGCGACCGCCTCCTGCTCGCCCTCGACGGAATAGGGATCGGCCTTGCGCCATTCGGCGAGATAGGCATCCGCGTCCTTCGCGCCGATCTTCATCGCGCAACGGTCGATGGCCTGCTCGAAGCGCTCGGTCATCTGCACTTTCGCGCCGCGCCGGCCCTTGCCCACGATCACCTGGGCCGGGATGTCTCGCCAGTAAACCACCGTCACGTCGGGCATTGCTTGATTCCTCTTCCTCGCCCCTTCTACGGGCCAATTTCCGACATCCGCGGCCGGTTTTCGACATCCCGCAATCACGGAGCGACAGCGGTCCCGACGCCGGTCGGCGCCTGCCTGTCTTAGCGCGCCGCGGGGCCCGCCGCGACCCGGCGCAATCGGAAAAATCCTCATGCAGATGATGAGCCAGGCCGGTTCACGACGCGGGGAGGCCCAAGCAGGCGGCGCGATCCACGCTTGCGGAGGGGGCGTGGCGCGACTACTCTGGAGGCAACCATGAATGGAGGGCGACAGATGACGCCCGAGCGTCCCAGGGGTGCGGACGCGATCCCGGGGGATGAGAGCGACACGGTCGTCGACACCCCGGTTGAACCTTCCGCCACCCCGCACCTCGGTCCGGGGCAGCTTTATGCTGCTCTCGACCTTGGCACGAACAGTTGCCGCATGCTGATTGCCCAGCCGAGGGGCAGTCAGTTTCAGGTCGTTGACTCGTTTTCCAAGACCGTGCAGCTTGGCGTCGGGCTGGAGGCATCCGGCCGGCTTTCGCGCGCCTCGATGGGGCGCACGATCCAGGCGCTGCGGATCTGCCAGAAGAAGATCGAGAAACACGATGTCCGCCGGATGCGTCTGGTGGCGACCGAAGCCTGCCGCCGCGCCCGCAATGCCCGCGACTTCATCCGTCAGGTGAAGCGCGAGACCGGGCTGGCGCTGGAGATCATCGCCCCCGAGGAAGAGGCGCGGCTGGCCGTGATCTCCTGCGCGCCGCTGGTGAGCAGGCGCACCGAGCAACTGCTGGTCGTCGATATCGGCGGCGGCTCGACCGAGCTGGTGTGGATCGACCTGTCCTCCGTTGCGCCCGAGGAGCGGCCGCGCGCCATCATGCGGCTGCATGCCGGCTTCACGCCGCAGGGCGAGGGCGCGGCGCGGGTGGTGGACTGGATCTCGGTGCCCTTGGGCGTGGCGACGCTGAAGGACCAGTTCATCGACGTCGAGGACGATGCCGCCCGCTTCGCGCTGATGAGCTGGTTCTTCGAGGAGAATCTCGCCAGCTTCTCGCCCTACAACGCCGAAAACCCGCGCGCCGGTTTCCAGATCATCGGCACCTCCGGCACGGTGACGACGGTGGCGGCCTCGTTCCTCGGGCTGCGCCGCTATGACCGGACCAAGGTCGACGGGCTGCACATGTCGTCGGACCAGATCGACACGGTGATCCGCGACTATCTCGCCCTCGGCCCCGAAGGCCGCCGCACCGATCCGCGGATCGGGCGCGACCGGCACAGCCTGATCATGTCGGGCGCCGCGATTCTCCAGGCCCTCATGCGCATCTGGCCGACCGACCGGCTTTCGGTCGCCGACCGCGGACTGCGCGAGGGTCTTCTTTATGCTCAGATGAGCGCCGATGGCGTTCTGGAAGACGGACCTTACAAATGACCACCGACAAACCGAACTCGGGCCGCGGCCAGCGCGAACTGCGCGTGCGGGTGAAGACCGCCAAGGGGCGCAAGCTGTCCTCGACGCTCTGGCTGGAGCGGCAGCTGAACGATCCCTATGTGCAGCGCGCCAAGAAAGAGGGTTACCGGGGCAGGGCGGCCTTCAAGATCCTCGAGCTGGACGACAAGTTCGGCTTCCTGAAGCCGGGGGCGCGGGTGGTCGACCTCGGCTGCGCGCCGGGCGGCTGGTGCCAGGTGGCGGTGACCCGGGTGAACGCGCTCGGCGACCGCAAGAACAAGCCGCAGGGCACGGTGCTGGGCGTCGACCTGCAGGAGGTCGAGGCGATCTCGGGCGCGCAGATCCACCAGCTCGACTTCCTGTCGGAGGATGCCGACACGCTGGTCAAGGGCTGGCTCGGCGGCAAGGCCGATGTGGTGATGAGCGACATGGCCGCGGCCTCCTCGGGGCACAAGGGCACCGACCACCTGCGGATCATCATGCTCTGCGAGGCGGCGGCGCAATTCGCCTTCGACGTGCTGGAGGAGGGCGGCACCTTCGTCGCCAAGGTGCTGGCAGGCGGGGCGGAGCTGGAGCTGCAGACCACGCTGAAAAAGAACTTCACCAAGGTCGCGAACGTGAAGCCGCCGGCGAGCCGGGCAGACAGTTCCGAGAAGTTCGTGGTGGCGATGGGCTTCCGCGGCCGTGGTCACGATGAGGTGAGCGAGGCCGACGATCCGGCATGAAAAAGGGCGCCCGAGGCGCCCGCTTTCGATCACATCTGCGTCAGGCTTTGGTGATCAGCCGCCCCAGCTCCGGACCGGCCCGCAATCCATATGCACGAAATTCGAGCGTGAATAGCGACCGACGCCGCCGGAACTGCAGGCCTCCGCCGCCTTGGCCATCTGGCCGACCGAGCGCGACTTCAGCCGCAGGTCGGCGGCTTGGCCGACGAGGTGCAGCGAGTGTTTCGCCACGCCGCTGGAGCGCGAGCGCAGCATCGCGTTGGTCGCCGGGCTGCGGTAGCCGGAGAGCAGCATGTAGGGCTCGGAAACATCCATCAGGCGATGCGAAGCCGCCATGATATCCACCGTGCGCGGGTCGATGCGGATCACGTCGTTCGACCGCCAGTCGCGCATGAAGTGGTTGATTTCCTTGATGGCTTCGGGGATGTACTCGCCCTCGATCCAGTAGATCGTGTCCATCGATTCACCGGTCCGGCCCGAATACATCTTGATCCGGCGGATGTCGCCCGCGCCGCGCAGCAAACCGAACGCATTCGAGTAGGTCGGAGCCGCGATCATGGCCGTGGCGGCGAACGCGCCCAACAGGCCGCGCCGCGTGATCTGCGTGAGTTGTTTCGTCATGGAGCGCCTGTCCCGTCGCTGTCTGTGACCGCCTTGTCCGGCGATTTCACTGCTACTTTGAACCTCAAGTGCCTCGCTTCTATGCCACAGCTTATACCTCAACCCAAGGTAAAGAATTGCCGCGCCCCGGGTGGAATTTGCAGATCGGCAAAAAATCGCTGAAAGGTGAGGGAACCGGAGCGGAGGCATCACTTTCCGAAGAGCAGTGGCCAATTTGTAACAAAACCTGTGCTTTCTCTGCCGTGGCGAGTGGACAGGCCGGCTTAAATGGCGGAACTTCAGACTTATTCCAGCATCCGACTTGCTTGAGGAACTTATGGCCCTGCGTTTCCGCCGACCGATGCCCGCCGTGGCAGCCCTGCTTTTCACCCTCGCCCTCGCCCCCGGATTTGCCGCCGTCGCCGAAGCCCAGGTCACGCCTTTCACCCGCTCGCTCTCCGAAGCCGCCAGCCGGGACGAGGCGATCGCCGCCTTCTACCGCGACCGCGGCTATCGCCCGCTCTGGACCGGGGCCGAGGATTCGGCGCGGCGCGAGGCGCTTCTGTCGGCGCTGTCGCGCGCCGCGGACCACGGCCTGCCAGTGCAGCGCTATGACGCCGCCGCGCTGATCGCCGGCTTCCGCGCCGCCGCCACCGAGGGCGACCGCGGCCGGCTGGAAGTGGCGATGACCCGGGCGCTGGTCTCCTATGCGCATGACCTCCAAAGCGGGGTGCTGGAACCCGGCAAGGTCGATCCCGGCATCAAGCGCGAGGTGGAAAAGCAGGACCCGCTGCTGAACCTCGCCGCCTTCGAGCGCGACCCGGCGGGCTTCCTGAAGTCGCTGCCGCCGAAGGACCCGGAATATGCCCGGCTGGTGAAGGAGAAGATCCGGCTGGAGCGGCTGATGCTGTCCGGCGGATGGGGGCCGGAGGTGCCGGCGACCAAGCTGGAGCCGGGCGCGGGCGGGCCGGCGCTGGTTGCTTTGCGCGACCGGCTGATGGCGATGGGTTACCTCGACCGCAGCGCCACCTCGGTCTATGACGAGCGCATCCGCGCCGCCGTCGCCGCCTTCCAGCTCGATCACGGGCTCGAGGCCGATGGCGTGGCTGGGCAGGGCACGCTGGCCGAGATCAACATCCCGCCGCAAGAACGGCTGAAATCGGTGCTGGTGGCGATGGAGCGCGAGCGCTGGATGGGCCGCGACCTCGGTCGCCGGCATATCTGGGTGAACCTGACCGACTTCCGCACCCGGATCGTCGACGAGGGCAAGGTCACCTTCGAGACCCGCTCGGTGATCGGCAAGGACGTGCCGGACATGCGCAGCCCGGAATTCTCCGACCAGATGGATTACATGGTGATCAACCCGTCGTGGAACGTGCCGCGCTCGATCACCACCAAGGAATACCTGCCGCTGATGCAGCGCAACCCGAATGCGGCGAGCCATCTGGTGCTGGTCGACCGCAACGGCCGGGCGGTGAACCGCGGGGCGGTGAACTTCAACGCCTACAACGCGCGCAACTTCCCCTTCTCGATGCGCCAGCCGCCCTCGGACGGCAATGCGCTGGGGCTGGTGAAGTTCATGTTCCCGAACCAGTGGAACATCTACCTGCACGACACCCCGTCGAAATCGCTGTTCGACCGCGAGGCGCGCGCCTTCTCGCATGGCTGCATCCGTCTCGCCGACCCCTTCGACTTCGCCTATGCGCTGCTGGCGGCGCAGACCGACGATCCGGAGGGGCTGTTCCAGGGCCACCTGCGCTCCGGCAAGGAGACGGTGGTGCGGCTGGACCAGCCGGTGCCGGTGCATCTGGTGTATTTCACCGCCTATTCCTCGGCCAAGGGCAAGATGAACTACCGTCGCGATGTCTATGGCCGCGATGGGGTGATTTACGAAGCTTTGACCGCCGCCGGGGTGGTGCTGGGCCCGCTTCAGGGCTAAATCTGAGGAGAGACGGCAGCGGGCCGTCCTGCTGCCGGAGCCGCCCATGAGCCATTCCATCCGCGAGATCGCAACGGCCCTCGGGGCCGAGGCCGCCGGCAATCTGGACTGCCGGATCGACAGCGTCTCGGAGCCGGCCAGCGCCGGGGCCGGGGCTCTCGCGCTGGCGATGGACCCGCGCTATGCCGAAGGGCTCGCTAAGGGGCAGGCGAAGGCCGCAATGCTGTGGCAGGGCGCCGACTGGCAGGCGCTGGGGCTGGAGGCGGCGATCTTCGCGCCGCGCGGAAGGCTGGCCATGGCCGGGCTGTCACGGATGTTCGACGCGGGCCCGGAAATCGCGGCGGGAGTGCACCCGATGGCGCTGGTCGATCCTTCGGCCGAGATCGGCGAGGGCGCGGCCATCGGCCCCTTCGTCAGCGTCGGCGCTGGCGTCCGCATCGGGCCGAACGCGCGCATCGCCAGCCATGTCTCCATCGCCGAGGGCGCGCGGATCGGGGCGGATGCGCTGATCCTGCAGGGCGCGCGGATCGGCGCGCGGGTGGTGATCGGCGACCGTTTCATCTGCCAGCCGGGTGCGGTGATCGGCGCCGACGGCTTCTCCTTCGTCACCCCCGAGAAATCCGGGGTGGAGGAGATCCGCGAGACGCTGGGCGAGCGCGAGGAGATCCGGGCGCAGAGCTGGACCCGCATCCATTCGCTCGGCAGCGTCAGCATCGGCGACGATGTCGAGGTGGGCGCCAATTCCACCATCGACCGCGGCACGATCCGCGACACGAGGATCGGCAACGGCACCAAGCTCGACAACCTCGTGCACCTCGGCCACAACGTCGAGGTCGGGCGCGACTGCCTGCTCTGCGGCCAGACCGGCATCGCAGGTTCGGCCCGGATCGGTGACCGGGTGGTGTTGGGCGGGCAGGTCGGCGTGTCGGACAACATCTTCGTCGGCGACGACGTGATCGCCGGCGGCGGCACCAAGATCATGACCAACGCCCCCGCGGGCCGGGTGCTGCTGGGCTATCCGGCGGTGAAGATGGACAGCCATATCGAGATGCAGAAGGCGCTGCGCCGCCTGCCGCGGCTGGCGGCGACGGTGGCCGCACTTCAGAAAGCTGTTTCAAACAGCGGGTAGAGCGACTAGATCACGCAGGACAATCAGGGGGATGCCATGGCTCGGAGCGTACAGGAAAAGGTCATCGCAATCATCGCCGAACAGGCCGTGCTGGAGCCGTCGGACGTGACGATGACCTCGACGCTGGAGGATCTGGGGATCGACAGCCTGGGGCTGGTGGAATCGATCTTCGCCATCGAGGAAGCCTTCGACATCTCGGTGCCGTTCAACGCCAATGATCCGGGCAGCAGCGCCTTCGACATTTCCTCGGTCGCCGCCATCGTCGCCGCGGTCGAGGGGCTGGTGGCCGCGCGCGCAGCATGAGCCCCCGCGGCAACAGGGTCGTCATCACCGGGGCCGGCACGATCAACGCCCTGGCGCATGACGTGGCCGGCACGCTGGAGGCGTTCCGCGAGGGGCGCTGCGGCATCACCGAGCTCGACATCCGCGACAAGGAACGGCTGTCGATCCGCATCGGCGGCCAGGTCCACAACTGGGACCCGGAAGACCGCTTCAACCGCCAGCAGATCGTGCTCTACGACAAGTTCACCCAGTTCACCCTGCTCGCCGCCCGCGAGGCGGTGGCGCAATCGGGGCTGAATTTCGAGGGGCGGCTGGGCTACGAGACCGGCGTCATCCTCGGCACCGCCGGCGGCGGGGTGAACACCTGGGACGAGAATTACCGCGCCGTCTACGAGGAGGGCAAGAACCGCGTCCATCCCTTCGTCGTGCCGAAGCTGATGAACAACGCCGCCTGCTCGCATGTCTCGATGGAGTTCCACCTGAAGGGCCCGTCCTTCACCGTGGCCACCGCCTGCGCCAGTTCCAACCATGCAATGGGGCAGGCCTTCCACATGGTCCGTTCCGGCATGACCAAGGCGATGCTGACCGGCGGGTCGGAATCGATGCTCTGCTTCGGCGGCATCAAGGCTTGGGAGGGCCTGCGCGTCATGTCGAAGGACGCCTGCCGCCCGTTCTCCCTGAACCGCAACGGCATGGTGCAAGGCGAGGGGGCGGCTGTCTTCGTCTTCGAGGATTACGAGCACGCCCGCGCCCGCGGGGCCGAGATCCTGGCCGAGGTCGTCGGCTTCGCCATGACCTCCGACGCCGCCGACATCGTCATGCCCTCGAAGCACGGCGCCGCGCGGGCCATCGCCGGGGCTTTGCGCGACGCTGGGGTGAATGGCGAGGATGTAGGCTACATCAACGCCCATGGCACCGGCACGGCGGCGAATGACAAGACCGAATGCGCGGCGGTGGCCGATGTCTTCGGTCCGCATGCCGACCGGCTGATGATCTCCTCCACCAAGTCGATGCATGGCCACCTGATCGGCGGCACCGGCGCGGTGGAGCTGCTGGCCTGCATCATGGCGCTGCGCGACGGGGTGATCGCCCCGACCATCGGCTACGAGGAGCCCGACCCGGAATGCGCGCTGGACGTGGTGCCGAACGCCGCCCGCGACGCCAAGGTGGATGTGGTGCTGAGCAATGCCTTCGCCTTCGGCGGGCTGAACGCGGTGCTGGCGCTGCGCCGGGCCTGAAATCAAAACGCCGCCCCGAGGGGCGGCGTCTGTCTTTGGACCTTTGGCCCGATCAGTTCTTGGCGTTCGCCGCCGCCACCGCATCATAGCCGGCGGTGAAGCCGCTCAGCGACACGTCGAGCAGAACCTTCTCGTCCGGGGCCACCACCGGGACGATGGTGATCGTCGCCTTGTTGCCCTTCTTGAAACCGTCCACTTCGGCCTGGGTGAAGCCGACGCGCGACACGCAGCCGACTTGGCTGCACCAGGTGAAGGGATAGACCTTGGCGGCGGCGGAATCGACCTTCAGCGACAGCTGCGCCGTCAGCAGGGTTTCCAGCGGCGCGATGATCGTCGCCCCGGCGGCGGCCTGCTGCCCGGCGGGCAGGGCGAAGAGGCTGATCTCGGCGACCGAGTTGCCGTCCTTGTCCTTCAGCAGCTGGTAGAGCTGGCAGGGGTCGGAGCCGTCCTCGCTGCGGATGCAGCGCTGTTCCCAGGCGCCATGGGTGGCCGCGACATAGGTGCTGCCCGGACCGTCGGCGGCGGGCTGGCCTTCGGTCTGGCCCATGTTCAGATCGGCGGGAGCCTCGGCGGCAGGAGCGGTTTCGGCGGCCGGGGCCTCGGCAGCCGGAGCCGCGGGGGTTTCCTGCGCGACCGCAGCCGTGCCGAGCCCGAGGCTCAGGGTGATCGCGCAAACTCTTGTAAGATCAGTGATCGACATGCCCGAAGGATCCTCAAATGGTGTCGCCGGCCGTTTAGCATGATGCGCCGGCCAAGTCAGGCCCGAATTGCACGGGGCCCGGTGACAAGCTGCTGAGCGGGGCGAGGAGAAGGGGCATCCGGATAAAGGAAAAGGGCCGGCGGTCCGGCCCTTCCCGTGATCTGTTTTGCTCCCTGTCGGACTGGCCGACTTCATTCCTGAGGAAGCTAATGAGCAATTTCGCATGCGTCAACCGGGAATCTTGCCGATGCAACCTGCCCAAAAAGACAAAAACCGCGCCCTTTCAAGGGCGCGGCCAGTTGGGATGAGGAAGGGACGCGGAGATCGGCAAAACGCCGGCCGCCGCGGGGTCAAGACTGGCAGCAAGAGGTTAAAAGAGTACTTTGAACCCTTGAGCAGATCTGGGAGGCGACGGATGAACGCGGAAGACAGCCTGTTCGTGGGCGGCGGCGGCGAGGGGCAATCGGAGGCGCAGCGCCTGCTGCTGCGCTACGGCAACCGGCATGGGCTGATCGCCGGGGCCACCGGCACCGGCAAGACGGTGACCTTGCAGATCCTGGCCGAGGGCTTTTCGGCCGCCGGCGTGCCGGTGTTCCTGTCGGATGTGAAGGGCGACCTCGCGGGGCTGGCGCGGGCCGGCGATCCGGCTGGCAAGCTGCACGCCGCCTTCGCCGCGCGGGCGGCGACCATCGGCATGACGCTCGATTACGCCGCCTTTCCGGTCACCTTCTGGGATCTCTTCGGCGCGCAGGGCCATCCGATTCGCACCACCCTGGCCGAGATGGGGCCGCTGCTGTTCGCCCGGCTGCTGGAACTCACCGAGCCGCAGGAGGGCGCGCTGGCCGTCGCCTTCCGGCTGGCCGAAGAGGAGGGGCTGCCGCTCCTTGACCTGAAGGACCTGCAGGCGATGCTGGTCTTCGTCGCCGAGAATGCCGCCGCGGTCTCGGCCCGCTACGGCCTCGTCGCCGCCGCCTCGATCGGCGCGATCCAGCGTCGCCTGCTGGTGCTGGAGACCCAGGGCGGGGCCGAGCTCTTCGGCGAGCCGGCGCTGGATCTGGCCGACCTGATGCGGACCGACGCCGAGGGGCGCGGCCGGATCAACATCCTCGCCGCCGACCGGTTGATGGCCGCGCCGCGGCTCTACGCCACCTTCCTGCTCTGGCTCTTGTCGGAGCTGTTCGAGACGCTGCCCGAGGTCGGCGACCCGGACCGGCCGAAGCTGGTGTTCTTCTTCAACGAGGCGCATCTGCTGTTCGACGACGCGCCGAAGGCCTTGCTGGACAAGGTGGAGCAGGTGGCGCGGCTGATCCGCTCCAAGGGGGTGGGGATCTACTTCATCACCCAGCAGCCCGGCGACGTGCCCGATGACATCCTGGCCCAGCTCGGCAACCGGGTGCAGCACGCGCTGCGCGCCTTCACCGCAAGGGACCAGAAGGAGTTGCGGCTGGCGGCGCAGACCTATCGCGACAACCCGCGCTTTCCGACCGAGGAGACCATCCGCGCGCTCGGCATCGGCGAGGCGGTGACCTCCTTTCTCGAGGCGAACGGCATCCCCGGCATGGTGGAGCGCACGCTGATCCGGCCGCCGAGCTCGCATCTCGGCCCGATCGCCGTGGCGGAGCGCGCCGCCCTGGTGGCCGCCTCGCCGCTGGCCGGGAAATACGAGACCCGTCTGGAGCGGGACTCGGCCTTCGAGCGGCTGCAGGCCAGGGCGGCCGAGGCCCGGCCCGAGGCGGTTGAGGAGCGGGAGTTCAAGACGGGACGGCGGTTCGGCGGTGAGGAAGCGCGGGCGGAGCGGCCGCGCCCCAGCCGCAGCGACAGCGTCGGCGAGGCCTTCGCCAAATCCTTCGCCCGCCAGCTCGGCAGCCGCACCGGCCAGGCGTTGGTGCGCGGCGTGCTCGGCTCGCTGTTCAAGCGGCGCTGAGGACGCGGATTTTCTGCGAAAATCCGTTCTTCCGCGTTTTCTGCGAAAACGCCGACCCAATCTTTCGCCAGAAAGATCGTCCTGCCGGGCTTTCGCAGAAAGCCCGGCCTACAGCAGGCGCATCTTCAGCTTCATGATCCGGTTCTCGCGCCGCGCCACCACCTCGAAGCGGAAGCCGTGGAAGCTGAAGGTCTGGCCCTCGACCGGGATCATCTGCGCCTCGTGGATCACCAGCCCCGCCACGGTATTGGCCTCGTCATCGGGCAGGCTCCAGTCCATCATCCGGTTCAGGTCGCGGATCGTCATGCTGCCCTCCACCAGGTAATCCCCGGCCTCGGTCCGCTTCAGCGTCGCCGCCTGGGCCAGGTCGAACTCGTCGGTGATCTCGCCGACGATCTCCTCGATGATGTCTTCGAGGGTGATCAGCCCGCGCAGCGCGCCATATTCGTCGACCACCAGGGCGAAATGGGTGCGCCGCTTCAGGAACTGCCGCATCTGCTCGTCGAGCGGCGTGGTCTCCGGCACGAAATAGGGCTTCATCGCCACCTTCAGGATGTCGAGATCCTTCACCGACCCTTGCGCCCCGTCCGCCGCCCGCACCAGCCGGCTGACCTCGCGCAAGAGGTCCTTGGCATGGATCACCCCGACGATGTTCTCGTGCTCGTCGCGGTAGAGCGGGATCCGGGTGTGCGGCGAGGCGAGCGCCTGGGCGATGATCTCCTCCGGCGGGCGGTCGGCGTCGATCATCTCGATCTGGCTGCGGTGGCGCATGATCTCCTCCACCGTGCGGTCGGAAAGGTCGAGCGCGCCCAGAAGCCGGTCGCGGTCCTCCTTCTCCACCGCGCCCTCGGAGTGGCCCAGCGCGATGGCGCCGGCGATCTCCTCGCGCAGGGCGAGCACATGGCTGTTCGGATCGGTGCGCACGCCGACGGTCCAGAGGATGCCGCGCACCAGCGACCGCACAAGGGTGATGATCGGCGAGAACACCACGATCATCACCCGGATCACCGGGGCGACGCGGGAGGCTACGGATTCGGAATTGGTGATGGCATAGGTCTTGGGCAGCACCTCGCCGAAGATCAGCACCATGGTGGTCATCGCCAGCGTCGCCACCGCCACGCCGGA
The DNA here is from genome assembly GCF_003034985.1 of Cereibacter changlensis JA139. Classification (GTDB taxonomy): domain Bacteria; phylum Pseudomonadota; class Alphaproteobacteria; order Rhodobacterales; family Rhodobacteraceae; genus Cereibacter; species Cereibacter changlensis. The sequence goes on from NZ_PZKG01000023.1 coordinate 26,374, forward strand.
ATCGCCGAACAGCCGGGTGAGCAGCGCGGTGGCCAGCGAGGCGGCGAGGATGTTCACCACGTTGTTACCCAGAAGCAGCGCGCCGATCATCCGCTCGCTGTCCTCGGTCACCTTCAGGGCCAGCCGGGCGCTGGCCGAGCCCTTGTCGGCCTGCGCCCGCAGCTTGCCGCGCGAGGCGGCGGTCAGCGCGGTTTCGGACCCGGAGAAGAAGCCGGACAGCACCAGCAATCCGGCAATGGCGGCAATGGTCAGCCAGTCGGCCAGGGCGAGAGCAGTGGTTTCTTCCATCGGGGGAACTCCTTTACGGGGTCGGGCACGGGTCGGACATCGGGTGGGGCGGGAGGCGGGGGGTCATCCCTCGTCGCGGGCGAGCGGGTGGCGCTGCAGGACCAGCGCCTTCAGGTGCTCGTCGAGCACATGGGTGTAGATCTCGGTGCTGGAGAGGTCGGCATGGCCGAGCAGGGTCTGGATCACCCGCAGATCGGCGCCGCCGGCCAAGAGATGCGTGGCGAAGGCGTGGCGCAGGGTGTGCGGCGTGACCTTGGCCGGATCGACCCCGGCCAGCACGGCGATCTCCTTGATCAGCACGTAGAAATATTCGCGGGTCAGGTGGCCGCCGGCGCCGCTGCCGGGAAAGAGGAAGCGCGAGGCGGGCTTGCCCGCCTTCACCGCCAGAGCCTCGGCCGCGTCGCGCGCCGCCAGCCAGCCGGCCAGCGCCTCGCGCGCCGGGGGCGAGAGCGGCACCATCCGCTCCTTGCCGCCCTTGCCGCGCACCAGGATCATCTGCGGGTCGCCGCGCGCCGCCGCCGCCGGCATCTCGACCATCTCCGAGACCCGCATGCCGGTGGCGTAGAGCAGCTCCATCAGGCAGCGGTTGCGGATCTGGTCGCTGGCCGAGCGGCCCTTGTCGCGCGCCGCCTCCAGCAGCCGGTCGACCTCGGCGATGTCGAGGGTCTGCGGCAGGTGCTGCGCCTTGCCGGGGCCCTTGATCCGGAGCGCCGGATTGTCGGCGCGCCAGCCCTCCTCATGGGCGAAGCGGTAGAGCTGGCGGATGGCCGAGAGCCGGCGGGCGCGGGTGGCCTTGGACAGGCCCTGCGCCTCGCAGAAGATCAGGTAGGCCTCCACCGTCGCCCGGTCGGCGCCGGCGAAATCGCCGCCGCGCCGTTCCAGCCAGGCGGCGAAATCCTTCAGGTCGCGGCCATAGGCCAGCCGGGTGTTGCGGGCGGCGTCGAGCTCGGCGGCCTGCGCCTCGAGGAAGGTGGAGATCCAGCGGTCCACCTCAGCCCCGACGCTCCAGCAGCAGGAGCTCCAGCGCGGTGCGCCGCGCCGTCTCCTCCATCCCGAGCCGGCGCAACAGCGCCAGCCCCTCGGTCACCCCGCCGAGGTCGCCATGCACGCCGCGGCTGATCTGCTCCAGCGCCAGCAGAACCGCCTCGCCGATCCGGCCGGAGTCGAGCAGCGTCACCGCCTCTTCCGAAGGTTCGGCGTCGAGGAAGGCCGGGGAGATGGCGCGGCCCATGCTGTCGGTCGGCAGGACGCCGGCAACATTGCCCTTCGCCAGGGCGATCAGGAAACTCTCGGCGCCCGAGGCGGGAACCCGGGCCTGCGCCACGCTTTCGTAGCGGTCGGACAGCAGGCCGATGCGGAAGGCCAGCGCCGCCGGCTCGCCGGTCAGGGCGATCTTGCGCAGCGGCTGGGAGTAGAGCTCGGCGAAGGCCACTTCCAGCTCGGCCTCGGTCATCCGCGCCCAGGCCGGGGCCAGCGTCTCGGCCACCAGAGCGGCGTCGCTGGCGGTCAGCGCCTCGTCGAAGCTCTGGAACGCCTCGATCCGGTCCCAGACCCCGCCCGAGGCGGCGGGCCGCCGCTCGGTGTAGAGCCCGAGCAGCCGGTTCGGCTCCAGCACGCTGGCGCGGGTCAGCCGCTCGGCGGCCTCGACCTGGGCCTTCCAGCCGGCCGCGTCGCGCAGCTCGGCATGGGAGAAGGCCAGCGGCAGCGACTGGGTCGGCAGCGGCTCGCCGATCGCCTCCATCATCCGCCAGACCAGCGGCGTCGGATGCTGCGGGGCCTCCAGCGGCTCCTCGCCCTCGTAGAGGTCGGGGTCGAGGAAGCGCGACAGCAGCGCATCGTCATAGTCGCCGACAAACCCCAGCGCCTGGGCGGTGCGCAGCGTCAACGCCGCCGCGTTCCAATCGCCGGAGCGGGCGAGGCAGAAGATCCGCGCCGGGAAGGTCGGGGCGAGATCGGGAGATTTCTGCATCTCCTGACAGGCGGCGTCCTCCTCGCCGGTCAGCAGCGCCACGTCGAAGCTGCGGCGGAAATACTGCGGCCCGCTCTGGCCGCCGGCGCGCATCAGGCTTTCCGCCTGATCGAGCGCGCCCATTGCCAAGAGCTTGTCGATCCGCGCCAGCAGCAGCTTGCCCTTGCCCTCGGCGTCGACCGGGGCCTCGGCCTCGGCCAGCAGCAGGGTCAGGAGCAGCGACTGCAGCGCCGGCAGCGTCGTGGTCGGGGCGGCGGCGATGCGACCGACGATCTCGTCGGTGCGGCCCATGCCCCAGAGGTCGCGCGGCAGGCCGGTCACCGAGCCCGGCAGCAGCCCCGCGGCATCGGGCGATGGGCCATCGAGCGTGCTGACCGCCACATCCTCGGGCTTCGCGCCCTTGCTGACCGCCGGCTCCTCCGGCGGCAGCACGGCGAGCGGCGTGGTCACGGATTTCGACAGCCAGTCGATGGCGGAGAGCGGCTCCTGCGCGAAGACAGGTCCGGCGAGGATCAGCCCGCAGAGCGCGGCGACACCGTGTCGCGGGCCGGAACTGGCCCGGCCTCCGGCGCGGGGCCTGTCACTCGGCATTCAACATCACCGGTTTCGTCACTTCGGCCTGCGGGGGCGTCAGATCCGCCAGATAGGCGTAGCCCGCGAGCCCGACGAAAGCCAGAACCGCCAATACCAGCAAAGCCTTGATGATGCGCCACATGCCTGTCCGACCCCCTCGTGCCTGCCCGAATTCTTGTTGCCCCCGTACCTGCCACAGGCGACGCGCCAATTACAGAGGCCAGTGCCGGAGGATGTTGCTGTCGAATATATATGGCATTCGCTTCGACTTCACGCCATTCAAGCGGGAAAGATCGGGCTGAGCGGCATAATGCTGGCCCGCAGGCAGGAGAAATGGCCGATTTTCATGACACGGCTGAAGAAAACCGTAGTGCTGGTGGGAATGATGGGGGCGGGCAAGACCGCCGTCGGCACGCAGCTGGCCAAGCTGCTGGGCGTTCCCTTTCTCGATTCGGATGACGAGATCGTGAAGGCGGCCAACCGCTCGATCCCCGAGATCTTCGAGCGCGATGGCGAGGCCTTCTTCCGAGACAAGGAGAGCCAGGTGCTGGGCCGGCTGCTGCGCGGCACGCCCTGCGTGCTGTCGACCGGCGGCGGCGCCTTCCTGGCCGAGGCGAACCGGGCGATGATCGCGGGGCAGGGCGTCTCGGTCTGGCTGCGCGCCGATCTGGACCTCTTGTGGCAGCGCGTGCGGCACAAGCAGACGCGGCCGCTCTTGCGCACCGCCAACCCGCGCGAGACGCTGCGCGTGCTGCACGAGGCGCGCACCCCGATCTATGCCGAGGCCGACCTCACCGTCGACAGCGCGCCCGAGTTTTCGATCGACGCCATGGCGCAGCGGGTGCGCGAGGCGCTGCTGACGCGGCCCGATGTGCTGGAAAGGATCTGAGATGACAGTCGATGTGGTGCCGGTGGCGCTGGGAGACCGCGCCTATGAGGTGCGGATCGGGCAGGGGCTGATCGCCCGCGCCGGGGCCGAGATCGCGCCGCTGCTGCGCCGCCCGAAGGTGGCCGTGGTCACCGACGAGACCGTGGGCACCCTGCATCTGGCGACGCTGGAAGCCTCGCTCAAGGCGCAAGGCATCGCCATGACCGCGCTGCACCTGCCGCCGGGCGAGGCCACCAAGGGCTGGCCGCAATTCGCCCGCTGCGTCGAGTGGCTCTTGGAGCAGAAGGTCGAGCGCCGCGACGTGGTGGTGGCCTTGGGTGGCGGTGTGGTCGGCGACCTCGTCGGCTTCGCCGCGGCGGTGCTGCGCCGGGGCGTACGCTTCGTGCAGATCCCGACCTCGCTTCTGGCGCAGGTCGACAGCTCGGTCGGCGGCAAGACCGGGATCAACACCCCCCAGGGCAAGAACCTGGTCGGCGCCTTCCACCAGCCCTCGCTGGTGCTGGCCGATATCGACGTGCTGGCGACGCTGCCGCAGCGCGACTTCCTCGCTGGCTATGGCGAAGTCGTGAAATACGGGCTTCTGGGCGACGCTGCCTTCTTCGACTGGCTGGAGCTCAACGCCCCGCATCTCGCCACCGACGCCGCGTTGCGGCAATACGCGGTGCGCCGCTCGGTCGAGATGAAGGCCGAGATCGTGGTGCGCGACGAGACGGAGGAGGGCGACCGCGCCCTGCTGAACCTCGGCCACACCTTCTGCCACGCGCTGGAGAAGGCCACCGGCTATTCCGACCGGCTGCTGCATGGCGAGGGCGTGGCGATCGGCTGCGCGCTGGCCTTCGAGCTGTCGCAGCGCCTCGGCCTCTGCGCGCAGGAGGCCCCGAGCCGGCTGCGCCAGCATCTGCGCGGCCTCGGCATGAAGGTCGACATCGCCGACATCCCGGGCGAGCTGCCGGGGCCGGAGGCGCTGCTGGCGCTGATGGGCCAGGACAAGAAGGTGGTGGACGGCCAGCTGCGCTTCATCCTCGCCCGCGGCATCGGCGAGGCCTTCGTCGCCAGCAACGTACCGGGCGAGGCGGTGCTGGGCCTGCTGCGCGACGCGCTGCAGGGCCGCTGAGGGAAAGCGCCGGTGCCCGCCTTCACCCGGCACCGGCGCTTCCTCATCGCCTTCGGCATCGGCCTCCTGCTGGGCGCGGCCTCGCTGCCGCTGCCGCTGGCGCGGCTCGACAGGGTGCTGGTCGCGGCGGACGGTTTCTTCGTCGTCTATCTCTGGCTCATGCTGCGCTTCACCCGCCGTACCGAGCCAGACGACCTGCGCGCCCATGCCGAGCTGAGCGCCGAGGGCCTGCCGCTGATCCTGGCGCTGGCGCTCGGCACGGTGACGCTGAGCCTGGTGTCGATCTTCGCCATCCTGAACGCCGCCGCCGCACCGCCCTTGGAGGTCGCTCTGGCGCTGGCCTCGGTGCCGCTGGGCTGGGCCATGCTGCACATGCTCTCGGCCTTCCACTACGCCTCGCTGTTCTACGCCCGGGCCGACTCGCTTCCCGGCGCGGCACAACGCGACTCGGGCGGGCTCGACTTTCCCGGAACGAGCGAACCCGGCGCCTGGGATTTCGTCTACTTCGCCTTCGTGCTGGGGATGACGGCGCAGACCGCCGATGTCGCGCTGACCGACGGCCGGCTGCGTCGGGCGGTGCTGGCGCATTCCATCGCGTCCTTCTTCTACAACACCGTGCTGATCGCGCTGGTGGTGAACGCCGCGCTGACGCCGGGCGGCTGAGCCTGCCGGGACGCTGCTTGAACATCCTCCGCCAAGCCCAAGGCCCGAAACGAAAAAGGCAGCCCGCAGGCTGCCCGTTTTCAGTAGTTGGCTGGGGCGGGAGGGATCGAACCTCCGTATGTCGGTACCAAAAACCGATGCCTTACCGCTTGGCGACGCCCCAACTGCGGCGGTATTTAGCGAAGCCTTTCGGGGGCTGCAAGCCTCTTTTCGCGGAAATCTCGCGTTGTCGGTCAGAGGCCTGCAGGATAGGACAATTGCATGGAAAAACATGATGTCGTCATCCTTGGGGCAGGGGCTGCCGGCATGTTCTGCGCCATCGAGGCGGGCCGCAGGGGCCGCCGCGTGCTGGTGATCGACCATGCCAGGGCCGCCGGCGAGAAGATCCGAATCTCCGGCGGCGGCCGCTGCAACTTCACCAACCTCGGAATCGCGGCTGACCGCTTCCTGTCGCAGAATCAGCGCTTTGCGCTCTCGGCTCTGAAACGCTACACCCAGTGGGATTTCATCGCCCGGCTCGACGCGGCGGGCATCGCCTGGCACGAGAAGACGCTGGGCCAGCTGTTCTGCGACGGGCCGGCGACGCAGATCGTCGCGATGCTGCTGGACGACATGCGCCGCGCCGGGGTGACGCTCTGGCTCGAGACGGCGCCGGGCGAAGTGCGCACCACGCCGGGCGGATTCGTCGTCGAGACCTCGCGCGGCCCGGTTCAGGCGGCCTCGGTGGTGGTGGCCACCGGCGGCAAGTCGATCCCCAAGATGGGTGCGACCTCCTATGGCTACCGTCTGGCCGAGAGTTTCGGCCTGCCGCTGGTCGAAACTCGGCCCGGCCTCGTGCCGCTGACGCTCGCGGCGCAGGAGCTGGAGGCGCTGAAGCCCTTGGCGGGCGTCGCCGTGCAGGGCAGCGTCACCGCAGGCCGCACGCGGTTTGACGAGGCGCTGCTCTTCACCCATCGCGGGCTCTCGGGGCCTGCGGTGCTGCAGGCGAGCTCCTATTGGCGCGAGGGCCAGCCGATCACGCTTGATCTGGCGCGGGGCATGGATGCCGCCGCGCATCTGCGCAAGGCGCGCAGCGAGGCCGGTCGCGTGGCGCCGCGCACGGCGCTGGCGCAGATCCTGCCGGAGAAGCTCGCGCGCCATGTCGAGGCGCTAGCGGGGCTCAACGGCACGCTGGCCGACCAGGCCAACGCCACGCTCGACCGGGTGGCCGCGCTGGTGCATGGCTGGGAGCTGCGGCCGGTCGGCTCCGAAGGCTACCGCACCGCCGAGGTGACGCTGGGCGGCGTCGACACCGACGCGCTCGATGCCCGGACGATGCAGGCGCGCAACGTGCCGGGGCTCCATTTCGTCGGAGAGGTGGTCGACGTGACCGGCTGGCTCGGCGGCTACAACTTCCAATGGGCCTGGTCCTCGGGCTGGGCGGCGGGACAGGTGGTGTGAGGACAGGGTATATCCGATACCGATAACCCATATTATGTAATTATAGCCGCTCCGCAAACCTTGCCAGCCTGAGACTTTTGACCGCCTTTACCGCATTGCCCCGGATAAGCTACACAGCCCGCACCCCATGCAGGAGCATCCCATGTCCTTCGACCGCCGCATCAAGATCGCCCCGTCGATCCTCTCCGCCGATTTCGCCAATTTCGGCGCCGAGTGCCAGGCGATCGAGGCTCAGGGCTGCGACTGGGTGCATGTCGACGTGATGGACGGCCATTTTGTGCCTAACCTCACCTTCGGCCCGGCGACCTGTGCGGCGATCCGTCCGCACATCAAGGGCGTCATGGACGTGCATCTGATGATCTCGCCGGTGGACGCCTATATCGACGCCTTCGCCGCTGCCGGCGCGGATGTCATCACCGCCCATGTCGAGGCCGGCCCGCATGTGCACCGCACCCTGCAGGCCATCCGCGGCGCGGGAAAAAAGGCCGGGCTGGCGCTGAACCCCGGCACCGGGCTCGACACGGTGGAGTATCTGCTCGACATGGTCGACCTCGTCTGCGTGATGACGGTGAACCCGGGCTTCGGCGGCCAGAAGTTCATCGAAAGCCAGATCGACAAGGTGCGCCGGCTGCGCGCCATGATCGGCGACCGGCCGGTGCATATCGAGATCGACGGCGGCGTGACGCCGATCACCGCGCCCCTGGTGGCCGCGGCCGGCGCCGATGTGCTGGTGGCGGGCTCGGCGGTGTTCAAGGGTGGCTCGGTGACCAATCCGGGCCCCTATGGCGAGAACATCCGCGCGATCCGCGCTGCGGCGGAAGCGGCGGTGAAAGCCGCTTGACCCTTATTTATCAGCCGGTTGCAGGGATATCCTCGCAACCGGCCTGAAGTCTCAGACGATGGCGCGCTCGCGGAACGGCCGGCCTTCCAGCACCCGATCCACCCCCAGATCCGACAGGTCGAGGCTCCGCCAGCCGCCGGTCAGCACATGTTCGGCGATCCCGCGCCCCACGGCTGGAGATTGCTGCAACCCGTGGCCGGAGAACCCGTTCATCAGATAGAGGTTCGGCACCGCCGGATGCGGCCCGAGGATCGCGTTCTGGTCCAGCGTGTTGTAGGCGTAATGCCCGACCCAGTGCCGCACCACCTTCACCGCGTCGAAACCCGGCGCGCGGGCATAGAGCTGCTCCCAGATCACGTCCTCGAAGAGGTTCAGGTCGGGCTCGAAATCCTCGGCGTCGCAGGGCCCGTCCTCGGCGGGCACCGTCGCGGTGATCCAGCGGCCGCCGGATTCCGGCCTCAGATAGAAGCCCTGGTCGACCAGCAGCGGCGCGTCGGGATGGCGGGCGTTCGGCGCGTCGATCACGAAGACCGTGCGCTTCCTCGGTTCCACCGGCAGCGTCAGCCCGGCCATCGCCATGACCTCGGCCGCCCTTGTGCCCGCCGCGTTGATCGCCGCGCCGCAGCCGATCCGACCGCCCGAGGCCAGGGTGACGCCGGTGACCCGTCCCGCCGCCGTCTCCAGCCCGGTGACGCAGTCGCGCAGGAAGACCGCGCCCTGCAGCTTGGCCGCCTCGCGGAAACCGGCGAGCAGCCCCATGTTGTCGAACCAGCCCTCGTCGCGCGGCCCGAAGGAGCCCGCAACCAGATCGCCGACCTCCAGCCAGGGAAAGCGCGCCTTCAGCGCCTCGGGGCTCAGGATCTCCGTCGCCGCCCCCAGCCCGCGCTGCATCTCGGCGACCTCGGCCAGCACCCCTGCCCCGGATTGCGTCCCGGTCAGGAACAGGTAGCCGTTCTCCTTCAACCCCAGCGAACCGATTCCGGTCTCCACCCCGAGGCTCTCGCGGAAGTCGCGGATGAAGCCCACGCCGAAGCGCGAGATCGCCACGTTCACCGCGGTGCTGAACTGGCTGCGGATCGAGGCCACCGACAGCGCGGTCGAGGCGCGGGCAAAGCTCGTGTCGCGCTCGACCACCACCACCCGCAGGCCGGGCTGCATCCGGGTCAGCCAATAGGCCGCCGAGGCCCCCATGACCGCCCCACCGATCACCACAACATCCGCCCTGTCCGCCATCGCCCGCTCCGATCCACGCCAGGCCCTGCCGACACCCTCGACAGAGCTGCGCCGACACCGATATTACAGCCGGAGGGATGGGGCCAGCCCGGCGCGGGCGAATGCGCGGGCGGGAGTATGTGTATGACCGATGTGCTGCAGTTGCTGAACGGCATAGCCGAGGCGCCGAGCCTCCAGACCGCCTGGGCCGAGGCCGCGCGCCTGTTCCGCGACTGCGGCTTCTCCCGGGTCAACTACGGCTTCACCCGGTTCCGCAGCGGCGCTTCCATCGGCAGCCCGGATGACGCGGTGTTCCTCACCACCACCGACCCGGCCTATGCCACGCTCTATTTCCGCGACGGCTTCTTCGCCCGCACCGCGCTCTACCGCTGGACGATGCAGAATGTCGGTGCCTGCACCTGGCGCTGGGTCGAGGAGGCGTTCCGCGCCGGCGCGCTGTCGCCGGAGGAGGCCGACGCGGTGCGGATGAACATCCTGATGGACGTGCGCGCCGGGATCACCATCAGCTTTCCCGAGCCCTCGCCGCGCTGCAAGGGCGGCATGGGGCTGATCGCGGATCCCGGTCTCGGCCATGACGATGTGGACCGGATCTGGGCGGCGCGCGGGCCCGAGATCTCGGCCGTGGCGCATATGCTGCATCTCAAGGTGGCGCAGCTGCCGGCGCCCTGCCAGCGCCGCGCCCTGACCCAGCGGCAGCGCGCGGCGCTGGAATGGGTGGCCGAGGGCAAGACCTCGCAGGACATCGCCACGATCATCGGGCTGTCGGTGCAGACGGTGGAAAAGCACCTGCGGCTGGCGCGGGAGGCCTTGGATGTCGAGACCACGGCGCAGGCGGTGGCGAAATCGACCATGCTGAACCTGATCTTCGCCCGCCCCTGCCCCGGCGCCGAGCCCGACCCGCAGGAGGTAGGGAATCCCTGACTTCCGCAACCGGCGGCGACCTGTCAGAAATTTGCTGTCCCGACCAGAAAGACCGAAAGCTGCCAGCCCCGGGCAGCTGTCGTTGCGAGAAGACTGTACCTGCTCGCCCCAAAGACCTCTGCGCCCGCCTCATCCCCGTGGGGCGGCGCAAAGTGAAACGGTGCGGTCCTTCCCCAGGACCGCACCGTTTCTGTTTTCAGAGGTGAAGCGCCCGGGTCGCCCCGGGCCAGACTTCAGCCGGCCAGGGTCTTGGCGACCTCGGCGGCGAAATCTTCCTTCTCCTTCTCGATGCCCTCGCCGACAGCCATGCGCACGAAGCCCACGACCTCGACGCCCGCATCCTTGGCGGCCTGCGCCACGGTGATGTCGGGGTTCAGCACGAACTTCTGGCCCAGCAGCGTGACTTCCTCGAAGAACTTGGCCATCCGGCCGACGATCATCTTCTCGATCACCGCGTCCGGCTTGCCGGATTCGCGCGCCTGTTCGGTCAGCACATTCTTCTCGCGCTCGATCAGCGCCGGGTCCAGATCGGCCTCGCCCAGCGACGCCGGGTTGGTGGCGGCGACGTGCATGGCGATCTGCTTGGCGATCCCGTTGTCGGTGCCCTTCACGGCCACCAGAACGCCGATCTTGCCCATGCCGTCAGCCGCGGCGTTGTGCACATAGGCAGCGACCGAGTCGCCTTCCAGCACGGCCATGCGGCGCAGGGTCATGTTCTCGCCGATCACGGCGATGGCCTCGTTCAGCGTGGTCTCGACGGTCTTGCCGCCCAGGTCGGCCGATTTCAGCGCCTCGACGTCGGAGACGGTCAGCGCGGCCTTGGTGAAATTCCCCACCAGCGCCTGGAAATCGGCGTTCTTCGCCACGAAGTCGGTTTCCGAGTTCACCTCGACGGCGACGCCCTTGCCACCTTCGACGGCCACGCCGACCAGACCCTCGGCCGCGGTGCGGCCAGCCTTCTTGGCGGCCTTCGCCAGGCCCTTGGTGCGCAGCCAGTCGACGGCGGCTTCCATGTCGCCTTCGGTCTCGATCAGGGCGCGTTTCGCGTCCATCATCCCTGCGCCAGTCGATTCGCGCAGTTCCTTCACCATCTGAGCGGTGATTGCCATAGCGGCTCTCCTCAATGATATCCCGTGAATGCCGGGCGGGACCATGGCCCCACCCGGTAACAAGGCTGTAACAAGCCGGAAGCTGCGGGGCCTCAGGCCTCCAGCGCTTCTTCCTCGGGGGCAGCGTCCAGCGCGCCAAGGTCGATGCCGGCAGCGCCCATCTGGGCGGTCATGCCGTCGAGCGCAGCGCGCGAGACCAGGTCGCAATACAGGGCGATCGCGCGAGCCGCGTCATCGTTGCCCGGGATCACGTAGTCCACGCCCTTGGGCGAGCAGTTGGTGTCGACGACGCCGACCACCGGGATGCCCAGCTTCTGCGCTTCGAGGATCGCCAGATCTTCCTTGCCCACGTCGATGATGAACAGCAGGTCCGGAACGCCGCCCATGTCGCGGATGCCGCCGAGCGACGCCTGCAGCTTGGACTGCTCGCGCTCCATGTTCAGCCGCTCTTTCTTGGTCAGGCCCTCGGCGCCGTTCGCCATCAGCTCGTCGAGCTGCTTCAGGCGCTGGATCGACTGCGAGACCGTCTTCCAGTTGGTGAGCGTGCCGCCCAGCCAGCGATGGTTCATGTAGTGCTGCGCGCATTTCTCGGCAGCTTCGGCGATCGGCTTCTGCGCCTGACGCTTGGTGCCGACGAACAGCACGCGGCCGCCCTTGGCGACGGTGTCACGCACGACTTTCAGCGCCGCGTCCAGCATCGGGACGGTCTGCGTCAGGTCGAGAATGTGGATGCCGTTGCGGTCGCCGTAGATGAATTCACCCATCTTCGGGTTCCAGCGTGCGGTCTGGTGGCCGTAGTGAACGCCAGCTTCAAGCAGCTGACGCATGGAAAACTCGGGGAGCGCCATGTCCATTATCCTTTTCCGGTTTGCGCCTCGGCAGGGCCATCTCAGAACTCGCGTTCCAACCGGCGGACCCTCGGGGATGTCTCCCCCGAAAAGCCCAAGCCCCACCTGTGAAGTGCCGCGCCTATACAAGCCGCCGCAGCCCCTTGCAAGGGCCTTCTCCCGCAGTCGCCTGCGGAAGACCGGGCGGAGCACGCCCGGGCGCGAAATCTGCGCTTGCACCGGCGCGGCGCGCCCGGCATCAGAACGGCCATGCAAGCGCCAGACATCCTCTGTATCGGCTCCGTCCTCTGGGACATCATCGGTCGTTCGCCCACCGCGATGCGGGTCGGGTCGGACGTGCCCGGTCGCATCACCCGGCTGCCGGGGGGTGTGGCGATGAACATCGCCATGACCCTGCGCCGCTTCGGGCTCACGCCGGCGCTGCTCTCGGCCATCGGGCGCGATCCCGAGGGGGACGAGCTGGTGGCGGCCTGCGCGCGGATGGGGCTCGACACCGCGCAGCTCTACCGCTCCGAGGATCTGCCGACCGACCGCTACATGGCGGTCGAGGGTGCCAACGGGCTGATCGCCGCCATCGCCGACGCCCATTCGCTCGAGGCGGCGGGCGACAAGATCCTGCGGCCCCTGGCCGACGGGCGGCTGGGGTCGGAGGCCGCGCCCTATGCCGGGCTGATCGCGCTCGACGGCAACCTGACCGAGGCGCTGCTGGCCGATATCGCCAGCTCACCCCTTTTCGCCGCCGCCGACCTGCGCATCGCCCCCGCCAGCCCCGGCAAGGCCGAACGGCTGAGCCCGCTGCTGTCGCATCCGCGCGCCACGCTCTATCTCAATCTCGAGGAGGCGGGCATCCTGTGCAGGGCGCGGTTCGAGGGGGCCGAGGCCGCCGCCCTCGCCCTGCTCGAGCGCGGCGCCGAGCGGGTTCTGGTGACCGACGGGGGCCGGGCCTGTGCCGACGGGCGGCGGGGGCTCGGCGTGCTGACCGGGACGCCGCCTGCCGTGCTCGTGACCCGGGTGACCGGGGCGGGCGACACTTTCATGGCCGCGCATATCGTGGCCGAACGGCGCGGCGATCCGCGCGAGGCGGCGCTGACGGCCGCCCTGCGCGCCGCCGCCGACTATATCTCAGGAGAAATCGGATCATGAAAGCCCCGCTCACCCTGCTTCCCGAGGTTGCCGACGCGCTGGCCGGGGGCCGCGCCGTGGTGGCGCTGGAATCGACCATCATCACCCACGGCATGCCCTTCCCACAGAACGTGGAGACCGCCCGCGCCGTCGAGGCCGAGATCCGCGCGGCGGGGGCGGTGCCTGCCACCATCGCGGTGATGGGCGGGCGGATCCATGTCGGGCTGACCGGGGACGAGCTCGATCAGCTGGGTCAGGCCAAGGACGTGGCCAAGCTGTCGCGCGCCGACATGGCCGCCTGCCTCGCGCAGGGACGGACGGGGGCGACGACGGTCGCCGCCACGATGATCGCGGCGCGGCTCGCCGGGATCTCGGTCTTCGCCACCGGCGGGATCGGGGGGGTGCATCGGGGGGCGGAGCTGAGCTTCGACATCTCGGCGGACCTGCGCGAGCTGGCGCAGACCCCGGTCACGGTGATCGCGGCGGGGGCGAAGGCGATCCTCGACCTGCCGAAGACGCTGGAGGTTCTGGAAACCTACGGCGTGCCGGTCATCGCCTTCGGGCAGGACGAATTTCCGGCCTTCTGGTCGCGCGGGTCGGGGCTGCCGGCGCCGCTCCGGATGGACAGCGCGGGCGAGATCGCGGCGGCGCATCTGATGCGGGGGCGGCTGGGGCTGCCGGGCGGGCAGCTGGTGGCGAACCCGATCCCCGTGGAGCATGAGATCGCCTTCGCCGAGATCAGCCCGGTGATCGAGCAGGCGCTGGCCGAGGCGGCGGATCAGGGGATCGCGGGCAAGGCGGTGACGCCCTTCCTGCTGGACCGGATGTTCGAGATCACGGCGGGGCGGTCGCTGGCCTCCAACGTCGAGCTGGTGCTGAACAATGCCCGGCTGGGCGCGGCCGTGGCGATCGAGATCGCCAGAGGCTGATTTTCACGTGTGAAAATGCAGATAACCGGTTGATATTCAACGGTTATCTGTTGCGTGTTAATTGAAAAGTAGGATTCGCATGGTGGGGTGAAACCCCACCCTACGCCTACCTTGCTCGCCGGTCGTCGATGCGGAACGACATCCCCATCTCCGGTCACCCGGCGCGTGTCGACGCTCTCCCCGTCAAACGCTACCGTTTCACAGTGCCGTCCAGCCGCCATCGACCGAGATGGTGGTGCCGGTGATCTGGTCGGCATGGGCCGAGCAGAGGAAGACGACGGTGCCGCCCATCTGCGAGGTGGTGGCGAATTGCTTCGAGGGCTGGCGGTCCAGCATGACCTCGCGGATCACCGTCTCGCGGTCCATGCCATGCGCCTTCATCTGGTCGGGGATCTGCGCCTCGACCAGCGGCGTCAGCACATAGCCCGGGCAGATGGCGTTGCAGGTGACGCCCTGCCCCGCGGTTTCCAGCGCGGTGACCTTGGTGAAGCCGACGAGCCCGTGCTTGGCCGCGACATAGGCCGATTTGTAGGGGCTGGCGGTCAGGCCATGCGCCGAGGCGATGTTGACGATCCGGCCCCAGCCCTTCTCCCGCATCCCCGGCAGGGCGGCGGCGGTGGTGTGGAAGGCCGAAGAGAGGTTGATGGCGAGGATCGCATCCCATTTCTCGGTCGGGAAGGCCTCGATGGCGGCGACATGCTGGATGCCGGCGTTGTTCACGAGGATGTCGCAGCCCCCTGCCCGCTCGATCAGCGCGCGGCACTCGTCGGGCTTCGACATGTCGGCCTGCAGGTAGCGGACGCTGACGCCATGCGCGGCGGCCAGCTTTTCGGCCAGCGCGTGATCCTCGGGCCGGTCGGTGATGGAGTTGATGACCACATCGGCGCCAGCCCGCGCCAGCTCCTCGGCGGCGCCCAGTCCGATGCCGGAGTTCGACCCGGTGACGATTGCCGTTCTGCCCTTCAGAGACATGCTGTTCCTCCGCTGTTCCCCGGCCAGACTTAGCCGAGCGACGGACGCAAGGCGAGATCGGAGTTCGCTGCGGCAGAGGTGGGAAGGCAGGCTCAGGCCCAAAAAAAACGCCGGCACGAAGCCGGCGTTAAGTTATTGAGGCAGGTTTCATACAGGCAAGAAACCTATCGAGCAGTGGGTCTGTTATACGCCGATCTCAACCGGGGGCCAAGTTAAAAGTTTGAAATGGCTGGCAAGCCACCTTAGGTTCGGCCCTCAGAAACCGCTGCGCCGGGGGAATGTTGCCGGAATGAAACAGAATATCTTGGCCCGTCTGAGGCATGCGGCAACCCTGATCCTGCTGGCCGCGACGGCGGCGCCCGCAGGAGCAGAATCGGCGCATGGCATAGCTATGTATGGCGAGCCGGCGCTTCCACCCGATTTTGTGGCGCTGCCCTACGCGAATCCCGATGCGCCGAAGGGCGGACGCATCGTTCTGGGCGAAACCGGCGGATTCGATTCGCTCAACCCCTATATCGTCATGGGCCGCGCGCCGGTGGGTCTGGGCCTCGGCTCCACCCCGCTGACGGTCGAGACGCTGATGGCGCGGTCGCTGGACGAGCCCTTCACGCTCTACGGGCTCTTGGCCGAGTCGGTGGAGACCGACGCCGCGCGCAGCTTCGTCGAATTCACCCTGCGCGAGGGCGCCCGATTCTCGGACGGCAGCCCGGTGACGGTGGAGGATGTGATCTGGTCCTTCGAGAAGCTCGGTACCGAGGGCATGCCGCGCTACCGCGTGGCCTGGACCAAGATCGCCAAGTCCAAGATCACCGGCCCGCGCTCGGTGCGCTTCACCTTCAACCAGGAGGACCGCGAGCTGCCGCTGGTCTTGGGGCTGCGGCCGATCCTGAAGAAGGCGCAGTGGGAAGGAAAGGACTTCACCGCCTCGACGCTGGAGCCGCCGATCGGGTCGGGGCCCTATGTGGTCGACACATTCGAGCCGGGGCGTTTCATCAGCTATCGGCGCAATCCGGACTGGTGGGGCAAGGACCTGCCGATCAACCGCGGGCTGCACAATTTCGACGAGGTGCGCTACGACTACTTCGGAGATTCCGGGGTGGTGTTCGAGGCGTTCAAGTCGGGCGCGCTGAGCAGCTACCGCGAGACCAATGCGGCGAAATGGGCGGTGAACTACGGCTTCCCGGCGGTGCAGTCCGGCGACGTGGTGCTGGCCGAAATCCCGCATGGAAGGCCCTCGGGGATGGAGGGGCTGGTGTTCAACGCCCGCCGTCCGATGTTTCAGGACTGGCGGGTGCGCGAGGCGCTGATCCAGGCGTTCAATTTCGAGCTGATCAACCGGACGCTGACCGGCGGGGCGCAGCTGCGGATCAGCTCGTATTTCTCGAACTCGGCCTTGGGGTTTGCGCCCGGCGAGCCGGCGGAGGGCGCGGTGAAGGCGCTGCTGGAGCCCTATGCCGGGGAGCTGCTGCCGGGGGCGCTGGAGGGCTATGCCCTGCCAGTGTCGGACGGGTCGGAGGCGAACCGCAGGAACATGCGGGCGGCGATGAAGCTGCTCGGGGATGCCGGATGGGCGGTGGAGAACGGCGTGCTGCGCAAGGACGGCCAGCCCTTCCGCTTCGAGATCCTGCTGGCGCAGGGCGCGGGCGAGATGATCTCGGTCGCGAGCATCTATGTCGAGGCGCTGAAGCGGCTGGGGATCGAGGCGCGGATCACCGCGGTGGATGCGGCGCAGCTGAAGCAGCGGACCGATGCGCAGGATTTCGACATGATGCCTTTCATCCGCGCGATGAGCCTGAGCCCGGGGGCGGAGCAGACGCTGTACTGGGCGGCGGCGGGCAAGGACCAGCCGGGCTCGCGCAACCTGATGGGGATGGAGAGCCCGGCGGCGGAGGCGATGATCGCGCGGATCCTGTCCTCCACCCAGCAGGCGGATTTCGTCGCGGCGACGCAGGCGCTGGACCGGGTGCTGACCACGGGGCGCTACGTGATCCCGATGTGGTATTCAAAGGTTTCCCGTCTGGCGCATCGCAAGGAGCTGAAGTATCCCGCGAAACTGCCGGTCTATGGCGACTGGCCGGGATTCCAGCCGGATGTCTGGTGGTTCGAGGACTGAGAGCGAGACGTGATGAAGACAGTGATGATGATCGCGATGCTGGCGCTGGCCGGCTGCAACACGGTGGCCGGTGTCGGCCAGGACATCAGCGGCGGCGCGAACCGCGTCGGCGGCTGGATGGGCCCGGGCTACTGATCGCGGGCTGAGCGCCGCGGCCTGTTGCGGGCCGCGGCGCGGTCATTCTGCGACGAGGATCCGGCTCGGCGGGGTCTTGGATTCCAGATCCGCCACCCGCCGCGCCAGCGCCGCGAGCTCCGCCTCGCGTTCGGCGAGGCGTTCGGCCAGCACTTCCGGCGCCGGGATATCCGGCTCGGCTTCCTTCTTGCCGACGAGGCCGCCGAGCAGTCGGGACAGGCCCTTCGACAGGTCGTCCATGATCAGGAAGAAGGACGGCACGATCACCAGGCTGAGCACGGTGGAGACGATGATGCCGCCGATCACCGCCGTCGCCATCGGCGCGCGGAACGACCCGCCCTCGCCCACGCCGAGCGCCGAGGGCAGCATGCCCGCCGACATGGCGATGGAGGTCATGACGATGGGACGGGCGCGCTTGTGCCCGGCCTCCATCACCGCCTCGAACCGCGCCATGCCGCGGGCGCGCATCTCGACCGCGAAATCGACGAGGAGGATGGCGTTCTTCGTGACGATGCCCATCAGCATCAGGATGCCGATCAGCACCGGCATGGAGAGCGCGGAATCGGTGAGGATCAGCGCCGCCGCCACGCCGCCGATGGCGAGCGGCAAGGACAGAAGGATGGTGAAGGGCTGGATCACCGAGCGGAACAAGAGGATCAGCACGGTCAGCACCAGCATCAGGCCCAGCACCATGGCCTTGCCGAAGCTGGCGGTGAGTTCGTTCTGGATCTCGGCGTCGCCGGATTCGGAGACCCGGACCGAGGCTGGCAGGTCGACGCTTTCGGTGATCTCCTTGAAGCGGGCCGAGGCGGTGCCTAGGGCGACGCCGACCGGCAGGTTGGCGCCGATGGTGGCGCGGCGCTCGCGGTTCAGCCGGTCGACCATGCTGGGGCCCTCGGCGATGACGATGTCGGCCACGGTGCTCAGCGGCACGGTGGCGCCGCTGGCGGTGGTGACGCGCAGCGCGGCGATGCGGCCGAGGTCGGCGCGAGCCCCGTCGTTCAGCCGCACCCGCACCGGCACCAGCCGGTCGTCGATCGAGAGCTTGGCGAGGCCGGCGTCGATGTCGCCGATGGTGGCGACGCGGACGATCTCGGCGATCTGCCGGGTGGTGACGCCGAGCCGCGCCGCCTCGGTCGGGCGCGGGGTGATCTGCAGCTCGGGCCGCGGCAGCGCGCCTTCGGAGGCCACGTCGGCCAGCAAGGGGTCGCCGCGCAGCGCCGCCTCCAGCCGGGCGACGGCGAGGTTCAGGTCGGCCTCGTTGTCGGACAGGATCGAGAAGGACAGGTCACGCTCGCCCCGGTCGTTCAGCTTGAAGGCGCGCACATCGGGGATGCCTGCGATGCGGCCGAAGATCTCGGCCTCGATGCTGCTCTGCGGTCTGGTGCGGCCCTCGGGCGGCAGCGCCGGCAGGAGCGGCCCGACCACGGGCAGCCGGCTGGCCAGATCCGACAGGCGGAACATGAGCCGGTGGTCGAGCTTGTCGAGCAGGATGGTGACGCTGGCGCGGCGCACGTCGAGATCGCCGGTGGGGGAAGAGCCGCCCAGCACGAAGATGTCCTTCACCCCGTCCACGTCGCGGATCGCCGCCACCAGCGCCTGGGTGCTGCGGTCGGTCTCTTCCAGCGTCGAGCCGGGGGCCAGTTCGACGCTGAGCGGGATGCGGCTGACATCCTCGGGCGGGATGAAGCTGCCCGGCACGCGCAGCATGAAGAAGATCGACACCGCCAGCACGCCGATGGCCCCCAGCAGCGTCAGGTAGCGGAAGCGCATGGTGCTGCGGACCACGGCGAGATAGCCGCGCATGATCGGGCCGTCGCGATGCTCCTTCTCGTCGGCGTCCTTGGTGCGCATGAGATAGGCGGCCATCATCGGCGTGATCAGCCGGGCGACCAGCAGCGAGAACAGCACAGAGATCGCGACGGTCAAGCCGAACTGCTCGAAATACTGCCCCGGAATGCCCGGCATGAAGGAGACCGGCACGAAGACCGCGACGATGGTCAGCGAGGTGGCGATGACCGCCATGCCGATCTCGTCCGCCGCTTCGATGGCGGCGCGATAGGGCGACTTGCCCATGCGGATGTGGCGGGCGATGTTCTCGATCTCGACGATGGCGTCGTCGACAAGGATGCCGGTGGCCAGCGTGATCGCAAGGAAGCTGACGAGGTTAAGCGAGAAGCCGAGCAGGTCCATGATCCAGAAGGTCGGCACCGCCGAGAGCGGCAGGGCCACCGCGGCGATCAGCGTGGCGCGCCAGTTCTTCAGGAACAGGAAGACCACCAGCACCGCGAGGATCGAGCCCTCGATCAGCGTGTGCAGCGCCGCCTCGTAATTGCCATAGGTGTAATAGACCGTGTCATCGACCAGCGCGACCGTCACCTCGGGGTTCGCGGCGCGCAGCTCCTCCAGCGTGCCGTTCACCACCTCGGCCACCGAGACCTCGGAGGCGCCCTTGGCGCGGAAGACGGCGAAGGTCACCACCGGCTCGCCGTTGAAACGCGAGAAGGAGCGGAGTTCCTCGTAGGTGTCGGAGATCTCGCCCAAGTCAGAGAGCCGGACGTGGCGGCCCGAGGGCAGTGCTATGGTGGTGGCGGCCAGCCGCTCCACCGTGCTGGCGTCACCCAGCATGCGGATCGCCTGCTCGCCCGCCCCCAGTTCCGACCGCCCGGCGCCGAGATTGGCGTTGGTGGCGCGCAGCTGGGCGTTGACCTGCGGCGCGGTGATGCCGAAGCTGCCGAGCTTCACCGGGTCGAGGCTGACGCGGATCTCGCGCTCGGCCCCGCCGTAGCGGTCGACCCGGCCGATGCCGGGCCGGCCCTGCAGGGCGCGGGTGATGGTGTCGTCGACATACCAGCTCAGCTCCTCGATGGTCATCGAGGGGGCGGTGACGGCGAAGGTCATGATCGCCTGACCCTCGACGTCGATGCGGGTGACGATCGGGGCCTCGATGTCGCCGGGCAGGTCGCCGCGGATCTGGTCGATGGCGTCCTTCACATCCTGCACCGCCTTCTCGGTCGGCACCTCCATGCGGAATTCGACCGCGGTGGTGGAGACGCCGTCGGTGACGGTGGAGATGATGTTCTTGACCCCGGTGATGCCGGCGACGGCATCCTCGATCTCCTTGGTGACCTGGGTCTCCATCTCGGCCGGGGCGGCGCCGGATTGCGCCACGCGCACGGCGACCAGCGGCACGTCGATGTTGGGGAAGCGGGTGATGGGCAGGGCGTTGAAGGAAAGCCAGCCGAGCACCATCAGCATGAGGAAGCCAAGGAGGGGCGCGACGGGGTTGCGGATCGACCAGGCCGAGAAGTTCATGGCGCGCCCCTCAGTTGGTCGGCTCGGCCGGGACCGGGTTCACCCGGTCGCCGTCGCGCACGAAAGCGGCGGATTTCGTCACCACCAGATCGCCCTGGGCGAGGCCTGCGGTGATCTCGATGAAGCCCGCATCGCGGATGCCGGTGGTCACCGCGACGCGGGTCACCTCGCCATCGGTGACCTTCATCAGCGTGGCGCCCTCTGCGCCGGAGCCGACGGCGGTGACCGGCACGGCCAGCGCCTCGCGCTCGGCCAACAGGATTTCGGCGTCGGCGAACATGCCGAGCCGGATTGCCGAGGGGTCGTCGATGCTGATCCGGGCGCGGCCAAGGCGGGTGGCGGCGTCGATGGCGGGCTCGACCAGCCGGACGGCGCCGGTGAGGGGTGCGGCACCGCCGACAGTGGTGATCCGCACCCCCTGCCCGGCCTCCAGCCGCAGGAGGTCGCCTTCGGCCACGTCGGCGCGCAGCTCCAGCGCCGCGTCGCGCATCAGCGAGAACATCGGCGTGCCGGAGGCGCTGGCGATGGCCCCGACCTGGGCGTTGCGCTGCACGATCTCGCCGGCCACCGGGGCGACGACATTGGTGCGGGCCAGTTGCAGCTCGACATTCTCCAGCTGCGCCTCGACCAGCGAAAGCTGGGCGCGGGCGGCCTCCAGCGTCTGCACCGCCACCATGACCCGGGCGTTGGCGCTGATCGCCGCGGCCTGCGCCGTGTCGGCGGCGGCCTGCGAGGCGGCGCCTTGCGCGCGCAGCTGCGAGGTGCGCTGGGTGACGCGCTGGGCCTCGTCGGCGCTGGAGCGGGCCTCCAGCACCTGGGCCTCGGCCTGGGCGATGGTGGCCCTGGCCGAGGCGAGCGAGGCGGTGAACTGGCTGCGCTGCAGCTCCAGCGTGGAAAGCGAGAGCCGGGCGAGCACCTGGCCCTGGCTCACCATGTCGCCGACATCGGCCTCCAGCGTCTCGATCGGCTGGCCTTCGATCAGCGGCTGGACCTGGACCATCTCCACCGCCTCGACGAGGCCGGAGGCGATCACCCGGTCGCGCATCAGGCGCGGCGCAACGGTGGAGACGGTGATCGCCGGCAGGGTCTGCGGCGCGGCCTCAGGGGTCTGGGCGAAGGTTGCGCCCGCGCCGGAGAGGCCGAGGGTCAGGGCAAGAAGAACGCTCGTTACCCGCATGGGCTCAACCTTTCACATCGGAACGGGCGACCTCGTCGAGGGTCGCATTGATTGTACGCAGAACCATCGCGGTCAGTTCATCCGCGCCGGTGCGACGGTCCGGCGGCTGCACCGCCGAGGCGGAGACCAGCATCACCACGAAATCGGCATGGGTGACAAAGCGGCGTTCGGTCTCTGCCAAGGGCAGGCCGGTGGCGTGGGAGAAGATGGTCAAAAGGTAGCGCCGCACCTCGGATTCCATCCGGCCGCAGGCGGCGCCGATCTCGGGGCGGCGCTGGGCGATGGCGGTGATCTCGGCCCAGAGCGGGAAATCCTCGTTGCAGTGCTTCACCTCGACATGCTCACGCAGCACGTCGCGCAGCATCTGCATCGGATCGGCCGAGGTGATGACGCGGGCGAAATCCTCGCCCACGGCCTCGAGGTCGCGGGCGATGAGGGCCTCGATGATCGCGGCCTTCGACGGGAAGTAGCGGTAGAAATTGCCGACGCTCATCCCCGCGGCCTTGGCGAGATCCTGCATCGAGGCGCCGTCGAAGCCCTTCTCGGCGAAGCTGCTGCGCACCGCATTGAGGATCTCGGCGCTGCGCGGCTGGGCGGCGGTGAGCGTATCGGGCATGCGGGGCTTTCGGCAGGATCAGCACGGAGCGGGCTGGGAATGAACGTTCATTCATCCTGTGGCCATTTCCGGCGAAGGTCAAGGGGCGGTGCGGGCGGTCAAGGGATGTTGATGCTGACAAGGCGCGTCGGTGCAGAGACTTTACCTGCCCCCGTGCAGGGCTGCACAGGCGCACAGATACCCCTGCGTCTTGCATCGCCGGGGGCGGAGGCGTAGCAGACATCACGCCTCCTTTCCGTCCGCGTCGGCAGCCCCTGCGCCTGCCCCGTCCGAGTGTTGCCGTTTCGAGGCCCGTCATTTCACCCTCCGCGCCGAAGGAGCTCCTGCATGGTCCGTCTCGACATCTTCTCCGACCCGATCTGCCCCTGGTGCTATATCGGCAAGGCCTTTCTCGACCGCGCGCTGGAATCGCGGCCCGACCATCCTTTCGCGGTGGAATGGCATCCCTTCCAGCTGAACCCCGAGATGCCGCGCGAGGGCATGGACCGGCGGGAGTATCTGGAGCGGATCTTCGGCAGCAAGACCAAGGCGGTCGAGGCGCATGTCCAGCTGGCGAAGATGGCCGGCGAGGCCGGGGTCGAGATGGATTTCGCCCGGATCGAGCGGGTGCCGAACACGCTCGACGCGCATCGGCTGATCCATTGGGCCGGGCTGGAGGGGCGGCAGGGCGCGGTGGTGGCGGCGCTGTTCCGCGGCTATTTCCGCGAGGGGCTCGACATCGGCGACGCGCAGGTGCTGACCGAGATCGCGGCGCAGGCCGGGATGGACCGGGCGCTGACCGCGCGGCTGCTCGCCACCGACAACGACCGCGACGATCTGGCGGCGCGCGACGCCGATGCACGGTCCAAGGGGGTGACGGCGGTGCCGACCTTCCTCGTCGACCGGCAATATGTGCTGTCGGGCGCCCAATCCGTTTCCCTCTGGCAGCAGGTGGATCGACGAGATCGCCGCCGCCCCCCG